>JBPCMI010000165.1:0-35900 GCA_051002415.1 Pyrinomonadaceae bacterium
CCGTAACCCAGGTCGTAAGCGTCCGCGATGACACGCAACTCCTGCTGAATCTGCGACCAGTGATTTGCCAACCGGCCATTACGGTAATGGTGGCGGGTAGCTCTTTGAGCCTCGTTCGCGGTTTGCAGAACACGCTCGGCCTCGTTTCTACTACGGCTTAGATTTCGTCCGTTGCCGAAGCGAGATTTAAGGCTGCTCACAGCCTGGCGGAAGTCGCGGACCTCGTTATTCACACGATCCTCGTGTCGGGTCCCGTCTTCATGACTGCGATCGAGCTCACGATCAACCGCTCTTTCAAAGTCCTTCGCCAGCCGATCAAGCCGGTGAACTGAGTCGCGCACGTAGCGCTCATCGTAGCGACCATACTGGTCATTGCGATCGCGATTGCGACCATAGTCCGGCCACTGTGCGGCTGCCACCATCGGCAGACATAACGCTAAGAAAGCGGCCGCTAAAATTGAAAAACTCATTGTCCTGCGGTTAGTCATAATCCATTATCTCCTCGTCCAGTCTTCTTCTCGGGTTCGCCTCGCTCACCCAAATTCCAACCGCTCGCTTGGGGATGGGTCAGCCAGCGTTATGCCGCTAGGGACATTGGCAAGCAGCATGCCCAGAACCTGGCATCTTTCAAAATGAATTGGTGAAATTGAAAACTCCCTTGTTTTCCTGCAGAAAACTTACGTGGGCGCCCAATCTAAATTCACTGGAAGGTTCGAAAAGGTGCAGAGGTAACGGAAATGGTAAGGGATGAGGGGATGTCCCCGATGGGGACATCCTAATTGCCGATTGGCGATTGCCAATTGCCAATTGGTAGCTTGCGCTTAATTCGCAGTTCCGACTTTCTGCGTAGTAATGACAGTTGGCAAGCCACTAGGCTTTTCTAACTAAACAACATTTTTTACTCTGCGTCATTGGTTTCTGCTCTTCACGATCCGATAAGCTTCGTGATGTGCCTTTGCAATTGAGACTCAGAAATTCCTTGATCGGCAGCAGGAGCATCAACCGAGATCCAGCGCGGCACTCCTTTAGACGTCACCAGCAACAATGATTCATTGGCATCCTTGATCCCGAAATGCCGGATGTTGGCGCGCGCCAAACCGCCGCCACGCACCACGCCATCACGCGGGACGCGCGGCCAACCCGCTTCGATGTGCAGTTGCCTGACACCGGAGCTGAGGGTTAAGAGGCGACCTACCATCGTCGCGTTTCCCTCGCGAAAGCGATGCTTGTCATCTTTGGAAATTTGAATTCCGGCGCCACGGCGATTTGCTTCGGCGGCGAGACGCTCGGAGGTGCTCATCAGCCATTGAATGCCCGTGGTCCGTAATAGATCATTCGCCGTGCGCAGTGAAAGATAAGCGGCGAGATCTACATGTCCCGCCAGGCGGGCACGAGTTTCTGCTTCCGCGAGGGCGAAAGCCCATGCTTCGTCGAGTTCGCTCACTTGATCAGCTAAAGGTCATCGGCTGTGGCGCTACGTTAAGCATGCCGGGATCGGAACGGATAAGCCGGGCAATGTGGCGAATCGGTCCGTGAAGTCTCGAATCGTCGTGGCTCATTATCGTTAACACGGTCAGCGACCATCCCCGAAAGCAAAACGAAACATCATCCAATTACAATCCTTTGATTCGCCGCGTTCTTCATCGGATGTTATCATGCCGCCCGTCGACTTCTCCCATTTACCCCAATGAATTTGCCCGCTTGTTGTGTACTAACGGCAAATGAATGGTTTGAGAACTAAAGCATGAAGATATCCGCCCAACGAAACACCTTACCGCTTCTGTTTATTGCCCTGACGCTTGTCTTTATCGGTCTGAGCGAGTTTAGCGTGAACTCGCGCGCGCAGGACCAGACGCGGTTACCGGCACGCTCGGGTTACATGAACGACTTTGCCGGAGTGGTAGATGAAAGTACGAAGCAGCGACTCGAGGTGATGCTCGGAAATCTGAAGCAGCGCAGTGGAATCGAATTTGGAGTAGTAACGATTCAAACGACCGGCGCCCGCGATATCTTTGATGTATCGCGCGAACTCGCCAACGAGTGGAATCTCGGTGCGCGCAACAGCAGAAAGAAAGGTCTGTTGCTGGTGATAGCAGTCAACGAACGAACGGCCTTCACACAATTCAGCCGAGCGGTGCAACCGGATCTTCCTGAAGGAATACTTGGTGAGCTCAGTCAAATCATGCGCGGCCCACTCGCTTCCGGTCGTTTCGGTGCGGGGCTGAATGATGGTGTAAATCACTTCATTGGATCGTTAGCAAAAAAAGCTGGATTTCCCGCACAGGATATCGATCAGACTCAGGCCGGCATCACCGGTGCGACTGAACGGTCGCCGAGGCCGACTCCTGCCACCGAGCCTATTGAAACGCCAGCAGTCGTGAAGCCGGAGAGCAACCAAAACATCAGTCTTCGCACGCGCCCGCTTAGAGTTAGTAAACCGAAAGAGAGTCCCGCGCCGAGTCCGGCAGCGGAGCCTGTGGAAACGCCGGCGGTTGTGAAGGCCGAGAGCAATGCAACGCTCACCGTTAACACTCCGCCCGTTCGAGTTAACAAACCAAAAGAGAGCAGCACTCCGGCCAAGCCAGCTAAGACGCCTTACGTTAATACACCTGAAGATGACGCCGACGAATCTGAAGAAGTGGAATTGGTTTTAACGCTTCCACTCGCCGAACGAGTGAATAAGCTCAAAGAGTTTTTGGAAGCTTATCCGAATTCAAAATCTCGGCCGAGAGCGATTGAACTGATCGTCAGCACCTACGCCAGTCTGGGCGATCAAAAACTAAAGGACGGCGATCGGGCCGCCGGGTTGCAACAGCTCTCGTTGGCGATCAGCGAGGCGCCGACGAACATTTCGGATAAGTTGTTCGCGGGAGTGGTGGCGCAGATTCCCTCCAATCTTTTCTTGCGCGATGAACGTGAGGCAGCGTTTGAGTCAGCCCGCGCGATCGAAGCGAAATTTGGCGCGGACGCCAAACGGCTGCTGGTACTTTCGTCGTTCTATTTAGGGGTTGAGGAGGGCGAAGAGGCAACGCGGCTGGCGCGACAGGCAGTAAAACTCGCTCCCGATATGGCTGATGCTCATCGAACGCTAGGCCTGGGACTACACATTTCGTTGCGTCTTGATGAAGCTGCCGCCGAATACAAACGCGCGCTCGAATTAGATCCTAATACCAAAAAGCCGACGCGCCGCAGTCTCGCTGATTTGAATCGTGCCTCCGGGAAAACGGAAGCGGCCCTCGCACTTTATCGAGAACAGCTTGCTGCTGATCCAACCGACCGGGCGGCGCGCGCCGGTGTGGTGCTTTCGCTACTTGAGCTCGGCCGCACCGAGGAAGGACAGAAAGAGCTCGATACAGCACTCTCCAATGATCCCCCGGATCTGATTCTGCTAACCGGAGCAGCTTACTGGTTTGCGGCGCACGACAATACCGAGCGCGCACTGGAGTTGGCTCAGCGAGCCGTGCAATTGGAGCCGCGATATACCTGGGCTCAGATCGCCCTCGCGCGCGCCTTGTTGGGACAGAAACGGCCCCTTGAAGCCGAACGAGCAATTCGTTTTGCCGGTCAGTACGGAAGATTTCCCAGTCTCGACTACGAGTTGGCGAGTGTCCTTGCCTCCATCGGACTTTACGATGAAGCAGCAGACGTCTTGCGCCGCTCCTTCAGCTACAAGCGCGGACAGGTCTCAACCCGCCTTGCTGGGCGCGTGCCCGTGACTGGCGACAGTTTCACTGAATTGTTGGCTATGGAACGGCGCGCCAGCATTTTTCAGTTTAAAGGGGCCGAGCGACCGGGCGACGCTGCGATCTTGAAAGCACTAATGGCTTTTATCGAAGCAACTGAACCCGGTGAGGGTAGAAAGTTGGACGAAGCAAGGGCTGCCGTCGCGGCAAAAGATTTTGCATCCGGCCCCGACAAGATGCTGGCTTTCAGACAAATCTACGCAGCGAATCGTTTGCTTCGTCTGGGCGTTTCACTGCCCAGGGCATTAGAGCTTACGGAAGCGGCGCGGGGAGGTGTTGATGCCGCGATGGAAGTTCCGGGCGTAACAGTGGCAGTCCAAGCGGAGGAGTTGCGCGACATGAGGGCAAGAGCTTTGGCGCAGGGCGCTACGCCCGATGTGCCCGAAGCACCGCGCAATGTGCTCGCGAATATCATGCGCGGGCGCGTGGAGGATCTAGCAGGGCTGGCGCTCTTCAAGCAGGACAAGACTGCTTTGTCGATTGATCACTTCAAACGCGCGGTGGCAATTCTGCCTGAGGGTACGCCCGCCTGGCGTAACGCCCTTTGGCACCTCGGAACTGCACTTGAGCAGGACAAGCAACAACAAGAAGCGCTCACTTATTACATTCGTAGTTTTAACGCCGGAGATTCTGACCGGGCGCGACGAGTAGTAATTGAGGAGCTGTATCGGAAAATAAATGGATCATTAACAGGTATCGAGGAACGGATTGGTGCAGGCAGCGCTTTGGGAGTAACAGCGGGAAACGTCGCGCCGGGCACCACGACAGAAACTCCGGTTGCGTTGGCTGCCAATTCTGAGCCTACCCCCTCGCCTGTGTTGACTAACGAATCTGCCCGGCAGGTTGAGGCGGCACCGCTCACGACGCCATCACCGGAAGTAACTGAAGCACCAACCCCGACACCGGAGTCGACACCCAAGTCAGAGCCAACGCCCAGTCCCGAAATACCGACTGCTGCTCCAGAGGCGACTCCAGAAGCAACGCCAGAACCAAAACCGGCTACGTCCCCGACTCGGGAAACAAACTCGCCCGTAGGCGAAATGTTGCCAACAGTTCCATCTACCGTGAAGGTAACGGGCAAGGTTAAGAATTCAGCCGGCGAGGCAATTGCCAACGTGGTCGTGGTGCTGATTAGCCCACGAGGCACTGTGCTGAGTTCGTCAACCGATGTAGAAGGAAACTACTCGTTCATCATCACTCCATCACAGCTGGGTTACCGGCTCATTCCCTCGAAAGAAGGTTTCGCCTTTGCTCCGCTCGATAAGGTGCTGACTGGAATTACTGAGGATCAGAAGGCGGTAGATTTTGTAGGTACACCGGAGCTGGTGAAGCCGTGAATCTCGTGGATCGTAAATCGTAAGTCCTGGATCCGAATCGTTAATCGGAAATAATTAGCCACAGATTACCGCGGATAACACAGATCAGAAGGAGCTTGAATAGTCCCCTCTAATTGGTTCTGAACCGTGTCTGTCTGCGAAGATCTGTGGCTAATCCATCGTTAGCCGCTTTAGCCGCCTCGCGTTCGAAGTGTTAGCGATGATCCACCACTTACGATTCACGACTTACGATTCCCGATTCACGATTCACGATTCACGATTCACGATTCAATTCGTCTTTACTTCCGCCGACGAGACGACTTTGCCTTCAGCGTCGTAAACCTCAACCTTCCCATATTTCGCCAGGATATCCCGCGCTTTCGCAGCATCGCCTACGGCCACGATTTGGATGTGATCGAGATCGAGGTACTTCTGCGCTACCTTTTGAATGTCATCGACAGTGATTGCCGAAACCTTTTGCGGGTAGGTGTCCCAGTAGTCCGCCGGCAAGTCGTAAAGTTTCTGCGTAATGATGTTCTGCAGCAAACTCTGGGGCTGTTCGAGTGAGAGCGCAAAGCTGCCGACGATCGCGCGTTTGGCGTTTTCGAGTTCTTCTACGCTCACCTTCTCGTCGCGCAGGCGCTTCAACTCAAACATGAATTCCTTCATCGCGCCTTCGGTAACATCGGTTCGCACCTCGGAGCTGGAGGCCCAGGTACCGCGGAATCGCGAACCACCAAAGTTGCTGTAGGCGCCGTAAGTGTAGCCCTTGTCCTCGCGCAGATTTAGAAACAGACGCGCTGCCGGGCCGCCACCGAGAATCTTGTCGGCCAGCAAGAGAGAGAAGTAGTCAGCGCTGTTACGTTCAATGCCGAGGGTTCCCAGCTGCAGCACGGTCTGCACGGAGCCGGGACGATCAATCAACAGAATTCTTGACGCTGACTGGGCCGGAACGGCTGGAATCGGGCTGGCAGGAACGTCGGCTTTTTGCCAGTCTCCAAAAGCCTTCTCGATCTTCGGCATCAACTCTTTTAACGTGACATCGCCAACAATCGCCAGAATTGCATTGTTGGGCCGGTAGTAAGTCGAGTGAAAGGCTGCAAGATCTTTGGCCGTGAGCTTCTTGAGCGAGTCGACGGGAGGCGCCACGATTGCGCCCGGGTGATCGCCGTAGATTGCGCGACTAAAGCGTTCCTGCGCCAGGAACTGCGGGCTGGATCGCTGAAACTGCAACTGCGCGAGTGACCGCGCCTTGTACTTTTCGACTTCATCCGCAGGGAACGAGGGATAGCGGATCACATCAGCGAACAGCTCGAAAGTCTGATCTAGATTCTCGACGAGACCGGAGGCAGAAACTACACTCGTCATACTCGAAAAGCCGGAATTCGAGTTTAAGGTTGCGCCGATGGCGTCCACTTGTTCGGCGATATCCTTACTGGTGCGTTTCGCGGTTCCTTCACGCAAAAGCGCAGCGGTGAAAGATGCCAGACCGCGATAGTCTGATTTGTCAGCCAGGCCGCCACTGAGGACGACCATCTGTGCGGTGAACGTCGGGACCTTGTTATCGCGCAAAAGAATTACGCGCAAGCCATTGGGCAGAGTAGTTTCCTCCGCCTTAGGCAACTTCACTTGCAATACATTCTTGTTGACCGGAGCGCGGCCCTTGACCACCGCTCCCTTTGTTGATTGCGGAGCTGCTGCGCCCGCTTGCGCGTGAATCGAGCGCACGTTGATTACGGCGCAAAGAGCAAAGCTGAGGACGCAAACCGCCACAAATGCTTGTCTGTTTAATTTGTGTAACTTCATCTCTAAACTCCTTTACTGTCCCGTTGGGACCGCGGCTCTGGCTTTCGGCATCGTGATCACGACGGTGCGATTAGTGTCGCGCAAATATTTATTAGCAACTCGCTGCACGTCGTCTTTGGTAACGGCCGCCACTTTGTCGAGCCGCGCATTGATCAGGCCGGGATCGTTGTAATAGATCGCGTACTGCGTCAGGTTAATGGCCCGCGAGAGCGAGCTTTGCAGATTGTTAATGAACGCGCGGCGCGTGCTGTTCTTCGCTTTCTGCAACTCCCAGTCAGCAATCGGTTCCTTTTTTAAGCGTTCGATCTCTTCGTAGATGGCAGCTTCCACAGCATCAGTTTTCGCACCTGGCCGCAAGTTTGCGCCCACGTAAAGCGCACCCATACCGCGCTCTTCATCCATGAAACCATTGACGCCGGTAGTCAGCTCTTTCTCCTTAACAAGTTTTTGATACAGACGTGAGCTCTGTCCGCCTTGCAACGCGGCCGACAAGACCTGCAACGCATAGAAGTCCGTCGTGTTTCCTGCGACAGCCTTGAATGCGAGATCGAGGCGCGGCACGCGCGCCAGAACATCGTCGACAATCTGGCGTCGCTCTGCGGTTTGCTCGGGCTCAGTCATGTCAACTGCGGGCGGATTGGGTTGGCGCGGAATACTCTCAAAGTGTTTGGCAATTCTGGCGAGCGCATCTTTCGTGTTGAAGTCACCTACCAGCGCGAGTACGGCGTTGTTCGGTGCGTAGTAGATCTTAAAAAACTCGGCAACGTCGTCGACCGTCGCTGCTGAAAGATCTTCCATCGATCCAATCACCGAATGCTTGTAAGCAAAGTTGTCGTAGAGCAGCTCCTGTTGAACTTCGCCGCTCTTGCCGTAAGGTTGATTGTCCAGACCACGCCGGCGTTCTTCCTGCACGGCATTGCGCTGGTTGTCGAGGTTCTCTTTGGTAATGGCCAGGCTGCGCATGCGATCCGCTTCGAGAAACAATGCCAGCTCAAGTTGATTTGCGGGCAAGGCTTCGAAGTAAAGAGTGCGATCCTCGTTGGTGGTACCGTTCATGTTGCCGCCGTTGTTGAGCACTAGAATCATCTGCTCCGACTTGCCGATGTTTTCCGATCCTTGAAACATCATGTGTTCGAAGAGGTGGGCAAACCCGGTGCGACCCTTTCGTTCGTCGCGCGAGCCGACGTTGTAATTTACAGAAATAGAAATCACCGGGGCGCTGTGATCTTCTACAGTGATCACGCGCAGGCCATTCTTCAAAGTAGTCTCTTTGAAATCAACTCTGACTTTGCGCGGCGTCTGAGCCTGCACTGCGATGACCGCAAGCAGCGCAACGAGCAGTGACACAAATAAAGCGATGGCACGTTTCATAGGGCTAACTCCTTCCAGGCTGAAGCAAAGTGGTAACCGACTTATGTCTGTTACTGATCGACGCTACGATTGGGGACACTACTCACAAATCCGCCTTCGGGACTGTGTGGGGGAGACAAATTGTTTTTTGAGTTTTGCGACGCCCCGAGGACGGTCACGAAACGATATAGCTGCGGAGCGTGAAGCGACTTTAAGTCGGTGTGAAGTCAGAGTCAAGAGGAGCCAAAAAAAGTCGACAGAAGGGCAGATCACCTTAAGGGAAGCTGGTTCGATTGGCGATTGCCGATTGCCAATTGCCGATTTCAAACGAAATACCCCCAAGTCCTTACTTGAAATACGTCCAAGTTTTACTCTTACGTCCAAGTTTTACTCTATTGAGCAGAGGCGGATCCACTGCGCCAGCCCCAATCGTCAATTGGCAATCGACAATCGGCAATTCCTAGAATCCCCATCTTTCCTAGCCAACCGCCCACGCCCTCGCCTACATCAAAAGCCCGACCGCAACACAAGGCCGACTGCTAACAGAGAGCTGTTTACGCGCATCTCTTCCGAGGCTTTCGAACGCGTGTTCTAAACCAGCGGAGCCGGTTGGGCGCTATTCGGATAGACACCGTGGACTGTACAATCGCCCTTGTTTTCTCGATGATTAGCAGGAAAATCATGACCAGAATAAGTTTTAAAGTTTCCCGACTCTTCCCCCGATTCGTTGCGTCGGCAGCCGCAGCGCTGACATTACTTGTCATCGGCATCACGGCGAACGCCCAGCAACCCGCCGCAGCGCCAGCCGGAACTCGTTACGACATCACGAACTATCGTATCGAAGCGCAGCTACTTCCCGAGCAACATATGTTGCGTGCCGGCGCGGACATCACTCTGCTTCCCCTCGAAGCTACCCGTTCGCTCGTATTCGAACTTAACGGCTCGCTTAAAGTTGAGAGCGTGGAAACCGGTGGCAAGGTCTTGACGGGTGTAGTTCAGGATGCAGTCGGCGTGGGCGCGTTGGGTCCAAATGTCAGAGTCGACCTTGGTCAGGTGATGCCCGCGAATCAGCCATTGACGCTGAGATTTCGGTGGAGTGGCGCTTTGATGTCTCCTGAGGGCGGTCCGCTTGCGACCAGGCGTTTGGCCTATGTCGGAAACGAAGGTTCGTATTTGATGTATGCCTCGCGTTGGTTTCCTTTCCATGATTACGCCGTGGATCGCGCGACTGCCGATATCTCGTTGGTAGTGCCGACCGGGACTCAGGTAGCGGGGACGAGTGACGATCAGGTTGTAGGGGTTCCTTCCGCGAAGGACGGGACGACGCGTTATCGCTTTGTGCAAAAGCGCCCGGAGCTCGTTGGAAATTTTGTGGCCGGGCAATACATCAGCAAGTCACTTCGTTTCGGCAACTACGAGATCCTCTTTTATGCCAAACCCGGCAGCGAGAATCGCATTAATAGTTATGCGGAGCTGATGGGTCATGTGCTCGAGTTTTACACGAAGCAGTACGGCCCGCCGCTCTTTGCCAATCGCCTCGTCGTGGCTCAGGTCGATGACGACACGCTCGATACCTATTCCGGTACCGGAATGATTTTTCTCGCCGGACGGATGTTCGACAGCTCGCGACCGATTCCAGAAGAGAAGTTGGAAAGAGAAGTTGCTTATCAGTGGTGGGGACAGACGGTCGGCTTGAAGTCTTTTGACGATGCCTGGATCTCGCAGGGGCTGGCGGAATGGAGCGCCTTTGCATTTCGCGAATCGACGCTGACGGGCGGTGCGCTCGATGGCGCCCAGCGCGAGCAACAGGAACGGGCGCTAACCTTTGAACAAACCGCTTCGATCGCCCGCGCACCTGGCGCGCTTGACGATCAATCGGCGGCTTACCAGTCGATCGTGTTCCACAAAGGCTCGATGGTTTTTCGCATGCTGCGCGAAACGATGGGGAAAGACAAATTCGGTCAGCTGCTGCGCAATTTCTTAGAGTCGTTTCGCGGCAAGAGTGCCTCGATTGATGACTTTGAAAAGCTAGCAACCCAGATTAACGGCAGTAACCTGCGCTATTTCTTCGCGCAATGGGTAGAGGGCACCGGAGTTCCTGAATTTACCGTTGACTACCAAATTATTCGTACGCGGGCCGGCAAATTCCGCACACGGGGAACCGTCAAGCACTCGCTGCAAGCGCTGCGCATGCCGGTGCAGCTCATGCTCCGTTCCGAGGGAGATAGCCAGACTACAGACACGAGGATTGAGGACCGGAGTGAGGATTTTGACTTCGAATCAAACGGCCAGCCGCTGGAAGTGGTCGTCGATCCTAATTACCGCATTCTGCGAATGTCCGATGAACTGCGGGTTTCGATTATCGCGCGGCGCGCCATTGAGCAGATGAAGGAAGGACTCTACGCGGAGTCGCAACAGCAGTTTGAGGCAGCACTGAAGTTAGACCGCTCAAATTCGTGGGTCTACTACAACCTTGGCCTGCTGTTCCTTGAGCAGCGCAACTGGGGCCAGGCGCTCGACAATTTCGATGCGGCGTTGAATGGCACGTTGAAACCGTCGTGGATTGAAGTTTGGGCGCGCATCAAACGTGGCAACGCTTACGATGCGCAAGGCGAGCGGAGCCGGGCAGTGAGCGAATACAACAAAGCCGTGCAGTCGGGTATTACTTACGACAACGCGCAAGCGACGGCGAAGAAGTATCTAGCTACGCCTTTCGATCCGAAAGCGACGCAAACTGCGGGGATGAATCTGCCTGTGCAATAACCTTGGGCTCTTCGACCTGAACAAAAGACGATTTTCCATCGTCATTTTCCATTTGTCATTTGTATTAGAGCGTGCCTCAGCACGCGTCGAACGTAAAGCCCAGGGCGTAGAGCCCCAGGTCATTCAAGATTAGAAAGCAGAGCCGGCCCAGCGGGTGGCAGCCAGTAGACTGTCGCAAGCTACGCGGGCTCATTGGCATCTGACGGCTCTAATACCAAATGGAAAAGTCTGTTCTTAGCCTATCCCGGCCGTTTGTAATTTAGCGCATACTTCGGAACTGCAGTTTCTGGCGCTAGTCGCGGATCAGGAATAGGTTCTCCTGCCACGATCCGCAACGGTAAAACACCCGCCCACACCGGCAAGTCGTAGTCCTCTTCATCATCAATTGGCGGACCGGTCCGTACTTTCGCAGAAACCTCGGCAAGCGGAAGCACGAGGACGGTAGTCGCTTTCAATTCCTGCTCGGTTGGCTCCCGCACATCCTGCCAGCGCCCGCGAATTACATGCTCAGAAAAAGCGAGGAGCGCGGCATTCTTCTCTGCATCCTCAACCAAGGTTGCGTTACCAAAGATGACGACAGAGCGATAGTTGATCGAATGATGAAAGGCGGAACGCGCCAGAACGAGGCCGTCGACGAGCGTCACGGTTACACATGCGGCGATGCCGGTCTTCAAAGTGCGCAACATGCTACTCGCCTGGGACCCGTGAATGTAAAGCTTGTCGCCGATGCGGCCGTAGCCAGTCGGAATTACGATCGGCTGATCGTCAACAACGAAACCAACGTGGCAAATAAAACCTTCGTCGAGAATCCCGTGAACGAGGTCGCGATCGTAGAAGCCACGAGCCGGAAGTCTTTTCAGCTTGGTGCGAGTGGTTTTTTCGTAAGTGGACATGGGGCAAAGTCAACGCGAGTCTCAGGTTTCAGGTTTCAGGTTCCAAGTTTCACACATTCCACCGCCAAGTCGCCAAGACGGTCTAGCATTGAGGCCGAGCGGTAAAGCTCAGTACGACAAGTTTAAAAACCTTAGACTCCAAAGCGCAATCCACCCGCGCAATCTGCCTTGGCGACTTGGCGTCTCTGCGATTTGGCGGTGAAATGTGTGAAACTTGAAACTTCGAACTTGAAATTTTGAGACTTGAGACTTGAGACTTCGATCTACACCGCCACAATGGCGATCCTGTATTGATTAGCAAGCGCCAGCATCTCCGCTCGATCAAACATCAGCGTCTTTCCGGCTGAGATGCAGAGACAGGTAGCGCCCGCCTCGATCATCGTTTCAATTGTCGGCAGGCCTGTAACGGGCACATCAAAACGCATGTCCTGATCAGGCTTCGCCAGTTTCACGACAGTTAGGCGCCCGCCGGCGAGGTTAGCGCCCTTGCCGCGCAGCAAATTTGCCAGGCCGCGGCCGATCCGCCCTCGAGTTTCGGGTTTGCTGCCTTTCGTCTCCGGACTCAGCGCCGGAGCATCCGGACCAATCCGCGTTAACTCGCCGGCGCGGCGAATCGTTGCATCCGTTCCTTCCATCGCTTCGATCGCCACGCAAGCTTTGCTGCGCACAACAATTGTTTGCCCCAGATCCAAACGCGCAATCTCCCGCGCGATGCCAAGCGCATAATCGATGTCGCCCTGCTCACGCTCGTCAACTTGGCGGGTTGTGAGCGTGCCAACCTGCGCCAATTGATCCTGCAGGAAGTGCGTCGAGTCGATCAGCTTAATGCCCTCGCTCTGGAGTTCATCGGCAATCGCGCCAATCAATGAATCCGTATTTCGCCGCGGCAGTTTCCAGAGCAGCTTCAACATCCGCGCGTCCGGGACCGCGCGACTGAATATCTGCACGTGTCGGACTTGCCCGGCCATGATCGCCTGTTCCACGCCTTCGTCTTTGAAAAAGCGGATCATCTTTCCCAGCTGGCCAATACCTAACCACTCAACGCGGTCTGCAAGACGCTCGATGATCGGATCAGTTTCTTCGTGAATCGCCGCCACCGACAGGCTATCGCCTGCGCGCCGCGCGCCTTCAGCTACGAGGAGGGGAAACTTGCCGTTACCTGCGATTAGTCCGTAGCGCATGGGAGAGTGTAATCCGTAAGTCTAATTTCAAAACCGCTAAGGCGCTAAGACCCGGAGGCGAAAACAAGCAACAACATCGCCCACAAGGTTAGTGAATTGTATTGGTTTATAGCCGGCTTGTCTCGGCGACTCTGCGGCTTCGCGACTTGGCGGTAGCGGTGCTTATTTGATGACGCCGCGCTGAGAGCTTTCAATAAACTGGACCAAAGCATCCACTTCGGGAGAGCCGGCCAACTCATCACGAATTCTTTCAATTGCCTGGCTGGTGTTCAGTTTAGCCGAGAGCAACAGGTGGAATGCGTGGTGCAAAGTTTTGATCGCTTCGCGGGAATATCCCCGCCGTTTCATTCCCGTCGTATTGAGTCCGTAACAGCGTGCGTGATTTCCCACCGTGAGCGCGAAAGGTAAAGCGTCTTTGACTACCACCGAATAGCCGCCTATGTAAGCCTCGCGGCCCACTCGGCAAAATTGATGAACTCCGGAATAAGCGCCAACATTCGCGCGATCTTCGATCACCACGTGTCCCGCGAGCGTCGCAGCATTCGCCATGATTACGTCGTTTCCAATGATGCAATCATGTGCGATGTGCGCCTGCGCCATGATCAGGCAATCGTCGCCAGTCTGTGTCAGCAAACCACCATTTGCCGTGCCACGATGAATGGTTACGAATTCGCGAATCTGGTTACGGCAACCAATTTTTGTTTCGGAGGGTTCGCCCGCGTATTTCAAATCCTGCGGCGCCAATCCAATCGAGACAAATGGAAAAACATGAGTTCCGGCGCCGATGGTTGTCTTGCCGTCGACTACAACATGAGACTCCAACCGCACTCCATCAGCGAGCTCGACCTCGTCACCGACTACTGAATAGGGACCGATGTGACAATCTCGACCGATGCGCGCGCTCGGGCTGACCAAGGCTGAGGGATGGACATTCACGGGATATGTAGCTGTGACCATACTATTCAGAGGGCATTGCGTTGCGGTCCGCTACGATGCTCATGATTTCAGCATCAGCTGCGAGCTGTCCTTCTACCCTTGCTTCGCCACGCATGCGCTGCACTCGCGAGCCGATACGCATCGCCGTTACTTCCAGAATCAGGGTGTCTCCGGGAACAACCGGACGGCGAAAGCGCGCTTCTTTGATTCCGGTAAACATAACGAGTTTATCGTCACGATCTTCGATCTCGCGGAGGGCGAGGACGGCACCCACTTGGGCCAGGGCTTCGACTACGAGAACTCCGGGCATAACGGGTGCACCGGGAAAGTGGCCCTGGAAGAAAGGCTCATTGATACTCACCTGCTTGATGCCCACGATCCTTTCGCGCGGTATCAGCTCGATAATCCTGTCGACGAGCAGAAAGGGATAGCGATGCGGCAAGAGCTTTTGAATAGCAAGCGAGTCGAGGACGGTTTCCATAGTGAGTAATATAGCCGCAGATGTCAGCCTAAACAAAAACGTGGAGACGCGGAACAATACCGCATCTCCACGTCTGAACGCACCTGGCGTCGCTTCAGTGACTAAACCTACTTAGGGGGCGCCACTGATGCGGTAGCCGGATTCTTGCCGTTAAAGTCGTTGATAAAGGCGCGCGTGACGTCGATGCTGGGCTCGGCATAAACGACTGGAACCTGGCTGCCATCGATCAGCACGGTAATGCCACGCTGTTTGGCAAAAACCTCAAGAGCTTTGCCGATGGAATCCTGGAGCGGAGTAAAGATCTCTTTCCGCCGCCGGTCGTATGCCTGTTGCGCATCCTCGCTCTTACGCTTCAGTTCAACCTTGTAAGTCTCCAGCTGGTCGAGTTTTTGCGAAAGGGCCTTGGGGTCAGCAACACTCTTGGTCTTCTCAATCTCATCGCTGAGCGTAGTGGCTTTCTGTTGAATCTGCTGCAGCTCCGTCTGACGCGGTTGAAATTCACGGTTCAGTGTATTTAGCAGTGTCGTGAATTTAGCAATCCCAGTCTTGTCATCCAGAAATAGATCGGAATAGATGACTGCGATTTTGCTGTCGGGCAGGGCCGCGCCGGTTTGCGGGGCGGTGGCCGGTTGGCCGGCAGGTCGCTGCGCCAAAACGGGAGAGATGCCAAGCGTCACTATGAACGCAAAGGCCAGAATTAGACGATCGGTTTTCATAACTTGTTGTAATGCTCCTTACTTTGAAAAGGCGGCCGGTTCAATTGTCTTAGTTGTCGGTACGACCGCCATGGTTGGCCTCAATTTAACTAAAAAGTGCGCCCTACGCTGAAACGAATTACTTTCTTCTTCTCATTGAAACCGAACGGAAAGCCCTGAATAATCTGGTTTGGCCGGGCGTTGGGATTATACGCAAAGATCAGGCGAAAAGGCACGTTTAAGACCGGCACCTGGACCCGCACCTCCATACCCAGGCTGCTTCGGAAATCGCCAATTTTGTCGAAAAGACTCTGCGAGAGCCTGACCGCAGTATTGGTTTGAGTTTCACCCCGCAAAAAGACTTGCTGGAAACCGAACGGAAGACCGGTTAACGGGTCGAACGGTCCAATATTCCGGGCGTTGTCGAGCTCCTGCGTCGTGACCAAGCGGTTGTCTCTCATAACGAGACCGAGATTCGGGGTCAGCGCCAACTGGGTGTTGGCGTTGCAGGCCGCGAGGGTCGAAAGGCTGGCCGGCGCGAAACCGGTGGTCAGTCGCGGGCAGGGAATAAATCCGACAGTTTGCAGAAACGGGTCATCTGAAAGGAAATTGCTGGAGAAGACCTGGTCAGTCTTCGTCCGTAAGTTAAAAGCCGTGCCTATGTCTGCAAACGCGGCCAGACCTACCGTATTGCCGATCAAGGGAATGCGATACTCGAAGTTGCCGAGCAACTGAGTGTCGCCGCCAATGGGTGTGAAGGAACGCGGAAGCTGCGCTGTATTGTTGCCGCCGATTCCCGTAAAGGTTCCAACCACATTCAACGCGCCGGGGACGTTTGGCACCTGAATCGGATCGTCGAAAGCATTCCGCGCGATTACCACGTTTCGCGACGTAATGAACGTATCGAGCGGGGCGACGGGGCTAATTGAACGGACGTTGTAACCACGAATTGTAAATTCGTCACCCAGAAAGAAGCGCTCGAAGATGGGGACACCATCGACGAAAGCCAGCGACTGCGAATTCCTTACCTTGTTAGAAATCGCGAAGCTGCCCACGGTGCCGGCGAGAATGCGGAAGCCAAACACTTCCGGCCGTTCCGACTTCTTGCGGCGCACCGGGAAAAACTGCGTATAGGAAATCGTTGGTTGATAAGTGCGAACGTCCCCGCCCAAGCCAGCGAGCGCGACGCCAATCGAAACCTCTCGACCGGAGGTGGGATCGACACTCGCATTACGAGTGTCGTAAGAGAAGGTCACCGTGCCTCGACTCGTGATGATGTTCGACTGCTCGTACACGACCGGGATGAATTGCTCAGGATTGCCTTCCAGATTTACCTTTGGGTCGGTCACGCTGGAAGTGGAAAACTGGTATGAGGCGCCAATACGGGAAAACTGGGTAAAGCGACGCTTGCGGTAGAACTCCGAAAGCGGGGCGCTGGCGAAGACTGAGCCGCCATAAGAGTTGCGCGTAAACAGATTGTTGTCGCTCGTAGTCAAGAAATCGATTGCTGAGCCTGATGCCCCTTGCTGCGCGGCCAGGTTCTGCGAAAGGAAAGTACCCTCGCCGAAAAACTTCTGACTAAAAGCAAAAACGGAGAAACCGGCCGTAATAGGCCGGTTTCTGATGTACGGCTCAGTGAACGAGAATTGGAAAGAACGCTGACGATTACCGGCGGCAAGATTGATTGAGAGGACTTCGCCGCGGCCGAGCAGGTTGTTTGTCGAGTATTCCAAACCAAAGAAGGACCCGCCGATACCTGACAGTCCGCCGTTAAATGAGATTTGCTGGCGGCCGCGTTCCGTCACTTTGAGATTGATATCAACGGTGGCTTCTTCTTCGCTGGTGCGGAAATCCGCGTCTTTGTCCTTGTCGATAGGTTCAAAATAACCCGACTGATTGAGCTTGATAACTGAGTATTCCCAGTAACCCTGGTTGTAGATATCGCCCTCGTTAATCAGCACTTCACGGCGGAGCACACTGTCGCGCGTGAATGTGTTGCCCGAAAACTCCAAACGACGAAGGGTAAACTGCTTGCCTTCCACAATCGTGATAGTGAAATCAACCACCCCTTCGTTGGGAGTCTGCGCATTGTCTTTAAAGGTTGGCACGGGCTCTGCGGTGTATTCGATGAAGCCCTGCGACCCGTAAATCTTCTTTAAATTCTCAAACAGACCCTTCGAGATTTTCTCGGCGTTGGCCATGTCGCCTTTGTTCAGGCCGATGACGCTTCGGATTTGTTCCTCGGAAAAGATCGAGTTCCCTTCGATCTTCATCTCGCCAATGCGATAGATCTTTCCTTCAACAATGGGGACTGTAACGCGCAATCCTTCATCGACTGACGAAAGGAATGGCAGCGGCAAAATCGGAAATCCTGTACGCCGGGGCCCCACGCTCTCGACCCGCGGCTCGCCGTGACGCGCTTGCAGGTAACCCTTCGATCGCATGTAGTTGTCTACATTGCGTAAATCAACTTCGAGTTTTTCGCGGTGAAGAATGTCTTGGCCCTTGAATCTGGTAATCAGGCCGGCCTCTTTCACATACTTCATCGAATTGCGCAAACTCTTGTCGCTGAAAATCGTGTTCCCTTCGAACTGAATCTCAACCACACGCACGCGGTCGCCTTCATCGATTACGAAGGTGACGGCGGTTGAGGTCGCAGATACTTCGTCACGACGCTCCTCGATAGTCGCGTTCGGATGTCCATGTTCGGCAAGCAGCTCTTTCAAAACGCGAATGGCATTTCTAACTTTGACCGGGTCATAAATGCTTTCTTTTGACACGCCGACGCGCCGTTCACGAAAAGCTTTCAGCACGTCGGACTCCGGCACGCTTTTCAGCCCTTCAAACTGCAAGTCGCGAATGATGGGCAGTTCCCTAACTTCAAAAATTACATTCACGCCACCCCGCGCACCTTCTTCGGTTAGAACGCGAGTTGAGGTCTTGTCGAAGAAGCCGAGAGCAAGAATCGCTTGCAGGTCGCGCTGTACCTGGGCTTCATTGAAAGGGTCGCCCGGGCGTGTTTGCACGTAATAGAGCACATCGTCTTTGCGCAGGCGGCGATTTCCCGTGATATCCACTGATTCGACGAGGCGTTGATTTGGTTGTGGCGTCGTTTGAGCTTGCGCCCGTCCCGGCGCAAGGAAGGTGGTTACAAAAGAGAAAAATGCGCTCATCAAGATGAGCAGCGCCGCGCGATATGAGTGCATGGAAGCCAATTCCCTCAGTGGTACTTTCCGGACCTCAGATACTTAGGGGAGTCGTATGACTTGATAAATTAAGCTTTACGAGAAAATAAAGGCAAAAACCAACGAACGCTACCCGCCGGACAAGTCCTAAAGACTTAGTGGAACTGTTGGATTCAGAAGCGTCAGCGACACGTTGCCACCTCTGAATAATACTTGTCCAGCAAAGTCGCGCATTATACCGAACGAACGTGAAAAAAGTAAAAAAGGCAAAAGAAGGGGAGAGGCCCGGCGAAATTATTCAGCCACAGCCTCTTAACCTTACTTCTGCCTAAAGGTAGGGGGATCTAGTGAATGGCCAGAACGTCGTCTGCCGTTTCGATGTCGACGGGCCGGTGAGTTAGTTCGTCACCTTCCACGGTAACTTCAATCAGGCTGGCGCGACCCAATTGGCCCTGAATCAGCGCTTCTGAGAGGGGATCTTCCACATATTTCTGCAGGGCGCGCCTTAAAGGGCGGGCGCCGTAAGAGCGGTCAGCACAGGTTTTATCGACAATCCAGCGCTTCGCTTCGCCTGACAGCCGCACCTCCAGGCCGTGGGAAAGCATTGTGCGATTCATCTGATCCACCTGAAGCTGAACCACTTCAAGCAGCTCATGATCCAGCAACTGGTCAAAAATGATGATCTCGTCGAGTCGATTGATGAACTCCGGATTGAATGTCTGCCGCACCTGAGACATCACCATTTCTTCCAGCTTGTCGCGCGAAGCTTCAGAAGTGCCCTGAAATCCCATCGTGCCCTTCTTTTGAATAAAACGAGCTCCGATGTTGGACGTCATGATAATGATGGCGTTCTTGAAGTCGATGGCGTTGCCGAGCGCGTCTGTCAGCAGGCCGTCTTCAAAGACCTGTAACAGGATGTTGAAGATATCCGGGTGTGCTTTTTCGATCTCGTCGAAGAGCAAAACTGAATAGGGCGCGCGCTTAATTCGTTCGGTAAGCTGGCCACCTTCCTCGTGGCCGACGTATCCCGGAGGCGAACCAATCAACTTCGAAACCGAATGTTTTTCCATGAACTCCGACATGTCGAAACGAATCATCGATCGCTCGCTGCCGAAGAGGAAATGCGCTAAGGAGCGCGCTACTTCAGTTTTGCCGACGCCGGTGGGACCAAGGAACAGGAACGAGCCAACGGGACGCATAGGGCTCTTCAACCCAGCCCGCGAGCGACGAATTGCACGAGCGAGCGCGGAGATGGCCGGACGCTGCGAAACGACACGGGTGTGCAGCTCACTTTCAATGCGCAGAAGTTTGCGCGTTTCTTCTTCCTTCAAAGATGTTACCGGGATACCGGTCCAGCGTGCGATTACTTCTTCCACGTCATCGCGCGTAACTTCAGCCGAAACCAGAGCATCTTCGCTGCTTTCGCGCACAGCCTGGTTCTCGTCATAAGAGCGCGACCATTCGTTCAGCTGATTCCAGTCGGCCAGATTCCCTTGCTCGCGGCGAACGCGGAGTTTGACGCGCGCTCCGGCTTCGTCAATCACATCGATCGCCTTGTCCGGTAAGAAACGGTCGGGAATATAACGGTGCGATTGTGTAACTGCCGCGTGGAGGGCTTCATCCGTGTAACGAACCTGATGAAAACTCTCGTAGCGCTCGCGCACTCCATTGAGGATCTCCACAGCTTCAGCTTCGGTCGGCGGCGGCACTTTTACTGCCTGAAAACGGCGTTCGAGTGAGCGATCCTTTTCTATGGACTTGCGAAACTCTCCTGGAGTAGTGGCGCCGATACACTGAATCTCGCCGCGCGATAACGCCGGCTTCAAAATGTTGGCAGCATCGAGCGAGCCTTCCGCGGAACCGGCGCCCACGAGCGTGTGCAACTCATCGATGAAAACTATGTACTGCGGGTTTTCGATCAACTCGCGCATGATCTGCTTCAAGCGCTCTTCAAACTGACCGCGATATTTGGTACCGGCAACGATCAGCGAGAGGTCGAGAGACAGAATTCGTTTGTGCTCGAGGAACGACGGCACTTCGCCGCGCACGATGCGTTGGGCGAGACCTTCCACGATAGCAGTCTTGCCAACGCCCGGCTCGCCAATAAGAACTGGATTGTTTTTTGTGCGGCGGCAAAGAATCTGGACTAGTCGCTCGATTTCCGCCTCGCGTCCGATCAAGGGATCGAGTTTGTCATTAGAAGCATCGTCTGTGAGGTCTCGAGAAAACTCCACAAGATGCGGCGTGTCTTTCTTTTGCGAACCGCGTGCATCGGCTCCCGACTGGCGGGCAATCTCATCGCGCACCGCATTTAATCGTAAGCCGCGTTCGTAAAGTATCTCCGCAGCCATTGAACGCTCTTCGCGCAGCAAGCCCAGCAATAAATGTTCAGTGCCGATGTGACGGTGCTGCAGCCGATCGCTCTCCTCATGAGCATATGCCAGCACTCGTTTCGTTTCCGGCGCGAGCGGCAGCTCTACTGAGGTGGAGATCTTTTCCCGCAGGAGGGTGCGACCTTCAATCTCTTTGCGGATTGACTCAATTGAAACCTGGGCGCGAGGGAAAAAACGGGCGGTGAGTGTTTTGTCTTCGCGCATTAATCCCAACAGCAAGTGTTCCGGTTCAATTGCCGGAGCGCCGAACTGGGATGCCTCATAGCGCGCGAAGAAAATTACCCGGCGCGCCTTTTCTGTATAGCGTTCAAACATTGGGCGTTTTTGTTAGCGGCTTACCAATTATTACAATGCCGGGGATCACCATGCCGGGCGAAATTTCAGCCCGGCACTTGCCCCGCATTATAACCTATGAATCAAAGTGCCAAAAGTAATTGCTCGTTTCTCCTTATTTAAAACGCGCAACCATCGCGTTATTTCAGACTCTATTCAATTCTCGGACGGGTTTGAGTTGCCCTTCCTCGATTCTGAGAGTTTGATCACAAAGTTGCGCCAGTTTGTCGTTATGGGTCGCAATAACAATGATGGCGCGGTGACGCTGGGCATAGGAAATGAGCTGCTCACCCAGCTGCTGAGCTGCCGGAGCATCGAGATTGCCCGTGGGCTCGTCGGCCAACACAAGGGAGGGTTTCTTGATCAGCGCCCGGCAAACGGCAACTCGCTGCTGTTCGCCGCCCGAAAGATGACTGATCGGGTGATCCCCGCGACTTTCCAGTCCCATTTCGGCGAGGGATGCCCTCGCCTGTTGCATTGCCACGGTGCGACTATTCCTGCCAATCAGAAGCGGCAAGGCCACGTTTTCAACCGCGCTCAAATCGGCCAATAAGTAGTGAAACTGAAAAATAAATCCGATGTGGTTGCGGCGGAAAGCCGTCAGTTGGGAGGGTTGTGCGCGCTCGATTGGAAACTTACCGAGCGCGATAGAACCTTGATCCGGAGCCTCCAGCCCGCCCAGCAGATTCAAGAGCGTAGACTTTCCTGCACCTGAGGCCCCGACAATGGCAACGCTTTCACCCGGCTGCACGGAAAAGGAAACTCCGCGCAACACCTCCAGCCTTGGACCCGCCGGAGATAAGAAGCTTTTGCGAAGATCGGCGACCTTTAGTCCAACGTCCAAGGTCCAAGGTCCAAGGTCAGCGCCTTCTTTCATCGATTTTGGACTGTGAACTTTGGACTTTGGACTAGTTAAAAACATTGGACTAATTTGTGTCCCGTAGCATCTCGACAGGCCGCACGCGCGCGGCCGCACGTGCCGGATAAATCGTAGCGATCAGACTCAGGAGGAAGGCGACCATCGCCGCCAACGCGACGTCTCGCGGCTGCGCATGGAAGGGGACGTTACTGATCGAATAAACATCAGCGGGCAGACTTACAAGCTTGAAGCGGTTGCCGAGCACGCAAAATACCATCCCGAACAACGCGCCAAGCAATCCTCCGATTGCCCCGATGATTGCTCCTTCCAACATGAAGATTCCCATGATGCTTTTGCCCGACACACCCATCGCTCTCAAGATTCCAATATCGCGTCCGCGTTCGACGACGACCAGAATGAGCGTTGTCGTAATATTGAATGCCGCAATGAGGATGATCAAAGCGATGATGAACAAACCCATGCGTCGCTCAAGGGCAAGCGCTGTGAAGAGCGGCCGGTTGGCTTCCTGCCAATCGATCGTCCTGTAGGAGTCTCCGAGGAGATTTTTGATCTGCGCCGTCGTCTCGCCAGTGGAAAAGACATCAGCAAGCTGGACACTGACTACAGTCGCAGCATGATCGGCGTTGGCAAACCTGGAAGCCACATCGAGTGATAAGTAGATCCAGGTCGAGTCATACTCGAAGAGTCCTGTAGAGAAAGTTCCTGCAACGCGGACGAATCGTCGAAAAGGAACATCGCCTGGCCGAAGGGCAGCGGCGCTGCTCGCGGGGATTAGTTCCACGACTTCGTTTACTTGAACGCCGGTTCGGCTCGCCAACTCAGATCCCAGTAGAACCGCGGGCGGTTCAATTGTAGGCTGCGAACTGCCACGTAAACTTTCGCTCGAACCAGCGCTAACCGAACTACTAATTTCGTTTAAGACGGCGGCGTTTGCGGTGTCGACGCCCCGCAGAACTGCGTAAGCCGAGCCCTTGGGACCAATGATGACCGCGCCGTCATAGGTTGTGCCAAAGGCGTTAGTTACTCCGGGAATCTTTTTGATCTGATCAGCAACGTTCTGGTAATCACGCAAGGGCTGATTGTCAGCACGCACCACATTGATATGCGAAGTGCCACGCAAAATCTTATCGCGCATTTCGTCACTAAAGCCGTTAGACAACGCGAGGGCGACGATCAGCGCACCCACGCCGACAGCAATTCCAAAGATTGCTACCAGCGCAGTAATGCGCGCGAGTCGACGCCGGCGGCGCGATTTTAGGTAACGGAGCGCAAGAAAGACTTCGAAGGGCATGGTGCAACTAGGTACGTCCCGGCGGACACTTCTTGGTATCAAGTGGGCGATTTTCCGGCAGCAACTGGTGGAGTTCGGGAACCTCCCGAATCTGATCGGGCGTTGCAGGTTTCACTTCGAAAATCGTGTCGCTTACCTTTTGTAAACTGAAACTTAGCTGGAGCGCCACGACTGCCGGTATCTCATCGCGTTGCCAACCGCACGGCAGCCACCAACGCGGATCGGCATCAAGAAAAACGCGACGTCCGGCAGCAAGATGCTCCTTAATCGCTTGATCTAAATCTCCCGGCCAGCCACCTCCGGTCCCAATCGTCTTCCATTCCCCAGCGCCAATTGCTTTCCAGTAAGTGACGGCGATTGTTTGCGCGCCGGAGATCATCACGGCATCACGGGGCACCTTCGCCAACTGGTGCCGGTATTCTTTGCTTAACGCTCGGCGCTGAATAAATTCCTGACTTACAGGTTTGATGAGAATCGTAAAACCTATTGCCATCGCCAGCAGTACTGCAAAACAGGAAGCAAACGCCAAACGCGGGCTGCGGAACAGTTTCGCCAATTTTCTAATCAGAAAGTCTGCGGTTAAAGGAGCGAGCGCGGGAAGGCCAGTCAGGAAGTAACGCCAGTTTACCGAGGTGCTGTAATTCAAAAAGAGTAGCAGGTCAGCCGCCATTCCCATCAGGCCCAGTAGTAATAAAGGTGAGAGTCGGCTGCGGCGCCATTCCGATAAGGCAGCAAAGGGAAAGGCAAGCAGCACGAGGGGCGCGCTTATAAAAAAATACATCAGGTACGGGACGGCATTACCGAGGCTTACCGGATGCCGCGCTGATTCCTGGGCCATCGACTCGCGCCAGCCAAACCAAATCATTCGATAATTGGGATCGGTAAGAAACCAAAAAGCGAACCAGCTGAGTCCCAGCACTAAAAAGATCAGCAGCGACAAAGCGACATAACCGAGTTCGCGCTGCTTCAGTTTCCAACCGAGGAGAAACGGCGCGATAGCGAGCCACGGAAGATAGAACGCCATCGTTTCCCGGAGGTTCACTCCGAGTCCCATTAAGGCCGCGCCCACGATCACAAACGCAACTTTCTGTTTCTGAATTCCGCGAAGGTGAATCAATAAAGCGGTCGACAGCAGGAGAACCGAGGGCACATCAGTCATCACTTGTCCGCCATAGAGCACAAATATTGGTGAGAAGACAATGAAGAGCGCCGCGAGGGTGGCTGAGTAAAGCGACTCAGTGACTTGCCGCGCGAGCAACCAGCAAACAATTACTGCGAGCGGTGTTTGCGCGACGACGGCATACTTGAAAACCAGATATGCATTTTCCGGAGAGACGCCGAAGAGCGCGTGGGCCACTGCGTATAAAAAGTGGTTTCCAAAGATGAACAAGTTTCTCCCCAGGGCCATCGACGAGGGATAGCCGGCAAGCGAGAGCATCGTGTAATCAATTCCGTCCCAATCGCCTATGAACGGATCGATGAAGTAGAGAGTGAGGGCCAAAGCCAGCAATGCCGGCCCCAGCCACCAGCGCCAGGCACGCCAAAAAGAAAGGCAGGGGCCTGCATAACGTTCCCCCGCCACTGCATTGTGGTTTGCGTTTGCTGGGTTAGCCGTTGCCGGCGTGTTTGTCGTTGGGCGTGCTTGGTTCAACCAGTTGAGTATCTACAGGCGCATCGGGACGTTTGACCATTTTCACGCGATTACCCTGCGCATTGTACTCAACTTCATCCATGATGTTGTAGATCAGCAGCACGCCGCGGCCGGACGACTTGAAGAGATTTGCTGGATCGCAGGGATCGGGAATCTCCTGCACGTTGAATCCTTCGCCTTCATCTTCAACCGTGAAACTGGCTTCACGCGGAGAAAGCTCCGCGGTGATTCGCACAAGCTTGGTGGGGTCGTTCTTGTTGCCATGCTTAACCGCGTTAACAAATGCCTCATCGAGAGCGATGAAAAGATTTGAACGCTCAGGCGTGATCAATCCGCGTTTAGCAACGCGCTCGAGTAAGTACTGCAACACGCCGTTCATCAGGGACAGGTCACTCGGTAATTCGAATTCAATCTTTTCGTGGAGGTGAGAAAGGACGGTGGGGTCGTCGATGTAGCGCAATTTATAAGAGAGGGTCTGTTCGATAATTTCGCGGAGCTCTTCGTTGTTGTACGGCGTCTTTACATAATTCGGCGCACCGAGCTTAAACGCCTTGATGACATCGGGCTGAAGGGTCCCCGGAGGCATCGACATGAGTAGATGCTTGCGTTGCAGTTCACTGGCGGGCGAGGCATCGTCGGTCAGGTCGCTGATGATTAGATCAAACTCGTCAAGATCTGCGCGGGCGAGGGCCGTGGCGCGGTCCCCTATGGCCACCACCTCATGACCGAGCTTGCCGAGTACGTCTGCGATAGACACACGCAGTTCATCGCTATTGTCGACGATGAGAATCCTACGTTTCGGCATCAAGCTCCCAAATAAACGTAATGTCCGAGGAGAGTTGAAAGCGCACGGCTGTCGCTTCCGGAGTGCTGTACGAGTTTGGAGGCCGCCGCGTTCGGAATATATCACTGGCCTATGTCCAACGTCCAAAATTTAAGGTCCAAAGCCTACAGTCCAGTCCAACGTCCGACCTGTGCGTGGCACACTTTGAACATTGGACACTGGGCTCTGAATTCTGTTTACCTGCTAAACTCGAACGCAGATGGCCAAGCGCGGACGACTACAAACACTCCTCGAGTACACTCTCGCGCGCGCTCTACTTTCGGGTCTGGGAATTCTGCCGCGACGATTGGCTGTGTCAGCTGGCCGCGGTATGGGCCGGCTAGGCTATCTTAGTTTCAGCGAGTTGCGAAGAACGGGGAGCCGCAATCTCGACATCGCCTTTCCTAGCTTGCGCCAAAGTGAAAGAGAACGATTGCTCCGCGGCTGTTTTGAAAACCTCGGTCGTATGCTTGGAGAATTTAGTCAGCTTCCCCGGATAAATCCCGAGCAGTTAAGAGAGAGCGTGCATTGCGAAGGTCTCGAACATCTGCGCGCGGCGCAGAAGAAGGGTCGGGGCGTGATTCTGTTTACAGGCCACCTCGGCGCCTGGGAGTTCACAAGCTTTGCGCTTTCTGCTTTTGGCCACCCGCTGAGTTTCATGGTGCGGCGGCTCGACAACGATCTCATTGAACAAATGATCGACAAAGTGCGGCAGCGTTTTGGAAATCGCACGCTCGACAAAAACGCCGTGTCGCGGCAGGCGTTGCGTGAGCTTAATGAAGGTGGCACGTTGGGAATGCTGCCGGACGTCAATATGCTCGCGCGCGAAGGCGTGTTTGTTGATTTCTTCGGCACGCCGGCTTCAACGACGTCAATGTTGGCTAAACTCGCGTTGCGAACAGGGGCCGCGGTGATACCGATTTATGCTCCCTGGGATGACCAACGGCAGCAATTCCTGTTGCAGCTGGAGCCTCCCTTGATGGTTGAGCAAACTGGTGATGAAGCAGAAGATGTGCGGAGACTGACAGCGGCGTTCATGGCGAGCATAGAGAATGTCGTGCGACGATATCCGGAGCAATGGCTTTGGATTCATAAGCGCTGGAAGACTCGCCCACCCGGCGAGCCGGAGTTGTATTAGGCTAGGAGTCAGAAGTCTGAAGTCAGGAGTCAGACGGCAGAAGGCAGAAGGCAGAAGGCGGACCTTACAACTACAATTACAATGATAAGTAACTACTGACAACTGACAACTGACCACTGACTACTGACCACTGACTACTGAAACTGACCACTGACAAGTTATGCAAGTTTCTGCAGAAACAAGTGCTGTCCGTGTCCGTAGCCGCGCCGGCGATGTCGAGCGCGCTTATCGGTTTGCCGATCTGTCTGAGTATCCATTGAAGAAGCGTCTAATTATCGGGCTTGCCGACCTGGCCTTCTACACTCTAATCAATTTGATCGGACGCACGATCAAGTTTGAAGTAACTGGGTGGGAGAATCACGAGAAGATTCTTAGCGACGGGCATTTGCCAATTTACGTCTTCTGGCACGAGCGCATCTTCCTGACAACTTACTGGTGGCGCAATCGCCGCATCGTGGTACTCACTTCCAAGAGTTTCGATGGCGAATACATTGCCCGCTTTATTCAGCGCTTCGGTTATGGAGCAGTTCGTGGATCTTCAACACGCGGTGGCGTCGGAGCGGTTGTCGAGATGGTGCGCTTAATGCGCCACGGTTGCACCACCGCCTTCACAATCGATGGTCCCAAAGGTCCACCACGGGTCGCGAAGCTAGGCGCCGTGCTCTTAGCAAAAAAATCAGGACATCCGATCCTGCCGGTGACGATGGCCCTCGAACGTCGTTGGATTGCGCCGACTTGGGATAGCTTTCAGGTGCCGAAGCCTTTTAGTCGTGCCTGTGTATTTGTAGCAGAGCCGATTTACGTCTCGGCGGACGCTGATGAAGCAGAACTGGCAGCAAAGAATGATCAGTTGCAGGCGACTCTCGACGAGTTAACTGAGCGCGATGAAGCATGGCGGAAAAGTTTGCAGAGAAACTGACGAATTATCAACATAGCGGGGGCAAGCCCGCCTTCCGGACTGCAAGTCGCAATGGCCTGCGTTTCGGACTGCGCATTCATTTATGGAAGAGTTAACCAATAAGAATTATCGCGCTGGCTATGTCGCCCTCATAGGCCGACCAAACGCCGGCAAGTCAACACTGCTCAACCATCTCGTTGGGCAAAAGATTGCTGCCGTTTCCAATAAACCGCAAACCACCCGTTTTCGGATCCAAGGTGTTATCAGTCAGCCGGAAGGCCAAATCGTTCTTGTCGACACGCCCGGTATTCACAAACCTGGTTATGCACTCAACCGTCGCATGATGTCTGTCGTGCAAGACGCGTTGTTGGGTGTGGATCTGGTTTGTCTGATGCGCGACGCGTCGGAGCCGACCGGAAATGGCGATCGCTTCGTCTTGGAGCTGGTGCAAAAATCAGAAAAGCGCGCCCTCCTCCTCCTGAACAAGACCGACAAACTAAAGGACAAGTCGTCGTTGCTCCCTTTGATCGAGTGGTATCGCAGCGAGTATGAGTGGCGCGAAGTTGTTCCCATCTCCGCATTGCGTGGCAAGATGATTGATGTCCTCCTCGAGCAGATGATCAAGCACCTTCCGGAGGGTGAACCCCTGTTTGGTGCCGACGAGCTCACCGATCAATCCCTGCGCAGCCTTGCTGCCGAGATTGTGCGCGAGAAGATTTTGCAAACCACCGCTGCCGAGATTCCTTATGTCACCGCGGTAATTACCGAGAAATGGGACGAGGAGCGGCCCGACTTCACACGAATCTATTGCGCTATTTTTGTTGAACGCGCTTCGCAGAAAAAGATCGTCATCGGTAAGGGCGCGGCGCGCTTGAAAGAAATCGGAATTGCCGCCCGGCAGGAGATCGAAAGCATGATCGGGCACCGTTGCCATCTTGAGCTCTTCGTGAAAGTCGAAGAGCAGTGGCGCAACAAAGAACACCTCCTCGACGAAATGGGAATCGGCTAGTACGAAAACTAGCTTAGAACTTAGTGCTTTGTACTTTGTTCGCTAACGAAGGTTTCAGCATCAAAGCTTCTGCCGAGCAACTAACGCAAAGTACTAAGCACCAAGTTCTAAATTCGTCTTCTGGTTTCTGGCGATGACTAAGAACTCACAGTGGTATGCCCTTGATCTGGTCATCGATCTAAAGGCTGGCGAAGCGGTTGCCTACGGTCTAATGGAAGCCGGCGCTCTCGGCACTGAACTAAACTCCGCAGAAGATCAAGTCACCGGCTATTTCGAAGCTCTGCCGGATCGCGAGCAGTTGCGAACCGAGTTAGCCTCCGCGCTGAAGATCTACGACCTCCCATCATCAGCAGTACGAAACATGAGTCTGCGCGAAGTGGCAGACGAGGACTGGCTCGGGGAATGGAAGAAAAACTGGCAGCCGGTCGCAGTGGGCGAGCGATTCGTGATCGCACCACCCTGGAGTGAGATCGACGATGTTAGGGACAGAATCGTAATTCGCATCGAGCCGGGGTTGGCTTTCGGCACCGGTACTCATGAAACTACCCGCCTCTGTCTTGCAGCGATAGAAAAGTATTTTGCTGGAGAGAGTTTTCTGGATGTCGGGACTGGAACCGGAATTCTGGCCATTGCCGCGGCCAAACTTTTTGCGCAGGCACGAATTGAAGCTTGCGACACCGACGCTGAAGCTCTTGCCATCGCGGTCGAGAATGCCCGGCTGAATGACGTTGTTAAAAGAATTTCTTTTCGCGTTGGCAGTGTTGAGGAGTCAACGGCTTCGGCGGCGGTCGTGTGCGCAAACCTCACGGCTGATGTGATTGTGCCCCTCCTGCCGCTGCTAATCGGAGCAACGTGTGGTCGTCTCCTGCTGTCGGGAATTCTTGAGACTCAGCTGGCTGACGTGCTCACGGCTTTACGAGCTGAAGGAATCACCAGCGAACCTGAAATATTGCAGGACGGCGAGTGGGTGGCCGTTGTTGTTTAAGTGTGCGGGCCCGAAAGAGGGTAGGGTTCAAAAGCCTATTTTCCATTTCTCATTTTTCATTTTCCAATTTTCCATTTCTAAAACTACACCGCCAAGACGCCAAGGAGCGCAGAGTTCCAAATGGTAAATGAAAAATGAAAAATGGTTTTTTCGGGACGCTCATTTCAAATCCCCAAACAGGTGTTGCAGCAAAGTGGTAACAGCAATCGCAGCGGTTTCTGCTCGCAGGGTCCGGCCACCCAACGTAATTACGAGCCAACCAGCTGCCTTCGCCTCTTCAAGTTCAACATCCGTCCAACCGCCTTCGGAACCAACCATAGCCGTGATCGCGTTGTTATCCCCAGACATTTCCGCAGAGAGCGAATCCAACGACGTCCCCCCACGCTCTGAAAACAAAATTCTGTAAGCGTCTGACTCCTCCGAGCTGACCATTTCCGAAAACAAAATTGGCGCGGCAATCTCAGGTACAAGAGCGCGGCCTGATTGTTTCGCTGCTTCGAACGCAATGCGACGCCAGCGAAGCAATCGCTTTTGGCTGTCTGATTCATCTTTAAGTTTGACGTCTGCCAGTCTCGTCATAACCGGGACCAGGCGAACGACTCCGAGCTCTGTCGCCTTCTGCACAACAAGATCAAACTTGTCGCTCTTCAACAACGCGACTGCCAGGATCAGTTGCAAAGTCGATTCCGGGCGCGCGGGCTCTACTTCTTCCAGAATTTTCAGAACAGCAATATCGCGGCGGCTACTTTCAATCGAGCACTGAAATTCCTTCCCAGCGCCGTCGAACACATAAACTTTGTCGCCCGGTTTTAGCCGCAACACCTCGCGCAGATGGCGGGCTTCATCCGTTTCAAGAGCCACGGTTTGCGAGTGAGAATTAAAGGCCCCGGACGGAGCGTAGAAGCGGCGACGGCCCATATTCTTTCCCTGAAGAGCGACCTTTATAGCACCAATAGCGGGAAACAGGCGGGCAGAATCGCGCCCAGTTAGTCAGAAAGGGGCCGTCACTTGCGCCCGACACCAATGATCGCCCATAATCGCTACCGATGATTGCCGATACGTACAACTTATTCACCCCTGATCTTTTGAGGAGAGCATAAAGAGTGAAAGCGGAATTGCAAGAACTAGTCGCTCTGCAAAAATTAGATACCACCATACGAACACTACAAAAGGAACTAGAGGCCATTCCCCAAAGGCGCGCTGAAGTCGAAAGTGAATTCGACCAGCGCGCTTTTGAAATTAGGGCCCTGGAAAACTCTCGAGACGAGGCACGACACACGCGCGCTCGAGTTGAGAGTGAGATCAGTGAACAAAAAACTCGCGTCGAACGCGCCGAGCGAAATCTGATGTCCTCGAAAAAGCCGGAAGAGTACACGGCTGCGATTCGCGAAGCGGATGCTGCTCGCAAACAAATCTCCGCGCTCGAAACCCAAATTCTTGAGCAGATGGAAGTTTTCGAGCAGGCTGAGAACTCACTGAAAGAACGCGCTGATGAGATTGCGAGTCTGAACACAGATCGGGAAGCGCGGCTAAAGACTTTCGACGACTCAACGAAGGGGCAGTCAGACCAGCTTCAGATTAGCATCGCCGAGCGAGATCGGATCTTCAATGCGTTGCCCAAGCAGTTGAGCGCCCAATACAAACGGATCAGTGCTCGCATTCGCAACGGCATCGCCGTCGCTGAGGCGCGAAACGGATCCTGCACTGCTTGTTTCATGGCACTCAGACCACAGGCGATGTCTCAAGTTCGGCGCGGTGAAGAACTGATCACTTGTGACAACTGCAATCGCATTCTGTATTACGCTGCAACTGACACCGCGCCCGCTAACGCTAATCCCGTTCAACCCAAAGTTGCGCATACTTAGAGCGTGAATCCGGAATCGTGAATCGGTAATCGTGAATCGAAAATGACACTAAGCGGATCAATTGCGCGCAGAAGACTTTCCGTCCACCCAAACCTCAAGCCCAACCCCAAGCCCGTTTTAGATTAGCCAGAGATTTACGCGGATAACTCCAATCGGAAATGGTTTTGGTAGCTCTTTCTTGTATCAGTGTTCATCTGCGTCAATCTGTGGCCGCTATACGTCCCCGATTTGCGATTCCCGATTCACGAATCACGATTTCCGATTTACGATAGCCCATGCCGGAAAAGCCACCATCAAAAACTGGAGTCAAACGAACGGCGCCCAAAAAAGGGCCAGCCGTTTCGGTTGCTGAATTTCTTGCTCTCAAAAAACCTAAGGGCAATCTATTGCTTGCGGTCGATGGGGAGACCGTCTCATTAACATCTTTGGAGCGCATCTACTGGCCGGCCGAAAAATTCACCAAGTTTGACCTGCTTTGCTACTACGTTCAGATTGCGCCGCACTTGTTGCCCCACCTGAAAGACCGTCCCGCGATTCTGCAACGCTGGCCGCGGGGCATAAACGCCCCAATGTTTTTTCAGCAAGACCTGGACAGCGCGCCCGCTTTCGTGAAATCGGTGCACCTAACAAACCAGGAAGGCCGGGAACTTGACTACGCTGTCTTCACATCTGCTGCGGCGCTACTCCACCTCGTAAATTTGGGAAATATCGAACAGCATCCCTGGCACTCGACTACGAAAAAACTTTCGCATCCCGACTGGATCGCTTTGGATCTCGATCCGAAGAAGGCGCCGTGGCAAAACGTGCTGGAGGTTGCTTTGCTCGTGAAGCAGGTTTGCGATGACGTGGGATTGAGTGCTTTTCCCAAGACGTCGGGTTCATCAGGCATTCATATCTACTTGCCTTTGAAACCGACGAACGAATACAACCGAGTTGCGGAGTTCTCTCGTTTACTCGCTTCGGAAGTTGCGAGTCGTGCTCCAAAAATTGCCACGGTCGAACGCTCCCTCGCGAAACGCGGAAAAGATCAGGTGTATGTCGATTGGATGCAAAACGCGCGGGGCAAAAGTCTGGCTTCCGTTTTTACCGTGCGTGCTAAACCGGGAGCGACCGTTTCCATGCCCTTAACTTGGAAAGAGATTGAGAAGGGCGTGAAGATTTCGGACTTCAACATCAAGAACGTGCCGACGCTGATTCAGAAAAAAGGAAACGCCTGGGAGGATTTCTTTGCCAAACGCCAGGCGCTAAAGTTGAAGTGAGACCTCAAACTACTCGAATAAAGCCCGCGAAGCGGGGCTACCAGCCTAAGGCCTGGGTCGTGACGGAATTAATTTGAGTCAGGTTGCTCAATTCAATTTGTGAGTTGGGCCAAGGTCTCAGCAATCTCGGCTGCGATTTCAAGGGCCGGCTTTTCCTCAGTCACTACTATGCGCAGGTCCGCGAGTTCATAACATGCGGTCCGTTCTGAAAAAAGTTTAAAGGCGGCAGTTTCGTTGGGAGCGAGAGGCCGACAATCAGCAGAACCTGCAATTCGCTCCCAACAAAGACTGAAAGGCGCATCCAGCCAAACGCTGATTGCACGATGTTCAGTTACCAATTGTCGATTTGTTTCCGAGATCCACGCGCCGCCACCAAGGGCCATTACCTGATCGCCAGGACTCTGGAGCAGTTTACTCAATGCCTGACGTTCCAGTTCTCGAAATCGCGGTTCACCCTCTGCAGCGATGATCTCGCCAGCTGAGCGGCCTTCCGCGGCTGCAATTACCTCATCAAGATCAGTCATCTCGCAGCCGAGAAGCCCCGCGAGGGCTCTGGCGACGGAGCTTTTACCCGAACCCATGAAACCCGTTATGACGACCTTACTCATGCCTTAACAAAAAAGAAGAAGGAGTGGCCACAGATTCACACGGATGAACACGGATTTTCATGAAGGAAATTCGCATCATGATGATCTGTGAAGATCCGTGTAAATCTGCGGCTAATCACTTTGACTGACCAATCTTTTACAGCTCTACAATAGATTCGAGAACCTCGAAGAACTCCGGAAATGAAATGCGAACACATTCGCCGTCATCGATTTCCGTTTCACCTTTCGCGAGCAGCGCCGCGACAGTAAATGCCATGGCGATCCGATGGTCGCCGAAAGTTTTTATCTTTGCTCCGTGAAGCCCTGAGGGCTCAACGCGCAATCCATCATCAAACTCTTTCACGGGTGCGCCCATCGCCCGCAGGTTTGTTACCGTCGTGGCAATCCGATCACTTTCCTTGAGTCGCAACTCCTCGGCATCGCGGATTTCAATTCCTCCGGGAATCTGGGTTCCGACAACTGCCAACAGTGGCAGCTCGTCGATCATTTGCGCGCTCATCGCTCCCGACAGAGTTGTTTCTGTACGAATCTCCCGACGCTGAGCCAAGACACGGATGTTTCCCACGGGTTCGTTACTTTCGTCGCGCGTATGAACCAGGTCAATACTAAGTCCGAAGAATTTCAAAAGGGACAAAAACTCGGTCCGCGTGGAATTCAGCCCAACATCTTCGATCAACAACTCCGAGTTGGGCAGCAGTGCGGCCGCCGCAACAAAGTAAGCGGCTGAAGAGATATCGCCAGGGATCGTGACCGAGCGCCCGGTAAAATTTCCAGGTCCCTGAACACTAACTACGGATGTCGCGCCTAAAGTCTGAAGGGATAGCGAAGCCCCGAACCATTGCAACATGCGTTCGGTATGATCGCGAGACTTAACGAGAGACTCGGTAACCTTGGTTACTCCCCCAGCATTGAGTGCGGCTAGTAAGACGCACGACTTCACTTGGGCACTGCGGACCGGCATATTGTAAGCAATTGATTTCAGCGAAGCTGATCCAATGATTGTCAACGGTGGCTTACCTTCTTGCGAGCGAACCATCGCGCCCATCGCTTCCAGTGGTTCAATGATTCGGGTCATCGGCCGCGCGCTCAACGAGTTGTCGCCAATCAAGGTGGCCGCAAAGTTCTGACCTGCTAAGACTCCTGCAAGCATGCGCATGGTTGATCCACTGTTTCCGCAATCGAGCGGTGCAGTAGCGGGCTTGAAACCTTGTCGCCCAACTCCGTTGACGATCAGGTTGCCTTCTTTTCCGGCAACGGTGACACCAAGTGCTTCGAGGCACGCGATTGTCGCCGCGCAGTCAGCGCCGGTAGAAAAGTTGCTGATTGTAGAAGTGCCATTTGCAAGAGCAGCAATCAGCGCCGCCCGATGGGAAATCGATTTGTCGCCGGGAACGCGCAGTTGCCCTTTAATACGGCTAGCTGGTCGGATCCTCATTTCAGCAATGATAGCAAAGGAGTGAGAAGTCAGGAGTCAGAGTTCAGGAGTCAGAAGGCAGAAGGCAGATCAAAACCATTTTCCATAGGTCGTTTCGCATTTTTGATATTTTCATTGGAGGACGTTCGGCGTTATTCCCATAAATTCCGCCGGAAATTGCTGGCGGAGCCGACAAATAAAAACTGACAAATGCCAAACGACAAATGCAACATATCGGCACTTCGGATTCCGATAACCCCCCCAAATCGCCCTAGTTATTGACACTTAGGCAGCCCGCATGTTAAACCCTCGGTCTTCCGGTAGCTTCAGGATTCATTTGTGAGCACCCAAGGCCCACACGAGATGGCTTCCCCAATGCTCAGCGTTTTGGGTATGACTGGCGTGACTGAAGAGCAGATTGAACTCAAGTTACCCAGCCGACTCGACGCTGTCGCCGAAGGCGCGAACGCTGTTGCAGAGATTCTGACTCGGGCCGGCGTTGGGGAAGAAGCTACCTTCGGAATTGATATGGCTGTCCGCGAAGGCATCGCCAATGCGGTGCTTCATGGCAACAAGCTCGATGAAGACAAGTTAGTCACGATTACGATAACCAAGTCGGCTGATTCTCTTGAGATCATTGTGCGCGATCAGGGTTCGGGTTTCGATGCCGGAACCGTCTCTGATCCCACGGCTGAGGGAAACATCATGAAGACTTCCGGGCGCGGCATTTTCTTTATGCGCAACTTCATGGACGAAGTTAATTGGTCGGTGCTACCCGAAGGTGGCACGGCGCTGAGAATGATCAAAAAGCTCGAAACTTCATAAAGGAGAGTTCTGAAATGGCAGAGTTGAATATTAAGGAGCGTATGGCGGGAGACGTCATCGTTTTGGATATGAACGGCAAAATCACTATTGGCGAGGGCAGCGTTGCCTTGCGCACCGCCGTGCGTCGCATGCTGGAAGAAGGCAAGAAGAAGATTCTGTTGAACCTTGCTGGCGTAGGT
>JBPCMI010000166.1:0-14118 GCA_051002415.1 Pyrinomonadaceae bacterium
GCGACTACGGCGTGTACCACTCGGCATATGATTCCTTTCACTGGATGTCGCGCTTTGGCGATCCGGATTTTGTCTATCACGTCGCGGCGGCGCAGCTCTGGGGCACCGTGGCGATGCGACTGGCAGATGCCGATGGATTGCCTTTTAACTACAGTGACTACGCCAGACAAATCCGTGAGTTCTTTAATGAGAGTTTGAAAAACGCGAAGCGCTTAAAGCTGGCCGATGGTTTGAACGACAAGGAAATGACTGAAGCGATCGACGATTTTGCAAAGGAAGCTGGGCGCGTCGAAGTGAATCGGCAAGAGACGGTCCGGGATATCCAGCGCACTCGGGTGGAAGGGAATGAAGCTTACCCGCGCGCAGTCGCTAAGCTGCAAAAGATAAATGATGTGCTGATCGCAGTGGAGCGCGACTTTGTTGATGAGCGAGGCCTGCGTGGTCGTCCCTGGTACCGCCACCACATTTACGCGCCCGGCCTCTACACCGGATATGCCGCACAACCGTTGCCGGATTTCCGCCAGGGACTTGACGATCGCAATAGCACCAACGCTAAGGAATCCTTACAGCGGATCATCGAGTTGCTTAAGCGGGCAACAAAGACGCTGCGAGAGGCGCGCGACTAAGATTGTTTGATTTCACCGCCGGCAGGGCGGATCAGTAAGAACAATGAAGGAGAAAGCAATGATGAGAATAAGGTTTAAGGTTTAGGGGTCTTGTAGTTTTGTTTCTGCTTGCAGTTTCGGTGACCGCGATCTTCGCTCAACAGCGACGCAGCCGAAACAATCCGGCGCCGGCCACACTGCCCCCGCAAACCGATCTACGGATCACATATAAGAGCACGACATCCGGTCAGTCGTACGAAAGTTCGACGATGATCAAGGGCAAGCGCGAGCGCACCGAGATGCGCATGGGCCAGGGCACCGACATCATCAATTACTCAGTGCGACCTGAAGCGCACCATTCAGGTTAGTGACAACACGCGCAAATACGTAACCACGCCCATGCAGACCGTTAATGCGTCGGGCACAAGGCCGAGCGCCAGTGCGACCACTACTCCGGTTGGCGAGCCTGCTCGGCGCGGAGGAGTAGTCAACTACATCACAACAATCAACGACACCGGCGAACGCAAAGAGATGTTTGGCTTCACGGCGCGTCACATTAAGTCGTCGATTTCGATCGAGTCGTCCGCGGATGCGTGTAATCCGATGAAGCAACAGATGGAGACGGATGGCTGGTACACCGATCTCACGTTTAGTCTTGATTGCGATCTCGGCGCCACGCAGATGGCGGGCCAGCCTCCAGTTCCGCCGGGTGGCTGTCGCGACGAGGTTGTGTCGAAACAGATAGGCTCAGGACGCAAAGGTTATCCGCTCAGCGAAACGACGACGATGTTCGGTCCCGATGGAAAAGCATTGTTCTCTTCAACCGAGGAAGTGCTTGATCTTTCTCGTGATCCATTGGACGCGGCTTTGTTTGACGTGCCAGCGGGTTACACTGAGACGACAAACTCCCAGGAGCTTTATGGAGCACCGTCGATGGCCTCGATCATGTCTGAATCAAGTCAGCCCCAGGCAAGCCAATCGCAGCCGAGCGCGGAGCGTCCCGAGAGCAGCACGTCGGCGGCTATGACGAAGGCTCCGGGCACGATGCGCGTTGGAGTAGTCGCGATTAATAACCGGACCGAACGGTCCGTGTCGTTAGATTCGTTGCGACAACGTCTAATTGGAAGGATTGCGGGTTCTGGCATCGATGCAGTTCCATTGTCTGGAATCTCGGCTGCAGAAATTGAGGCCGAAGCGAAAGCCAAGCAATGCGATTTCATCCTCTACACGGACTTGAGCGCACTCAAGATTTCGGCGGCTAAAAAGCTCGGCGGATTTCTGGGGCGCGCTGTGGGCGCGAGCGGGGCTGAGAAAACTGAATCGCGAGTCGACTTCAAATTGTTTGCCGTCGGTGAAACTGCGCCGCTGCTGCAAGCAAACGCTACTGCCAAGGAGGAAGGCGACCAAGCGAGTGCCGGCGTCTCAGTCGATAACGAAGCCAACAAGGTGAGCGCTGAAGTTAGAAAGAGATCGAAAGGTTGAGAGGTTCTTAAGACCGGCAGATTAGGAGTAAGGGGGGCCTCAGGCCCCCTATTTCATTTTCAGTTGCTGGATTATTCCTGCTTCTTCTTCTTGTCTTTCGCAACGGGCGGTGGGAGCTTATTCGCAGCAGCGAGGATTGATTCAGCATTTTCTGTCACCTGTTCAATGCTGGCGACCTCGGCATCGCTGCTCGCCTGGGATTGAAACGGTTGCAGTTGTTCGACAACGCGTTTGGCTTCGTTAGCAAGTAAGCGCAGCGCCGTCGGAATTAACGGATTCTTTTCATCTCGTGCACTGACATCGTCGATGTTTGTGATCGCCTCATCCAGAATTTTCCCGATGTCGCCAATTAAGTCAGCCCGCGAGCCAGTGGGCAGCGCGCCATAAAGTTCCGCATCCTTCTTTTGTTGTTTGGCGGTGTCGGTTGTGGCACCAGTCAGGACGCGTAGACGCCTCGCGATTGCTTTTACAAAGACGCCGATGCGTTTATCGAGAATCTGCGTTTCCTTGATCTGCTCCACTTCCAACTCAGTGAAATGATCGCGATGCTGAGCGCGGTTAATCGTGCCGGCCTTGGCCGCGGAGGGAAAGATGAGGAGCAGCGCGAGAATCAAAGTTAAGTTGCGAATTGTCATGATGATCTTAGTTATCCGGCGTCGGAGTCGCTTCCGGTTTCGTTGCGCGCTTGTCGTTTTCGGCTTTTGAGTGCGGATCTTTTAGAACGGTGGTGCCATAAAACGAGTTCAACGCTTCCGTTCGTCCTTTGCGCGCAAACTCTTCCAGTTGCTTGACCCAAACTGCGTATTCGAGTGGAGTGATGCGACGAATCGCAACTAAGCGAGGACCGTGCCCGCGTAAAGACAATTCGAGTCGCTTGTAAAGATCGCGCGTTCGGTTTTCGTCGCGACTTCTGGAGCCAAGGAAAGTTAAAGCATCTTCTACAAGGGCGTGGTACTTCCCGAGCGACGCTGATGCCGCATCAAAGTCTTCGCCGTTTGAACTCGTCTCTGCCTCCATCAAATGGGCTTCGGCAATTTCAATCGTGATACGCAATCGTGCCTTATCGTCTTTGGCGGCAGCAACCCGCGCGCGATCCTCTTTCGTAATCAGCTTCGCTGGCGGCGGCGCACTCGGCTGCTGGACGACGGGCGCTTCTTGACCATTCGCTACCTGCACGCAAAGAGTCAGTAGGCAGATGGCGAGACCGAGAAAACTCATTTGCCGCATTTGGAAGTTGATTCGCTGCATCATTGCCCGGTGCTGATCACGGCTTGCGTTTAACGCCTTCACCTCGCTTCACCTGCCGGCGTAACAGTGGCAGGCGCAGTCGGACCTTTTCAATCTCCAGCTGGTTGGTATTCGGATCAGCTCTTTCCAGAAAGCTTTCATACGAAGCTAAGGCCTCGCGGTATTCTCCGAGATAATCATGAGCGCTGCCAATAAAATAATAAGCTACGAAAGCGTCCGGCTTCGCACGCAACAGCCATTGATATTCCGGTAATGCCGCAGCGTAAAGCTTCTGTTCATAAAGTGCGGTCGCTAAGTTCGCATGCGCGGTGTAATTATCCGGATGCGCAGCTATTACCTTACTCAGTATTGCCGCTGCCTCGCCAAAACGCCGCGCGCGTACCAGCGCCGCTGCATAACCGGTTGCGTAATCCGGGTTGGCCGGTTGCAACTCCGAAGCACGATGATAGAACTGCAGCGCGCGATTAGGATCATCAGTTCGATATGAGGCACCCAAACGAGCTAAGAGCATTGGATTGCGCGGATTCTTCGCGAGCAGTTTCTCGAGCGCCTTACGCGAGATTAACGGATCGTCGCTGTTCGCTGACGTAATTTCTTCTGCTGTTCCGTCGATGTGCGGCTTGGTGGGATCTTCCGTGACGATTCCCGCAGCCGTCGCGATGCGGCGCGCCTCTTCCGTTTTGCCGGCGCGTTCGTGGGCCAGCGCCAGGCGCGCGGCAATCTGTTTGTCACCCTTGCTGATTCGATCCGCAGTTTTGAGACTTTCAATCGCGCCCTCGTAATCGTTCTGGTCAAGCGCGAGATCCCCACTTTCGACGAGGGCGGCGACGTTCTCAGGCTCCAATTGCAAAGCGCGACTCAAACTTGTCTTTGCGGCCAATTTATCTCCCGCCGCTCGTTCAGCCTGAGCTCGGATTAACCATGCGGAGGCGGGTGCCTCAGTTGCGCTCGTTGCGCTTTGAGCGAGTCTCAGTGCTTCGGCGCTATTCCCAGCGCGCAATCGCAAGCTGGCAAGCACTCTTAAGGCGAGTGTGTCGTTCTTATCGAGCTGCAGTGCTTGCTCAAGGAACGGAACGGCTTCCGCATCGCGATTCAGTCGCGTGAGCAAAACTCCGAGCGCGCTGTACGGCAACGACCAATTCTTTCGCAGCTCGATCGCGCGACGGAATGCGGGCTCAGCTTCAGGCAGGCGATTCAGCGAGAGCAAAGCGGTGCCTTTTTGAAATTCGGCTTCAGGGAATTCCGGACGAACCTTGAGGGCCTCCTCATATAACTCCAGCGCGCGATCAAATTCACCTCGCGCGTGTGCGGCTTGCCCGCGTTCAAACAGTCTGACCGGATCTGGATCGTCACCAAGCGCGGCCTCAGTTTGCGCGGCACACATGGTTGCCACACAAGATAAGATCAGGCTAGCGATCAGAAGTCGCAGTGAGCGCTGAAGTAGTCCTAAACTAAAAAATCTCGACATCGGCGCCGGGTATTGCGTTACAAGTTTTCGGTTGCGTTGATTCGAGGAGTACATGCTGGGGAGGTGGCGATCTTAACATGCTCCAACTCAGCACGTCCAAAGCACTGGATTCGACTCAAACAGAACTAATTCACCGGAATTAAACCCACTACAATCTCGCATGAGATGCCGGTTGCACCGGGATTGATGCATGGGATAACATGCCTTTCCGTAATCCAACAAATTTGATGCAGTGATGAATGCGGTCGCGTGTAGTGTGTCCGCTTGATCAAATAGGCTCGCTAATGAACTCAGTCATCGAGGAACCTCATAAGCAAGAAGACTCGACGCACAATTTGGCAGATCTAAAAGTCAAGGAGGAGCAGCTGCGATCCATCATGCGCGAGATGGATTCGGTACTGGTTGCTTTCTCGGGCGGGGTCGACAGCACCTACCTGGCTTATATCGCTAACGATGAGCTGGGAGCGCGTGCAGTGTGCGTCACTGGTGAATCAGCCAGCTTGCCCAACTATCAAAAAGCGGAAACGGCGCAGATCGTTGAGAAGTTTGGTTTCCACGTCGAAACGATTCAGACGCAGGAACTAGAGAAAGCTGAGTACGTGGCGAATGGCCCAGCTCGCTGCTTCTTTTGCAAGGATGAGTTGTATCAGAAGCTCGAGCCCTTTGCGCGCGAGCGGCAGATTCAGTTTGTCGTCGATGGTTCCACCACGGATGACCTCTGCGATTATCGTCCCGGAAGAGTTGCTGCCAGCCAGCATGGCGTTCGCAGTCCGCTCGTCGAGGCAGGGCTAAGTAAGCTTGAAGTGCGGGAGTTGAGTCGCCTCGCCGGGCTTCCGACCTGGGACAAGCCCGCGAGCCCGTGTCTTTCGTCGCGGATCGCATATGGCACTCAGGTCACCATCGAACGCCTGACAACCGTGGACCATGGGGAAGACATCTTGCGGTCCCTCGGCTTCCGCGAGTTTCGCGTGCGACATCATGATCAGATTGTGCGGCTTGAAATCGCTCCGGCAGAAATGGATCGCGCTTTGCAGCGCCAAATGATCGATGAATTGGCCCGTCGCTTTCGTGAGCTTGGGTTTAAGTACGTGACTTTAGACTTACACGGATATCGTAGTGGCGCCATGAACGAGATCCTGCCCCAAGTATCTAAAACATAATGGAGAAGAAATGTGCAGCATGCCTAATGCAGTTTACGTAGACGACATCCGGGAGATAAAAGAGGCGAATCCCTTCGAGTCAATGATGTCGCGTTTCGATCGCGCCGCCAAGATACTCAACCTCGATCCGGATCTGTACGCCGTGATGCGCGTACCCAATCGCGAACTAAAAGTCTACATTCCGACACGCATGGACTCAGGCCGGATCCAGGTCTTCGAAGGCTATCGTGTGCAGCACAACTTCGCCAGGGGCCCGGCTAAGGGAGGCATTCGTTATGCTCCGGATGTAAACATCGACGAGGTTCGCGCGCTTGCCGCCTGGATGACATGGAAGTGCGCCGTGGTGAATGTGCCCTTTGGCGGAGCGAAGGGCGGCGTAGTTTGCGATCCGCAGCAGATGTCCATGGGCGAGTTAGAGAGAATGACGCGGCGCTATGCTTCAGAGCTGCTCGACTTCATTGGACCGGAAAAGGATGTGCCCGCCCCTGATATGAACACGAACGAGCAGACCATGGCGTGGATCATGGACACTTATTCAATGCATGCGCGCCACACCGTCACGGCGGTTGTAACGGGCAAACCAATCGATCTTGGAGGGTCATCTGGCCGACGCGAGGCCACGGGCCGCGGCATCCTGTTCGTCATCAATGAAGCTATTAAGCGGTTCAAGATGACCCCCGAAGTTACCCGAGTGGTTGTTCAGGGCTCGGGCAACGTCGGAGGCATTGGAGCTCGTTTGCTTCATGAGGCAGGCTACAAGGTCGTAGCCATTTCGGACGTTCATGGCGGAATTTACAATCCGAATGGCATCGATATCCCGGCCGCGCTCGACTATCTGCAGGCCACCAGGTCGTTTGAAGGGTACGAAGGAGTGGAGAAGGTTACCAACAGTGAACTCCTGGAGTTGGAGTGCGATGTGCTGGTGCCGGCTGCCACTGAGAACCAGATAACGTCGCAAAACGCCCATCGAATCAAGTGTAAAGTACTGGCGGAAGGGGCCAATGGGCCGACAACGGCAGGCGCAGATGAGGTGTTGCATCAAAATGGAGTTTTCGTTGTTCCAGACATTCTGGCGAACGCCGGGGGCGTAACAGTTTCTTATTTTGAGTGGGTTCAGGACCGCATGGGCTACTTCTGGCGTGAGGACGTTGTCAACCAGCGGCTCCAGGACACAATGGTCGCAAGTTTCAACGATCTGTGTCGTTATGCCAATCAACACGACGTCGACACCCGGACCGCAGCCTACATGTTGGCGATCGATCGAGTGGCCTATGACACTCGCATGCGAGGCATCTACGCGTGACCCCATGTGACGGAAAAAACATAAAAGAAGTTGCCGCTAAATAGTGAAAAAGTCTTGATTTCCGCTAACAGGTAGAGTATGGTCGGCATGATTTTAGCACCCGGCCCAGCGATGAGATTTCACCATTTCGTGCGGTGCCTTCGAGGTGCGTAGTGGCCCAAGATGCCACTTTGGTTCATGAATTGAAGCCCCCGGCTTTGGCAAGTGGTTGCTTGCGCTGGTCAACGCTATTAAGCAAATTTCATATTTTGGCAGGAGGAATGCGATGAGACTCGCAACTAGAGCGCTATTTACCGCGCTCGTCATGTTGGTGCTGTGTGCCGCTGTATTGGCACAAACTCCAAGGAAAGAAAATGACCCACGAAATCAGGCGCCGACCGTGGGGACGGGTGGCCCTCCAGGTGGTCCAACCGGCCTGTTCACGATCTATGACGGCGACACGATACGTCGTGGCGAGTACACGTTTAGCATCGCGTACAGCAACTACGATAGAGATCCCGGCGACGTCGACATCGTTGAAACTCCACTCAGCTTCAACATCGGGTTGAACGACCACATTGAGTTGTTTGTTAACACGAACGGTTATCGCGGAGTGAAGGTGAACAATCCGAGACATCTCTCGGGTTTCTACCTGCCAAACTCCCAGCTGTTCTTTCCGGCACTATGCTCACCGCAGGCAATCATTTTGGCTCCGGTGCGCGTGAGTGGTACTAACAACATTACCGGGACCGTGTTCCGGCCCGCTGGTCCGCCCTGCAATGTTGGTGGTCAGCGCTTTGTGCAGTTTCCGTTTGTTGGCGGCGTGGGACCGAACTTTGGCTTGACTGGTAACGCTACGGCGCCACCATTCGTCAGCCGTCTGGGTGTCCCGTCAGGTGGCGGCGGCAACTTTGGCTCTGCTGCTTTCTTCCCCGGCATCGGTTCGCCGGTGGGCGGCATACTTCCTGGTGTGGTGCTGACTACCCGTTTTACTCCGGCGACTCTGACGACTAGGGCGATCAATGTGCCGAACCTGCATACCATCGCTCCGACCTACATTGCTGATGCTCCTTTCATCAATCGCCTCTATGGCGAGTCAGCATGGGGAAGCTTTACGGTGGGCGGCAAGATTCGTTTCACTGGACCAAACAACCCGTTGGGTGTTGGTTTGGTTGCTTTCTATCGCTTCTATCCTGACAAGGCTGACGACTTTTCGGGCTTTAACCAGTTGCAGCGCGGTGCCAGCCCCGGTGGTGACATTGGTGACTTTGGCTTCGTCGGTTTCGTAAGTGGACGCTTGTCCAAGCATGCGAACGTCTCAGCCAACGTGGGTTTCATTCTTAACAGCAATCCGCGTTCGGACGCCTTTGGTGGATCGAATGTCGTGCTTCTTAACCGGCCCGATGAACTGGTTGCCGGCGTTGGTTTCGACTTCCCAGTCAACAAGCACTTCCAGATCATCACTGAAGTGAAGTCAATTCAGTACATTCGTGGTCGAACAGAGAATGCTTTTGGGAACAATCCCGTAGACATCCTCGGCGGCGTGCGCATTTTCCCGCGACGCTGGTTGGGTTTCAGTGCCGCTTACAGGCAGCACGTGAATCAGCAGGGAGATCGACTCTTTGGTTTGTTTGATCACACCTATCCGGCGGGCTTCCGCGAGTCAGAAGATCCGCATGGTTTCCTGGCGCAGTTCTTCATCGGAAGACGTAATCCGCGTGGCTTACCAGTTCCGCCAAACGTGCCGCCCACGGTGTCAGTATCGTCCTCGTCGTCTTCAGTCACGCTGCCGTGTCCTGAAGGCACAAGGTCGGATACCTGCACTCCTAGCTCTACTCGGGAAGTTACGCTAACGGCCGCTTCGGCGGATGCGGATAACGATACGTTGCTGCACACATGGACCGTCACCGGTGGTCGTATTACTGGTGAGGGCCGCACAGTGAGTTGGGACCTCTCAGGAGTTAACCCAGGCACGTACACCGCTTCGGTAGAAGTTAACGACGGTAATCAGCATATGGCGAATGCCACCACCACGGTGACAGTCGCAGTCTGCACCGATTGCAAACCGCCGTGTCCGACACTTTCCGTCAGCTGCCCGAGTGAAGTTGACGCCGGTCAGCCGGCGACGTTCACGGCCTCGGTCGGTGACACCGGTTCGATGAACCTGACGTATAACTGGTCAGTTTCTGCTGGTACGATTTCCAGCGGCCAGGGAACTTCAGCGATTACGGTTGATACCACGGGTGTTGGCGGTAGCACGATAACGGCAACAGTCGAGCTCGGCGGTGTTGACCCGGCATGTTCACGAACAGCTTCCTGCACGGTTGCAGTCAAGCAGTTGGTGGTCGTAACTCCGAGTAAGTTTGACGAGTACGGCAACATCCGGTTCAACGACGAGAAAGCTCGTCTCGACAACTACGCAATCGCGTTACAGAACGATCCACAAGCGCAGGGTTCTATCATCGCCTACGGCAGTTGCGAAGGTGAAGGTCAGACCCGGGCCGATCGCGCCAAGAACTACTTGGTCAACACGCGCGGCATTGACGCTGGACGAATTACAGCAGTTGACGGTGGATGTCGCGAAGACCTGACCGTTCAGCTGTGGGTTGTACCCGCAGGTGCAACTGCTCCGGCCGCCAGCGATAGCACCGTCACTCCTTGCCCACAGTGCAGGCGTGCTGGAGGCCGTCGCGGCCGACGTGGTGACGAATAACTAACCCTTCGCGTTCAGGCGGACGCGAAAACCTTCCAACGCGGGCGATGTTTCCGAAAGGAGCATCGCCCGCGTCGCGTTTGGCGCACATCTATTTATGCAACTGACCTTTAGCCACCGGGCATCTTAAGGCGGATGAGTTCTTTGGATACAAACCGCAGGATTTATATTAGACTCTCAAGGGAACCCCAGGCGGTTCATGGCAAGATTTGCGAGAGTTCTGAGCTGGTTTGACCCGATGATAAATATGAAAGTTATGAAGTTAATAAGCCTTATTTTGCTGATCGTAGTATTCAGTCTTCAGTCGTCAGTGCTGGCCTCTCCGTTCGATACGAACGACGACGCCACCAAAGATGCGTCCGGCTATTCGAGCACCTGGCAGGCAACCGGCCCTCCGGGCGGCGATGTCCGCGATCTGGTTGTCGATCCGAACAACCCTGACCGTCTCTATTTCGGAACCCTCGACGGTCAGATATATACGTCGACAGATGGCGGCAAGCGTTGGGATCTGCTCTACAACTTCAACCGGCCCAAACTGTTCATCGATCACATCCTCGTGGATCCGCGCGATTCGCTGGTGTTGTATGTAGCAGCGCACCGACACAAAGAACCGGGCGGATTTTTTAAGTCTACAGACGGCGGGCTTAAGTGGAAGGAAAGCTCGGAGTTAAAGCAGGAAGCACTCCACTCGCTGGCGCAGTCCAAGGCTGATCCGAACGTGCTAATCGTCGGAACTTTTAATGGGATATTCAGGTCTGACAATGCTGGCGACAGCTGGGAGCAGTTGCCCACGCAGTCGACGCCCGGCCTGCTTCACGTTGAGTCTTTGGCTATGGATCCGCGCTCGAATGACATCATCTATGCCGGCACCTGGTATCTGCCCTACAAAACTATTGACGGCGGCAAGACTTGGAAGTCCATCAAAAATGGCATCATCGACGACTCGGACATTTTTGCGATCGACATTGATCCGCGCGATCCCAATCATTTAATTGCTTCGGCTTGTAGCGGAATTTACGAAACGAAAAACGCTGGAGACAGCTGGAAGAAGGTCCAAGGTATTCCCTCGCAGTCTCGCAGGACGCGGGCTATCTTGCAGCATCCCTCAATGGCTGGAGTGGTATTTGCCGGAACGACTGAAGGGTTCTGGCGTTCGGAGCGTGGCGGCGATGCTGACTCCTGGATGGTGACTACTTCGCGCCAACTCGAGATCAACTCGATCACGGTTCATCCGTCGCGCCCGGAGACAATTTTTATCGGCACCAACAATTACGGTGTGATGGTTTCCAACGATAGTGGTAAGACTTTCGTTCCCACCAATGGTGGTTACAGCGGCAGGTTCGCCAACAGCATCGTTGCGGATTGGGAAACGCCGAATCGTATCTATGCAGCAACAATCAACACTGCGACTGGTGGCGGGTTTCTTTTCACCAGCAACGATAATGGCCAGACGTGGCGACCTTCGATGCGAAACATGCCGGCGCGGTTGATCACTTATTCAATCCTCCAAGACATGCGCGACGCCAACACGATCTATCTTGGCACCAATCTCGGAATCTACCGCTCAGTCGATCGCGGTACGTCCTGGGCTCCGATCTGGGCCGGCAATGCGCCTCCTGAAGGAACGAAGCCTGCTGCAACTCCGAAGAAGGGACGAAAAGCAAAATCTGCCAAACGCACTCCTGCGCCGCGCTACGACAGCGAAGTGGTACTGCGCGCGCAGAATGCTCTGAACATCTCCGGCTTTAGTGTCGGAGTCCCGGATGGAAAGACCGGCACTAAGACCACGCTTGCGATCAAGAAGTTTCAGACTGAAAAGAGTTTGCCCGTTACAGGAAAGCTCGATGCGATCACCCTGTCAGCCCTGGGAGTTTCTGCAACTAAGGAAACGGACGATGGGGAAGAGACAGCCGTCATCATCACTGACGCTATCAACGCTCTAGTTCATACAGTCGACGCGGCCACAGGTCGTCCGGCAATGCTTGCTGCCACTAATGCCGGCCTTTATCGCACTATGGATCCGCTCAAGGGCTGGCAACGTTTGCCCTTCGATTCTAGTTTTGATCCACGGAGCACCAGCATTGCGACCAGCCCGCAAAATCCGGAATTGATTTGGGTTGGTACTGCTGCTTCGGGAGTTCTTGTCTCTCGCGATGGTGGCCAAACATGGCGCCAGTCCAGCGGAGTTCCCACCGAGGCACCGGTCAACACGGTGGTCCAGGATCCGAAACGCCCGGAACGTGTCTATGTCGGCACCAAGCAGGCGTTTTACTCATCACACGATGGTGGAGAGACTTGGAATCGTCGGGGCGGGAATCTTCCCTTTGGCGACTTCACCAGCATCCTGATCAATGCGCACAACACGGACGAGATCTTTGTTGGCAATGCATATCAGAATGGCGAGGTTGGCGGCGGTGTTTACCGCACACTCAATGCCGGCAACACCTGGGCTCGTATTGATCCCAAGGGCCAGCGTCTGGCCAGCCAGAGAATCTGGTCGTTGGCGTTCGACGGACAGGACCAGAACGTGCTGTTTGTGGGTTCACACTCAGCGGGTGTGTACGTCGTGCCCCGCAGTGAAACGACAGCCGCCGGCAGCCGCTAGTTCGTGTTGAGTCGTGCCGCGCGGTTGCCCGTAACTCTTTGCCTTAGTGGTCTTTCTTTGTTAGCCGGTTGGACTTAGCGCCTTGACACGGTCTTCTTTTGGCGTGTACATTGCCGACCTACCCGGTAAAGCGGCAATGATGGTCGGATCAAGCGGGTGACTACGGGCGCGGCGGAAATCGAAACAACATAATAACCTCCTTTTCCAAATCTGAACGGCTCGCACTCCTCGCTTCAAAATCCGACAAATCAGGACACGTTAGTAAGGCAGCCGCTTGAGTATTGTCCGCAACTCTGCAAATACGGACATGCTGCTCAATTTTGCGTGACAAGTTTTGCCACACGCCACAATTGTCCGGGGTCTATTTAGGAGTCTGCATGCTTAGTGATGAACCAAAGCCGAATGACGGCGAAACCAACGACACCTCTTCCGGCGCCCTCGAAGCAGCGCCGCAACAAGCCGCCGCAACTGCCGCAAGTGAAACGCGAACAAATGTAGCCACCGAAGCAGCGCCAACTGAAATTGAAACGCCTGCGAGCGAGGCTTCAGCAAACGAAGCTGCCAAGGCAGCGTCCGCACCGGCGCCCGCAACCGACGCCGATGATGACGACGACGCGCGTCCCGGCGATATGGACTTCGGCCAACTCCTCGATCAATTTGAGCAAGAGCAGGCTACGCTTCAGGAAGGTGAAGTAGTCCGCGGCACAGTTGTTGGAATCAGCGAGCGCGGTGTTGTCATCGATTTTGGTTACAAGTCTGAAGGGCTGGTTAATCCTGCCGAGTTTACCGAAAACGGCGTGATCAGCGTGAAACCGGGAGACGAGGTTGAAGTGCTCGTCAAGAGCATGGAAACCGCGGACGGCTTGCCGATTCTCTCTCGCGCTGATGCCGTACGCATGAAGGCCTGGGACGATCTGGAAAAGGCTTACCAGGAAGGAAGCACCGTTAAGGGTCGAGTGATTGAAAGGATCAAGGGTGGACTGCGCATCGACATCGATGGTATCGGCGCCTTTCTTCCCGGCTCCCAAGTCGATGTGCGACCTGTTCGCAATCTCGACAGCCTCCGTAATCAGGAGATTGAAGCTAAGGTCATCAAGCTCAATCGCAAGCGCTCAAATGTTGTCCTCTCCCGCAAGGCCGTGATCGAAACTCAGAACGCGGGAAGAAAAGATCAAACGCTGCTGCACATCGAGGAAGAGATCATTGTCGAAGGACAGATTAAGAACCTGACCGACTACGGTGCCTTTGTAGATCTCGGCGGCGTCGATGGCTTGCTGCACGTCACCGATATGTCGTGGGGACGATTGCAGAGTCCCAACGAACTCTTCAAAGTTGGCGACAACATTCAAGTCAAGGTGCTTAAGTTTGATCGCGAGCGCGAGCGCGTCTCTCTGGGATTCAAACAACTACAGCCGGATCCCTGGTCGAGCGTGGAAGAGCGCTTCCCAATCGGCACGCGTGTCAATGGAAAAATCGCGAGCGTCGCGGACTATGGCGCGTTCGTTGAGCTGGAAAGCGGAGTCGAGGGATTAGTGCACGTCTCGGAAATGAGCTG
>JBPCMI010000167.1:0-23181 GCA_051002415.1 Pyrinomonadaceae bacterium
TGGGCGCGACATACGTGGGAGTGCGTCGCGCCCATCCATTTTTGTGGTCACTGTCCTCACCCCAGCAACCACTTGAGACGGAGGATTCACCAACCGTCTCTCTTGCCCCACAATATACATCGCAACGCCTGTGCCGTGCAACAGATCGGAAAACTATTACGCGCGTCTCAGGCCTTTCCTTTGAGTTCTTTCAGAAGCCACCTTTTCTGAACGAGAAAGCGTGACTTCCAGAATTTGGAGAGTGAAAAAATTTCCAGTATTGGATGTAGAAATTGCATAGATCAGCCGGCGAAAATTCAGCCGAGCTGTTCACGAATTACCGCAGCAAGGTCGCTTGCAAGGCGATCAATCTCACTGTGATTTTCACCTTCGATCATCACCCGGGCCAGTTGCTCAGTGCCGGAGTAACGCAGCAGCAAGCGGCCTTTGTCGCCGAGTATAATCTCGGTCCTAGTTGCCAGATTTTGAACCGCGGGAACATCCATAAAGGGCCGCTTTTCTCGTACCTTAACGTTAACGAGTATTTGGGGAAAACGCTGAAATCCTGCCGTCAACACCTGCAAAGGCTTGTCCTCGTGAGTCATCGCCCGGAGCAGACAGAGCGTCGTGATCATGCCGTCGCCGGCCAAACTAATGCCGGGAAAAATTATGTGACCCGATTGTTCCCCTCCGAGACTCGCGCCCGTCCGAAGCAATTCTTCAAGCACATATTTATCGCCTACATCTGTGCGCAGTAATTTTAGATTGCGTGATTTTAAAGCCACTTCCAACCCGATGTTGCTCATCACGGTTGCCACAACCAGGTTTTGATTGAGTTCACCGCGGTCGAGGAGATTGTTAGCGAGGACCCAAAGAGTCGCATCGCCGTCGACAAACCCTCCATGCCCATCGACAAAGAGCGCGCGGTCGGCATCCCCATCAAAGGCAACGCCCAGCGTAGCTCCGCTCGTGACAACTTTCTGCTGCAACTCTTCAATGTGCAGCGAGCCGCAATTAAGATTGATGTTGCGGCCATCCGGATGATTGTTTATGGCAATCACGCGCGCGCCGAGGTTCTCGAACAACGCCGGCGCCAGTTCAGAGGCAGCGCCGTTTGCCGCATCCACAACGATGACTTGATTTCGTAGTGACAAGCCGGAGCCGATTTCATTCTCGAGAAAAGCAAGATAGCGAGAGCGCAACTCGGCGCTGTGGTCTTCCGCCGGCAAATCTGGTTGTGGGTGGGCTGGATCCGAGTTCTGGGCCGCGAAGATATCGGCTTCGATCAAACGCTCTGTTTCATCGTCAAGCTTTCGTCCGGAAGGTGCGAAGATTTTGACGCCGTTGTCCTGGTAAGGATTATGCGAAGCACTGATGACGACTCCTGCTTGAGCGCCGAGAGTGCGAGTAAGAAACGCGACGCCCGGCGTAGTGATTACACCTGCCGACTCACAACGCGCACCGCCGCCCAACGCGCCGGCAATTAATGATCTTTCCAGCCACTCGCCTGATTCACGCGTATCGCGACCCACCACAATCAGCGGTGAGGCCCCGAGCCGGACTGCCAGCGAGGCGCCGATAGTTGCCATAGTCGCGGCGTCGAGTGGAAAGCGTCCCGCTTCACCGCGCACACCATCAGTGCCAAAGAGCCGTGTTATTGATGTTGTCATTCGAAGTTCTGTCGCAGAGGGGAATCATTGAATCTGATGAGCGGATCGAACCTTGGCTTTTCGGGCTTTTGCCGCAAGAAGCTGATCGCCAAAAATAGAAGTTGAACTCAGCGGCGTGGTTGCAGGACGTTTCTTCTCACCGATCTCAATTGCGACATCCACGACGGGATTCTCCACCTCGACTCTGGAGTCGGAGATAGCAATCGTCACGCCCAATGCTGTGAAGTTGCCTTTCTTTCCTTCAATCGAAATAAGTTCGGTAGGCGCCTGCTGCAATTTCCCAATAAGACTTTCGGGGCCGCTTACACTGACTACATCTGGCTGTGCAGTGGCGCTGACGAGCTCAAAGCCGGCGCCCGGTTGTCCTACGAGTTTAATGTCCACCGGAAGTTGCCGTTCCAGATTCGGTTCCAGGCGAACTGGAATTGTAGTCGGCTTGAACGATTCGATCTTGACGCCGTCCGGAAGGTCCATATGAACGCTTTCATTATTGAGCCGGATGATGCGGTCACCTGCAGGCTGGTCGCTGATGTCCACAGTAGCGACGAGGTCGGAAAGCCTCATGTTGTTAAGCCGCTCACGGCTGCCGGTTAATTCGACATCAATAGTTCGCGGCGGCTCGTTGCTGATATCAAGGTTGTTGGGTCTAACAAAATTCAGCTGAACTGGAACGCGGACCGTACGCGGCTTGTTGAAATCGGCGACAGCCATCCACAGGACAAAAGTAATTCCCAACGCAAGCAGCTTAACGCCCCAGTCATCGATAAACACTTTGCGCAACAAGCGCCCGAAAAAGGTTGGCGGCCGCTGTGGCGCTACTACGTCGATGTCTTCGATATCCTGGTAGGGCACTTTGGATTTAGATTGCTGATTGCGGATTGCCGAATGGTTGATTCTTCTGGTGCACTATGAGAGTTACAATCGCGAATCGCCAATCAGCAATCGGCAATCGCAAATCCCTAAACCGGCGCTACCTCTTCATCCTCATTGTCGACCAACTTGGGTGGCTCCTTTTCTTTGCTGCGTTTCGCAGGGGCCTCTAGCGCCTGGAAGATTGCGGCCCGCAGCTTTGTCGCATCAAGCCCGCGCTTGATCTGTCCTGCCTGAACAAACGAAATTAAACCAGTCTCTTCTGACACAACCACCGCCACAGCATCTGTATCTTCAGTGACACCAATCGCGGCGCGGTGTCGCGTACCCAAGTCACGCGAGAGTCTGGGATTTAGCGTTAAGGGCAGAAAGCACGAAGCAGCCGCAACTCTATGCCGCCGGACAACGACGGCACCATCGTGTAACGGGGATGCGGGATTGAAGATGCTGACCAGCAAATCGTAACTAAGTTCAGCGTCCAGTTTGACACCGCCCTCGGTAACGTTTTTCAGTCCCACGTTCCGCTCGATCACCATTAAAGCTCCAGTCTTGGTGGAAGCCAGGGTCGTTGCAGCAAGCACGATCTCATCGTATACCCCTTCGCCAAACTGTCCGGTTAGGCGCCGCGTGAATGGCATGCGAAAGCTGTTGCCGAAGCTAATCAACGCCTGCCGAATTTCCGACTGAAAGAGCACGATGATGGCGACGCCGATGTAAAGCAGTCCACCACGCAAGATGAATTCGAGGGTCGCGAGATTTTGGCGGGCTGCTAACCAGTAGAGGAGGGCAAAGGCGCCAATGCCGGCGGCCATGGGGGCGGCGCGAGTTCCCCGGACGAGCTTTAAAACTGCATACACAACCAAGAAGACGATGACGATATCCGCGATATTGCGCGGTTCAGCTAGTCTTCTGAGGTACTCCGTGTATGGCAGGATTAGTAGCATCTCTTGGGTTCAAGTTCTGGATTGGGGATTTGCGATTCTGCAGGGACAATTTGATTTCACCGCTCCGTAAACCGAAATCCCTCTTGCTCAGGCCATGTGCTCCGGCACAACGTTCTGTTCCGTACTGTCGCTGGCACGCACTGTCTCCAGGAAAATCATCTCCACTTTCGGATCCGCGCGTTTGATCAAATCTTCAATCTCTTCATTGGTCTGAAGGACGTCGTCAAGTTTCAGATCATCACGCAGGTTAACGTGCGCGTTAATCAAGATCTGTTTGGGTGCCAGGTGCATCGTTAAAAGCTCCACAACTTTGACCACATTGGGATGACTTTCAATCGCGTCCTTGATTGCGACGCAGCTTTTCTTGTTTGCGGCTTCGCCCAACAAAAGGCCGCGCGACGATCGTGCCAATACAAAAGCGACGATGGCTAACACCACCCCAATAGTGATTGACGCCAGACCATCCCAGTACGCGCCATCGCCGGGACCGGTGTGATGATCCGTCAGGTAGATACCTACGCCGGCAATCACGATTCCGAGCAAAGCCGCCGAATCTTCAAAAAGCACTGTCTTCGCTGTCGGATCTTTCGATTCACGCAGGTAGTCGAAGAACCTTAAGCCTTCATGATGGGCCTCTTTCACTTCCTGATAAACCGCCAGGCCAATGGAACCGGATTCAAGAACAAAAGAGATTGCCAAGACCCAGTAAGCCCATTCCAGATTTTCGGGCGGGTGCGGATGTCGCAACTTGGCGACGCCCTCGTAGATCGCGTAAGTAGCCCCAACGCCGAAAATAAAAATCGCTGCTATGAAAGACCAGAAGAACCGTTCCTTCCCATAACCGAAGGGATGTTTCTCGGAAGCCGGTCGCCTATAAAATCGTAAACCAAGTAGCAAAAACACCTGGTTAGTGGTGTCAGCGAGCGAGTGAAGCGACTCCGCCATCATTCCGGACGAACCGGTCATAACAGCAGCCATAAACTTGAGAACTGTAATCAGCCCGTTTGCAAAGAGCGCCCCGAGCACCGCCAGCATAGTAAGAACCCCTGGGAAAGAATTGTTGCTCCGTTTGGATTATCGCGGAAAACAAAGCGAGTGGCAATGGTGAGGTAGTAGAGGATTTTTGGGAGGACTGCCCGTTACTACTTGCAGTAACGGCCAACCCGAGCCAAATTCCAATGGCCGTTTTCGCCTAAGGTTTTGTAACCGGGTAATGTCAGGTCGAATCTCAGTTGCGGGGTCTCAGTCTTCCGTTTTGCAGAAAGCCCACCAGCTCGCCTTTGTTATTCACAACCGCAAGCGATCCGACACCGTTGCTTTTCATGAGCTGGCGCGCGTACTCAAGCGTTGCCGAAGGCTCAACGAAAAAACGCGGTGCTATCGGCCGCATCACCTCACGCGCGCGCGTCAAGCGCCAACGTTCGCGCGGCAAAGACTTCAAATCTTCGAGCGCAAGGATTCCGTGAAGTTGTTGCTTCAGCGCTACGGGAAAACTTGTCTGACGATGGAGTGGCAGAAAGTCGTCAATCAATTGCGTGATCGTCAACTCCGGTTCAATTGCAATCGGAGCTGACATTGCGTCACCCACGGTTACGAGCCTGGCGCCCTGCGCACTCCCCACTACTTTCCAGGCGGTGTCTAACAGAAACAGTCCGACGACGATCGACCAAACGCCCATGAAGTAAGGCTGAGCGGGTCGCCAGTTCGGCGCAATCATGATGTAGACACCAAACAGGATCACGGTCCCGGCTATTAGTACTCCACAGATCCCCGCCATCCGCGTCGCTTGCGAGATGTTGCCACTGTTGCGCCAGAGGATCGCGCGCAAAACACGTCCACCATCAAGCGGGTAACCCGGCAGCAAATTGAACATTGCGAGTAACAGGTTGCCCCAGGCAAGAAAGAAAAAAACTACGATTGTTGCATGGTATTCGCCGAGCGCGGCTATCTTGCTTCCGGCGAAGGCAAGTATGGCAAACAGAAAACTCGCGGTAGGACCCGCCACCGCGATGCGAAACTCCGCGCGAGGGTTTTCAGGTTCACTCCGTAAGCGCGCGAGGCCACCAAAGGGGTGAAGCACGATCTCATCGATCTCGATTCCTTCGAAGCGGGCCATGAGAGCGTGTGACAGCTCGTGGCCAAATACTGAAACAAACAAGCCGGCCGTCGTAATTACTCCTAAAACCCATGCCGTCGCCGGGGCAAGCGGAGGCAATTGAAAGCCGCCCATTTGTAGAATGTTGCTTTGCAGGTTTCTGGCAATCAGCCAGGAGCTCAAACCGACTATCAAGAACCAACGATAATCAATGCGAACGGGAATGCCATAGACTCGGGCCACCGTGATGCGCTTACTGAAGATTTCGTTGAGTCTCATGGTGAAGGGTTAGATGACAGGAGGTCCATGGGAGATTGCCGATTGCCAATAAGTCCTTGCGAAAGAAGCGCGTGAAAAATCTACAATCTACGATCGGCAATCGGAAATGTGTCGGGTCTTAATCAAAGCTTTCGAAAGCAACATCCTGCATATCGATCAAGGGATGGGCTTCAGTGCGCGCCACGCGCCGGAGCAGCAACGGTTCGTCGTACATCTGGGACAGGCCACGCACGATGGCCAACCGCGGTTCATCAGCGACAGTTACGGTTAAGCCAATCTCTTTCTGCAGGTACTGCGCGAGGCCCCGGAGCATGGCGCCGCCACCAGTGAGGATTAAGCCGCGATCATAGATATCGCCGGCAACTTCGGCAGGTAACTCTGTGAGTGTCGAACGAACCTCTTCAGCAATGCGGCGAATGATGGGAAGCGTAACCGAATAGACTTCGCCAACGCTGACATTGACAGCACCGGGACTCCCGGTCTGCACATCCCGGCCGCGCACCTCCATCTTCTGATTCTGATCTTTTGGTTCGAGCGCACTACTCAATTCCAGCTTGATTCTTTCCGCGGTGGGAATTCCGATCGTTAAGCCGCGATGACGTCGCAATCGATCCATGATTGCAGCGTCAATATCCGAGCTGCCGACTCGCTCAGCACGAGCGGCAATGATGGTTCCATTAACGATAGTGGCCACATTGGTAGTGCCGGCGCCTACGTCGACAACTGCAGAAGCATGCGGATCATCAACCGCCACGCCCGCCCCGATCGCGGCTGCCAGACCTTCTTCAACCATGTAGACGCGCCCAATATGCGCGGCCTCGGCGGCGCTAAGCAGAGCTCGTTGCTCAACCTGTGTCACGCCGGAGAGGACGCTCATAATCGCGCGGCGACTAAAATGTGAGAACCCACTCCGTGCTTCCTGCACAAAATGGTCAAGCATCGCTCGCGTCGTTTCAAAGTCAGCCACGACGCCGTCAATCAACGGCGCGATCACGGCGACGTCGCGAGCTTCTCGTCCCTGCATCTTTTGGGCTTCGAGGCCCACGGCCAGCACGTTGCCGGACATCTTGTCGACCGCAACGACCGACGGTTCATCGATAACAACGCCGCGTCCCCGGACAGACACGATCGTGCTCGCCGATCCCATGTCAATCGCCATCGAATCAGAGACAAGATTCCGCAGCGCGGTGAGACCCATGAACGAACTGGTCTTGCTCATGAACGACATAAAGCTACAAACACAAATGGTGAACGCAAGCGGACGTTCATACTGTCCGGCCGCTATTCACCATTGAGTTCCGAATCCTCCTTGCCGGTGTTACCACGATCGGGTCTCGGGTGTCAGGCATCGGGTGTCGGTATCGTTGTCTCCAACCGGATGATAAATGTCCCAGCCCCCCAAGAACCGCAACACCCGACACCTGAAACCGAGCATCCGACAACCCGATTTATAACGCTCCGCTCGAGCGTTGCCAGTCAACGTCAAACAAGACGACGGGTTGCTCGCGGTTTTTTACGGTAATCGGGTCCCGCTTCGTGAGCTTGTATCGATTACCCGCCGCTTTTGCAGTAGCTTCGCTTATCAGAATCTCACCGCCGCGTGCATTCGATTCGAGCCGCGACGCAGTGTTAACAGCATCGCCGATTGCAGTGTATTCCGAGCGTCGCTCGGAACCAATATATCCGACCGTCACTTCGCCCGTGTGCAAACCAATGCCGACGCCAATTTCCACAAGCCCTTCATCGCGCAGCTCCTGATTGATACCGATGACGCGACGCTGCATTGCCACAGCTGCATTCAAAGCATTCGAGGCATCTTCCGGAGTCGTCGTCGGTGCGCCAAAGAGTGCCATCAGGCCGTCGCCGAGATATTTATCCAGTGTGCCGCCGTGCGCGAAGATAATGTCGGTCATAGCAGAGAAGTAGCGGTTGAGCAGGCTTACGATCTTCTCTGGTGGCGCATGTTCTGAGATGCGAGTGAAACCGCGAATGTCAGCAAACAACACCGTAATAGTCTGATTCACACCACCGAGTTTGAACGACTCCGGATTGTCGAGCATTTGTTTCACGACATACTCCGGGAGAAAGCGACTGTAATTTGCGCGCGCCACTTCTTCTCGCGCGAGTCGTTCGTGCGCACGTGCATTCTCGACCGCGATCGCAGTCTGGGCGGCCACTGCGCTAATCAATTCCAGATCGTCTGGTTTGAAAGCGGCAAAAGGATCGAGTCGATCTGCATAGAGCGCGCCGTGCACTCGCGACTCGGCTACGAGCGGCGCACAGATCGTGGAACGTACGCCCTGAGAAACGATTGAATCGACACCGGCAAATTCAGCGTCGGAAGCCGCATCCTGCGAAAGCAGGGCCACGCGATCGCGCATCACTTTCCTCGTAATCGTTCGGCCAATGCTCAGCTTTCGAGCATGATCGTCAAGCCGCTCGTCGCGCGCGCGCATGGCAATGGGATTCAGACGCACATCCTCAAGGTCGCCAGTACCGTTGTTTTCTGCGAGCAGCGCGACCACGCGATCTGCCGGAGTCGCCCGAAAAATGACGTCAGTAGCTTTGGCAAATATCTTTTCGAGGTTGAATTCGGAGCCCAGCGTCTTGCTCATCTCGAAAAGCGCGCTCAGGATGTTTGCCTTGCGTTGCAGCGTGTCGAGCATCTTGTCGCGCACCGGGGCTGCTGTAACCACACCCGGCTTATCCGACATCATGCTGGTCATCACATCGTTGGCGGAGATTAGCAGCTGAGTGTGTCCCAGGGGCTTATCGTCGTAGCGGACTTCGCTGGTACGTTCTTCTACAGTCTGTTCAAAGCGAAGCGTACTCGCGCCGATCGTGATGCGATCGCCATTCTTGAGGTCCCATTCCGGTTGTGGCTCGCCGTTGATAAAGACCTTGTTGGCACTACGACGCAGTTGCCCATTGATTACGGCGCCATCAACTATTGTGAATTGACCGTCTTCCGATTTTATGTGGGCGTGATAACGCGAAGCGCGGGGATCGTCAATTACAACGGCGTTGTCAGGCGCACGGCCAATATTGCACACGCCCTGCGCAGGAAAGTTATACTGCCACTGGCGGCCGCTGGCATCAGTGATCTTCAGAAGAGCCATGGTAAAGACGTTTCCGAATTCGGGCGCTAGACTGGGATTGTCCCAAGAGTGCTTTCCGAAGTTGTTTGTGAGGGTTCAATTCTACAAGCAACTCAATTGCGATCCTAGCAGTGGAAAGAGATGCTGACAACATATTCATAATTTCTCGTTCCAGGCTGCAGCTTTTCACGTGATTACTTCAATGAGCACCCCGGCAACTTCGAACTCAGTGGTTCAGGATCTGCTGACCGCCCCTCAAGTTCAGGCCGCATTCCGGCTTTTCGAATCAGAAGCCGAAAAGATTACGGAAGAGCAAATCGAGATCTGCGCCATTGCCGCGCCTCCTTTTGGTGAGCAACTCCGTGCTGAACACCTGCGGAGAAAACTGAGCGAGTGTGGATTGGGTCAGCCTGAGATCGACGAGGCAGGAAATTGTTGGGCCTTATATGAGGGTCGCCAATCAGCTGCCGTGCTTGTCGTCAGTGCGCATCTCGATACGGTGTTTCCCGCAGCCACCGATTTGACGTTGCGCCGCAGCAGCAATCGCTTGCTAGCGCCGGGAATTTCAGATGACGGTTGTGGATTGACTGCACTGCTCGCACTTGCGCGCGCCCTGACCACTAACGACATCCAGGTCGAGACTTCGATTCTATTCGTCGGCACTGTCGGCGAAGAGGGCGAAGGCAATCTCCGCGGAGTGCGTCATCTTTTCAACGCCGGGAAATGGGCGGGGCGAATCGCCGCTTTTGTCAGTCTCGATGGAGCCGGTCTCGAACAAATCACTAACGGAGCACTTGGTTCGCGTCGTTATCGCGTGCAATTGCGCGGACCGGGAGGCCATTCGTGGGGCGACTTTGGTGTAGCAAATCCGGTTCACGCATTAGGTCACGCCATCTCGAGCCTCGCCTCGTATCCGGCACCACTCGATCCGCGCACCAGTTTCAACGTAGGGCGCGTCACCGGCGGTTCCAGTATCAATGCAATCCCGAGCGAAGCTTCGATGGAAGTTGATCTGCGCTCGATTAGCGAAGACGAATTGGTAAGACTGGACGCATTCTTTCGCCGTATGGTGCGCGAAGCGGTCGAGCAGGAGAATTCGACCAGGCGAAAAGATACGCCGCCACTCGAACTCAATCTTAGTTTGATCGGTGAGCGGCCGAGCGGGGAGACGCCGCCGCACTCTTCCATTGTGTTACTGGCCCAGGAAGCCACTCGCGCTCTCGAAGGGAAGCCGGTGTTGGAACGCGCTTCAACTGATTCGAACGTTCCGATTGCCCTGGGTATTCCGGCAATTACACTGGGCGCAGGTGGAACCTCAGGGAACCCGCATACGATTGATGAGTGGTACGACCCACGCGATCGTCATCTGGGTCTGAAGCGGGCGCTTCTGGTAATGCTGGGACTGGCTAAGCTCTTGAACTGATTTTCAATTCCGAAAATTCTAGTTAATCGGAATGGTCACTGTTGCCGATCCGGCTTTTCCTGGTGGGAAGCGTTTCTGGCGCGCAATGCGCAACGCGGAAGCATCACCACCGGAAGCCTGGACGACGCGACCAGACTCATCATAAGTAACTGTCACAGAAACTTTCTTGGGGCCTGACGTGTTCGCGGCTCCTGGAGAAGTAGTTCCAGCGTTCAATGCCGCTTTCTCCTCACGAGCTCTCAAGCGATCTCTTTCTCGCTGTCTCCTAACCGCCAAGGCCGCGGCGTCTTCAGTTGCAGAACTTGCCGCAGGTGACTCGGTGGCCACTGCCTCCGGCGAAGCACTAGCCTCAGGCTGCGGCGCGGCGGTCACAACAGGAGGAGCCTCAGCCACCACAGCAGCGGCCTTGCCCCGAGTGTACCAACCGGCAGGGACGCCGATGGCGGCAACGCTTCCCAACAACGCTACGGCAACTGCTCCAGCAAATAATGGTTTGCGCTTTGGCGAGTCGGTAGTCATGAACGAGAGAAATCCGGGTGCGTGAGAATGGTGCGCCCGCGCACTCTCCGAGGTTTTAGTTACCGGCTTGGCATCCTCGGCGTCGGGAGTGTAGCCCTCTGGAAATGCGTCTGCCGGCGCGATCCCCTCGTCCAGCCGGCGTAATCCTTCCAGCACTACCTGTGTCCATGGCTGGTTGATCGTGCGCTCCGAGGCCTCCGCCGAACCACTGAATTCGAATTTCGCGTTCGCGAGGGTGAGCGCGTAATAGACGGCGTCAATTCCACGCAGCACACCAATCTGCGCATGGACCACGGAACCCGCCTGAAGATAGAAGTAACCCGACCCTTGAGGATAAAGAACTCTGAGGCGGCCCGATTTGCGTTGATTACAAAAGAACTCGATGAGTTCAGAAAGTGAAAGGTCGCTGAGGTGTCCCGTCAATGCCATGAGTAGCTCCTAAATCGGGAAGAGAGATTTGTTGGAGGGGGAGAAAGCGGCAGCGCCCTGAAGTCACCAGGCGCCGCAACTTGAGTTACCGGGAGAGGGAGAACTTGTAACTGATCGTGCCGAACACTTTCACGGGCTGGCCAGAAAGTTTGGTGGGAGAGAAACGGGCACGCAACGCCGCTTGAATTGCCGCTTCACGTAGAGTCGCCGGTCCATTCGCAGCATTGGCCGAAATCACTTTTCCATTTTCATCGATCACCACTTCCACTGTCACAACACCTGAAGTGCGCATGCGCTTCGCCGTTTCCGGATACATCGGAGGTGGCAAGTAAGTAGCGGCTCCATTCAACACGCCACCGGACACTGGTCTCAAAATCGGCTTGGGCGCTGAGCTCGACGCCGAACTCGGCGGAGGTTCCTCATCAAGAACAACCTTCGGTGAGCTGGTCGAGGTTCCTGTGTTTTTAACTTCGACGGGATTACCCGCGCTTAGCCGCTCACCACTCATTGAAGACGGAGGCACGGATTGAGCAGTTTTGTTAACCGCCGGCTGTTTGTTTACGGCTACCTCAACGGGAGGTTGTGGCTTTGGCTCCAAACTTGTTTTCACCGTGCTGCTGCCCGTGGGATTTCCCGGCGCGGGAACCGCGGCTGGCGGCGCAGCGGCCGTCGTTGCCGGGGCAGTCGCCATCTTCACCATGTTCTCATCGAGATAGTACATGATTGAGCGATAGGTGATTTCTGATGGTTCAAAGCTCATCTTGCCAGAATCGACGACGGCAACGGAGGTAATCATTTTGTTCCAGTTGCCAGCAAAGTCGAATTCGTATTTATAGGTTTCCTTGCTCATCAAGGAGCCATCGTCGTTTAGCAAAATCATCTCGCTGATGTTGCCGTTGTCGTCATACTTGTAGGTCTCTTTGCCGGTAAGTGTCGCACCCGCTACCGGAAAGTATTGATTCTCAACCTTGTTGCCTTTCACGTCGTAAGCAACCAGCTCGATCAACGAGCGCTTGCCTTCGACGAATCGACCTTCGGAGGCGGCCAACTTAACAACTTCGGTGCGCACCCGGCGCACTGGCCCGACCAGCCCGTCCTTAACACGGTCGCTCTCCACCGGAGCACTGACAGAGCGGGGCTGAAGGGTATTAACCTTAGCGCTTAGATTTGATTGAGCCATGCTGCTGCCACCACCCATGAAGGCGACGGCAACCAGAAAAGGCGCGCTGATGCGTGTGAACATAATTAACTCCTGAATCGCTGAGGTGTCGGACAAGTTTGATTGAATTACGTGAGGCAGGGGGTTTTGACCGCTAGAACCGAGGGCCGCTTTGCAACGCGGCAGGCCAATAATAGCGAGTTGAACAGTGTTTGTCTAGAGTAAACACAGCTGGCCTCTAGCCATTATCGGGCTTTTTCTAAGGTTCTGGCGGGGTAGGAGGCGAGGGCCGCGACAATTTGGTCGATCACGCGGCCGCTGCTGGGTCTTCCCGTCTCGTCGTTGCAAATGATTGAAAAAGCGAAGACTTCACCTTCCGAAGTGGTGACGTAGCCCGACAAAGCCGCGTCATAAGTTATGTAGCCGGTTTTGGCAGCGACGCGCTCCGCATAGTCCTTGAGGCGGTATCCCAGAGTGCCGTCGCGCCCTGACAGCGGAAGGGATTCGCGAAAGACCTGACTGTTTGGACTCCGCTGCATCGCTGACAGCAACTGAACGAAGGTTCGCGGCGTGACGAGATTCAGACGGGAAAGGCCGGAGCCATCATGAAGCGCCACGCCTTGCATCGGTACCTGTGATCGATTCAGCCAGAGGCGGATGATTGCTAAACCTATTTCATCGTCGCCTGGTTCGCGACTACCTGGTCCCTGAGCCGAGAGCAAAGCGGCGCGCTCGGGACCCAAAGTTCGCAGTATTAACTCGGCGTAGAGATTAATGCTTTCCTTGTTCGTGGCCTTGATGATCTCGCGCAACGGTCCACTCAAAACGAAAGCGATCTCAGTCGCTTGCCGTGGATCGAATCGATTAACAACTGCTTCGTTTGCATTTCGAGTAAGCGCTTGTCCGTCTACTGTGATGCCGCGTGCTTCTAACGCATTGACAAACATCTTAGCGGCCCATAGCGCAGGCCTGTGGACTGAGAGCCTCGCGCCAAAGCCCTTGCTGCCCGAAGGGAACGTGCCCCAAACCCGAACTACGTTGTCGGAGAGTCCTCGCTGTATGCCCACCGTCATTCGATCTCCCGCAGCACCGATTACCATTCTGTTTTCAACGGTGACGTACCCGGTCTGATCACCGACACGGATCACCGGAGGGGTTTCCCGGTTTTCTGGCGGAAGTACATTGACGGAAGTTTCATTGTGATTGATTGAGAGCGCGCTAGCTTCGGCGCCGTAGTACCACTGAACATCATTCCACTGCCAACCATCACCGAGCGGATTGCCGCGAAAGTAGCTTTCATCGCCAATCACATTGCCGCGGATGCGTCGCACGCCGCGGTTGTACAGATCCGACGCGAGTTGCTCGAGCGAGTTACGGTTCTCCGCATTAGCACGGGCGACAGCGGTGAGATCCGGCGCGCCACGCCCATAGAGCACGAGGTCTCCGTTCACAGTTCCAGCGGCGTCGGGTGACGTTGTTGTATAGACAGATGTACGCCAGCGATAGTCCGCGCCCAGGAATTCGAGGGCAACCGCGGTGGGGAAGAGTTTCATGTTGGAGGCGGGCGTAAAAAGCTTGTTGCCATTTCGTTCGTAGACCACACGGTTATCTTTAAGGGAAACCACACTCACGCCCCAACGCGCCGAGGCGAGCTCGCCGTCATCAATCAAATGATCGATCTCGCGGGCGAGCTCGGCATCGATGACGTTCGAGTGGACAGCAGTCGAGGATGCGCCGGTATTAGTTTCGGCATCCTCTTCACTCTGAGGAGGCTGAGTTTCAGCGGTCGGCGCGCTGCAGCCACCGAAAGCGAGGATGGTTAGCAGAAAGACGTAGTGAAATTTGCAAACCGCTGAGCGAGTGCGACTGAACATTGCTTGGCTTTATCTGGCGATGATGTTTGACATGCGATTGCCAACCAGCAATTCGCGCGCGACGGCGTAGACTTCATCGGTGGTGATGTCGTGAATTCGCTCGCCATACATCACCCGATGATGACTCTCGATCGGCACGAAGCTATTGGGAGTTGGGCGGTCGAGGAGAGCAACGACTGAAGTTCCGACGGCAACCGCGATATGCATCGGACCAGTGTCGTTGGAAACAAAAACGGCAAGGCGAGCAAGGGCGGCGGCAAGTTCAGTAATCGTCAGGTTATCGAGGATCAATGTGTGAGGAGGAAAAATCGTGCGCATCTCACTAACGAGTGTTTGTTCTTCAGGTCCCGCAAAAACCAAAACCCTCAAGTCGTCATTGCGCATTAAGTAATCAGCCAGCTTAGCGAATTTTTCTAAGGGCCAGCGGCGTCCCGGATGACCGGCGCCGGGGAACAATCCCACCAAGGGAGTTCCCATCGCGACTTTTGCTTTACCCAGGATTCGATCGACTACTAGATCGTCAGCTTTCCTGGTGTTGAGCTGCGGTACGCGATTGGCGCTCTTTACGCCCAGCGGAATTAGGACGTCGAGGTATCGATCAATCAAGTGTCGTTCGGAACTTTCCTTTTCGGCCGGCGGGCGAGGATGAAAGTTTGCCAAATACTCGAGCGAGCGCCCGTGGCGGCGTGAGTAGAGTCTCTTAGGAGCGCCGGAAAGAAACCCCAAAAGATTTGTTTCCGAAAGACTGTGCAGATCGATCACAAAATCGAATTTGCGACTGCGCACGTCCTTAACTATCTCGATCACCCGAAACAATGACAATGGCTTAAATCCATCACGCAACGCCACGCGATCGACGACGATTGTGTCATCTCCATATCCTGAAAGGTTTATCACTTCGGCGCCGGGCTTACCGACGGCAATTGTGATGTGTGCTCGGGGAAATCGCTCGCGAATTGAGCGCAAGGCCGGCAAGCTGAGTACGACATCGCCAAGCTGGCCGAAGTCGATCACCAGAATCTTATTTGGCTCAAAACTCACTACCGTAACTCACTCACTGCAACTCATTGCAGGCTACGACTCCCGCAAATCGCGCCCCGTCATTTCTTCTGGTGATTCAATTCCCAGCAGACCGAGAATCGTGGGCGCTACATCCTCGAGCGCTCCGCCGCTGCGCAATTGCATCCCGCGCGAAGCATCGTCAATCAAATGAAACGGAACCGGATTTGAAGTGTGGGCGGTGTGTGGTTGACCAGTTTCCAGGTTGATCATCTGCTCGGCGTTACCATGGTCGGCGGTAATCATCGTGATGCCGCCGGCCTGTTGCATCGCTTTTGTGATCCAACCCAAACAGGTATCCACGTGCTGACAAGCCTCGATTGTTTTGTGGAGCTTGCCGGTGTGGCCGACCATGTCAGGATTCGCAAAGTTTACGATAAAGATATTGGTTTCATTTGCCTCAATGGCAGTCAATAACTGCTTAGTCACTTTAAAGGCAGACATCTCCGGCTGCAGATCATAAGTTGCAATCCGGGGAGAAGGCACGAGGAGACGCCGCTCGCAAGGATATTCCTTCTCCACACCGCCATTGAAGAAGTAGGTTACGTGCGCATACTTCTCAGTCTCGGCGAGTCGAAAGTTCTCAACAGTCATTGCGGCCCACACTTCTGCCAGTACTTTGTGATGGTCATGCGGTTCGAAAGCGATAGGAAGGCCAAATGTCCGGTCGTATAAAGTGAAGCACACAAACTTAATCCTGGGTCGACCAGAGACCGGAAATTCATTGAAGCCTGTGACAGACAGTGCGCGGGTTAACTGGCGGGCACGATCGGGACGAAAATTGAAGAAGATGATGGCGTCGCCATCCTGAATCGTGGCCACTGGCTCACCCGAGGACGAAACGATGACGATTGGTTCTACAAACTCATCAGTGATCCCTTTCCCGTATGAATCTTTGATGGCATCGATAGCAGAGACGTTCCCGCGGCCTACTGCGCTTACTAACAAATCATAAGCTCGTTGGGTTCGCTCCCAATGCTTGTCACGATCCATAGCGTAATAGCGACCCACCACCGAGGCGATCTTTCCACAACCAATTGCATCGATCTGTTTTTGCACTTCGGCAATAAACGGCACTGCGGATTGCGGCGGTGTATCGCGACCATCAAGAAAGCAATGTATGAAAACTTGATCGAGTCCCTGAAGTTTTGCCATTCGCAGCAGCGCGTAAAGATGCTCAAGGGAGGAATGCACTTGTCCGTCAGAAAGCAATCCCATCAAATGAAGTGCCCGCGCGCCACGCTTAGCCTCATCCATAGCCGCGAGCAGCACTCGATTTGCAAAGAAGTCGCCTGAGGAGATCTCGTAATCTACTCGCGAGACATCCATCCGGATCACGCGGCCTGCCCCAATATTCAGGTGACCAACTTCAGAGTTGCCCATGATTCCCGGCGGCAATCCCACGCGCGTGCCTGAGGCCTCGAGCAATGTGTGCGGGTAGTTGTTCAGCAGTTCGTCGTAATAAGGCGTGTTTGCAAGGGCTATGGCATTTCCTTCAGTTACCTCTGAGTAACCCCAGCCGTCGATGATAATGAGGGCCAGCGGTCCACTTTGTCCTTTTGCAGTTATCATCTGAATGGTTGGGCCCGGAAAGAATTTATGGGGAAGTCTTCTGCCAGTAGTCCGGGCTTTCACGCATATTAGGATCGGGACGTTCCATCCAGCGTTCCGGTCGCATCAATTCATTAAAACCAAAACTTCTATACAATTCGTGCGCGTCTTTGGTAGCAAGCGCCCAACGACGAAAGCCCTGCAATTGCGGGTGCGCCAGGATCACTTCAATCAACCACTTGCCTAAACCGTGTGCGCGATATTCCTCGAGCACAAACACGTCGGCGAGCCAGGCAAACGTGGCGTAGTCCGTGACGACGCGCCCAAAACCGATTTGTTGCGGACCACGATAGATGCCAAAGCTGAGTGAATTATTAATACCCCGGTTAACTACTCCCAAACTGCGACCCTGCGCCCAATAAGATTTGCGTGACAAGAAGTCGTGAATCATCTCCCGATCAAGACGTTGCCGGTCGGTGCTGATCTCAAACTCGCCCTTCTGCCATGACTCGATCACTGTAGTCATCGCTTAGCGTTGGCAGCCCGCGTCTTTTTCGCGCGATTTTCCGGACTTGGCGGGAGCTGATGAAAAGCCGAGCGTCCCGGATAGCGACCGGCGGATCGCAAGTCGGATTCGATGCGCAGAAGTTGATTGTATTTTGCGATTCGATCGGTTCGGGAAAGCGATCCAGTCTTGATTTGGCCCGCATTGGTCGCCACTGCAAGATCCGCAATGAATGGATCCTCGGTTTCGCCCGAGCGGTGGGAAATCACTGCGGTCCGTCCGTGAGTCTTAGCCAGCTCAATGCAATCAAGGGTTTCGCTGAGAGTGCCAATCTGGTTAACTTTGATCAGGATTGAGTTGGCGACGCCGAGCTCGATTCCTTTGCGCAGGAACTCGGTGTTGGTAACAAACAGGTCGTCGCCCACCAGTTGCACGCTCTGTCCAATCTCGTCAGTGAGCGTCTTCCACCCATTCCAATCATTTTCCGCCATGCCGTCTTCGATCGAAACGATCGGATACTGAGTAACCCAACTCTTCCAATAAGCCACCATTTCGTCGCTCGACAACTTTCTTTTATCGCTTTTCTTGAAGACATACGACTTGCCATCGTAAAACTCGCTGGCCGCGGGATCGAGTGCCAGCAGGCAATCAGTACCGGCCTGGTAACCAGCCTGAGGAATCGACTCAAGAATTGTCTCAATCGCTTCTTCATTCGACCGCAGGTTAGGAGCAAACCCGCCTTCATCTCCGACACTCGTCGCGTAGCCTTTCTTTTTCAAAACTGATTTCAGCGCGTGAAAGATCTCCGCACCCATTCGTAGTGCTTCGGAAAAAGTGGCGGCGCCAACTGGCACAATCATAAATTCCTGGAAGTCGACATTATTGTCGGCGTGCGCGCCCCCGTTGATGATGTTCATCATCGGCACCGGAAGCGTGCGCCCGTTTGGTCCTCCCAAATATTTGTAAAGCGGCACTTCTAAATACTCGGCAGCAGCGCGCGCGGTGGCCAACGAAACCGCGAGCAGAGCATTCGCCCCCAGCTTGGATTTCGTTTTCGTGCCGTCAAGTGCCAGCAAGGCCGCATCAACTTCGGCCTGGTCTAACGCATCAAGCCCTTCAAGCTCCGGAGCAATGACATCGTTGACGTTGCGCACCGCTTTCAAGACGCCCTTTCCCAGGTAGCGTTTCTTATCGCCATCGCGCAGCTCAACAGCTTCGTGCTCGCCGGTCGAGGCTCCCGATGGAACTGCCGCTCTTCCAACTTCGCCACCTACCAAAGTGACTTCCGCTTCCACAGTCGGATTACCGCGCGAATCGAGAATTTCTCGCGCTTGGACCAGATCAATCCAGCTCATCTTTAGCAGCTCCAGGAAAATGATGACAAAGCGTTTTCGATGACAACTTTAGCACGTTGCACAGTGAATCGAATGAAGAGGGTTTGGGAGGGGCATCGGGTTCGGGCACGTCCTCCCAACAATTCGGGGCGCCCACAGAGGGACGCCCCTACGTTACGAATGCGAAAACAAATTAGCCATTCATCCAGCCGCGCGTGCACCTAACGTTGATTCGCTTTCCGCTTCCGAGGTTTCCGGCGTAAGAGTTAATTTCACACGAGCAACCCGGCGGCGCTCGACGCGTTCAATCTTAAAAACGAGACCGTTGTGTCGCACCACCTCGCCGGGCTTCAGGACGTGGCCCGCTACAGTCATAAGAAAGCCACCGATGGTCGTGTAGCTTTCTGACTCCGGAACCGAAAGTTTTAAGCGCCGATTTAGATCGCGAACGGCGAGTCCGCCCTCTAGCTGAAAATTCGACTCACTCAGTTGTGTAATCTGCTCGTTGACTTCTTCATCGTGTTCGTCAGAAATCTCGCCGACAATCTCTTCGAGCAGATCTTCGAGGGTAATAATCCCCTCAAGGCCGCCGTGTTCATCAACAACGAAGCCGAAGTGAGACTTGCCCTTCTGCATTTGCCGCAGCACGTCTTCGAGGCGCGCGGTGTCGACCACGTAGAGCGGAGGCTGAATCACGTCCTGCAACTTAAACTGCTCCGGTTGCAGTAGGTACGGCATGATGTCCTTGCTGTGAACAAAACCAATCACGTCGTCGATCGATTCGCGATACACCGGCAGTCGCGAATAACGATACTTATCAAAAGCATTTGCGATCTCTTCCAACTTACATTCGCTTGAAAGCGCAGCAATCTGAGTGCGCGGGACCATCGCTTCGCGCACCAGCGTGTCAGAAAATTCGAAGACGCGATGGATCAAGCGCCGCTCTTCGGCGCGCAGATGGCCGCTTTGCCGCGAAACGTCGATCAACTGTCGCAACTCAGCTTCGGTATAAATCGAGCCGTGCTCCGAAGACGCTTTTAAACCAAAGAGTCGGACCGTACGGGCACTAGCCCAATCGAGAGCGCGAATCGGCCAATGGAAGATCCGATAAAACGTCTTCAGTGGCAGCGACGTGGCGAGTGCAACTCGCTCGGCTCTCTCCAGACCGAGCAGTTTTGGCGCTTGTTCACCAAGAACGATGTGCAGGGCGGTAATGATGGCAAAGGCGATTGTAAACGCGATGCCATGTCGCCAGGCGTCAGAAAATCCGGATAACGGGACTTCCAACATCCTGGCGATCAAGGGCTCGCCAACCCAGCCCAAACCAAGCGAGGCGAGAGTAATTCCTAATTGTGAAGCGGAAAGGTACGCGTTCAGATTGTCGAGCAGGCCCAACAGGCGCTGAGCTGAACCCTTGCCGGCTGCGGCAAGTGTCTCAATACGCGAGCGGCGCACTCCAACGAGGGCAAATTCAGCGGCAACAAAGAAGCCGTTAACTGCGACGAGAATTAAGACCACCCCGAGTTTCAGGGCGACCATTAGAACTCCCATGGAGGCCCCAGCCTCACCATCGGCGAGTATTAAATTGTAGAGATAACTTGGCGGTTCCGACATTCTTCAAATGGGGGTGGGTTCCAATCGACCTTGCATGGGAACGGTCCCGGATTATACATGAGGAGAGAGGGGCTGACCACGGAGGTTAGCCAGTTCTGCCCGAAAATGAAGGAAATCAAAGAAACTGGCAGCGAGATGGGAGTACATCTGGCTCGTCGAAAAAAGGATCGCGGCTCCTTTTGATGCTGAATCTGGCTCAGATACTGCAGAAGTGTAAGGTTTGCGAGTCAACTCACAAGCTTGTGTCGGCGTCAGTTATTCGCGTTCTCGACCTCAAATACTAAGGAGTCACGACGCAAGGACGCCAACGACAACTGGTTCCGATAGCAAGCCAAGGTGACCGACCCAAACGGAACACAAGCAGGCCGCTGGGCCTGGGATGTATTTTTACCAAAGCCGGATTGAGAAACGCTGTGACTAATGACCGGCGGTGGCGCCGGCGGCTTGGGCCCGCGCGGGACGTCGATCATGTTTACTGCATGCACGCGCGAGCGCTTGTTCGACTCGCGGTTCGATATTGCATTCCGGTTGGCGACAAACGGCAGCCAACTCTGAAATTACGAGGTAGTGAGAACGTTCCAGCATCCGCTGTTCGCGGAATGAGAGAGGCTTGATCTGGCTCAAGTACGTCAGGTGCTTGAGCACGTCTGCCACTTCAAAGATATCGCCCGTCCGCATCTTGTCTGAGAATTCTTTGAAGCGATCCTTCCAATCATTCGCCGGTGAAGTGAAATCGTCCGCGAGGGCTTTAAGCAACATCTCGCATTCACCTGACGTGATGGGAGCACGCAGGCCGACTTCCGTAGCATTGGAAACGGGAACAAGCACGAGGGAATTGTTAGCAGCGAGGCGTAAGGTATAGAAAGGAAGGGCTGTAGCGCCGATCTGCTTCTTTTCTATCAGCTCAATTGTTCCGATTCCGTGGTTAGGGTAAACGACTTTCTGGCCGATTTTGAAGCCCACCGAAGCACCTCCATCGATTTGAAAATCAGACAGCGCCGCACGCGCGGGTCTGGGGGAACCCTCCGAACGACGCGAGTTGGCGTCGGGCTCCTAGTTGGTAAGTGAACGAAGTCTAGCAAGGCGTCTCGTGAAGCGTCAAGGTGTACACCTCAGCGGTTAGCACGAAAAAAAATATTGAACAACAAAGAACAGATCGTTTACGTCAGAGAATCGTTTGCGAGGTGGTTAAGTTTGCGAGACGAGCTCGCGGATATCTTCCTCTGCCAAAATGCGTGACGCTTGTTTGGCGCGCTCATAAATTCTATTCACGCGTTCGTCGCTGGGCTCAATGCCGCGTTTTTCCAGCCAATAGATCACATTTGATTTCCCGCTCATGGGACCGATTTCAATAACTTGTTCCAAACCAAACTGACCCGCGGGAACACCTGAGTAAACAAGGTCCGCCAGCTGCCGATCGCCTTTCTTATAACTCTTGATCACCGCGGCGGCATGCACGCCCGTGCCGGTGCGAAAAGCGTCGCGACCGAAAACCGGATAGTTGTGGGGAATTGACCAATCGCAAGCAGACGACGCCACGGCGCAATATGCTCCCAGGCGGGACAGGTCATTATCAATCCAGCCCATCAGTTTTAAGTTCACCAGCAATTGATCCATGGGAGTGTTCCCCACGCGCTCGCCCATTCCCAGCGCGGAACCGTGAACCTGATCGGCGCCACCTTCGATTGCCGCGATCGAGTTGATCACACCTAGTCCGCGATCCTGGTGACCGTGCCAGTCAAGCCGAACTCCGCCACCTTGCGCTTCAATGATGCCTTTCACAAAGCTGACTACAGAGCGGGCGCCATCCGGAGTCGAGTGTCCGACCGTATCGCAAACGCAAACAGCTTTCGCGCCGCAGCGAATTGCCGTGGTGTAAAGTGCGCGCAGCGTCTCTGGATCGGCGCGGGTGGTGTCTTCTGTCACGTACATCACCGGAATGCCTTCGCCTACTGCAAAAGTGACCGCGTCTTCAGTCAGCGCCAGAAGCTTGTCGAGTGTCCAATCCTCGGCGAAGAAACGAACCGAGGAAGAACCGATAAAGGTGCAGGCTTCAATGGGAATGCCGACTCGCTGCGAAATCTCGACCACCGGAATGATGTCGCTGCGATGAGTACGCGCAGCGCAGTTTGGTCGAATCTTTAACTTCTGCTCGGCAATCTCGCGTGCTAACCGCTCGACACCGGCTGCGTGTGTGCCACCCGCACCCGGCAACCCGATATCCGCCGTATCGATGTCTAAAGCATCCATTAGATGAAGCAACTCGATTTTCTTTTCGACGGTAGGCTCGCGAACTGAGGGCGACTGCAACCCGTCGCGCAGCGTCTCATCATCGAATCCGATGTGACGTTGCGGCGCGTGCGAGGTCGGCGCGACGTTATTCCAATCGTAAACCAGCTCGTCGATAGTCAATCTTAGAACCTCCGGGCAATAACTCGGCGGGTGTGTCTGATTAGGTTCGATTACAACAACGGCACCAATGAAAGTCAACTTCAAAAGACGAACTTTGTACTTTGAACTTAGAACTTTGAGCTTTGGGCATTGATACATGCATTGAACTAGCGCTTTTTCCATTAGCCTGGTTTAGAGAACAAGTACAAAGCACCAAGAACCAAGCTCAAAGTTCAAAGTTCAATACGTTTTGACGTCTCGCATCCGTCTGTTATAGCCTCAGACGCGTTTCCAAGTTGCTTTCTGTGGGCAATCAACTCTTGAATCGGTCGCCATCTATTTCATCCCTGCCACAAATCAAAACCATCGCAGTAGGTTCGGACAGAGC
>JBPCMI010000168.1:0-7807 GCA_051002415.1 Pyrinomonadaceae bacterium
GTTCTAAACCTCTTGGACTTTTGGCGCGCCAACGAGTGTTCAGATGCTAACGTCAAGATTCGAACGTTTGAACTTAGTTCCTTTAAAATCTGTTCTGATCAGATAGGTAATAAGTCCACTAGGCATCATGCTTATCTTAGTTATTGATTGACTAAGGTCGTCAAAGATTGCTCGCTCTAAATAGCCTTGATCAAGGGCAACATACAACTGCGCTCGCACTTCACCTGCTGATCCTTTAGCGGTCGACAAGAACTGGATGAACTCTTTGGTACCACTTCGTTCGAACCCCTCAGCAATGTTGGACATGATCGAGACACTAGCCTCGCGAATTTGATTTCGTAAACCAAAATCTTTGGCGAACGTGCCCTGCGAAGTAACTTTATAGATCGAATTTGTTAGTTCTCTGGATAGCTGCCAAGCTTCTATGTCTTCAAAAGTCTTGAATGTAGCCATGGTTCACCTCGGTGAGAAAGATGAAAAAGCCGCGAAATAATGAATCTTGAAACCTTAAACCTTAAACCTGAAACCTGAAACCTGAAACATCTCAGGACACCTTTCTCAGGCGCCCGCGTCCCGCCAGTTGCGCTGCCGCTGCTTCGCCGGTGACAACTGCTCCTTCCATGAAGCCCTGCCACTCCGCCAGATGCTCTCCTGCGAATAGAACCTTGCCGTGCGGCCGCGAGAGGATCGGTCTCAGGGTAAACCACTGCCCCGGTCGATAAAACGCGTAAGCGCCCTGAGTGTATTTATCTCGTTGCCAGGCGTACGACTGGATGTCGATTGCCAGCTCCGGTGCGCGTTTGTCGAATGGGATTAGATCCCCGGTGATGATCTCGGTGCGGCGTCGATTGTTTTGCGAGGCAAGCACATCCGCCTTTTCGCCGACTGCGTAGCTGCAAAGAATTCCTTGCTTGCCTGGCTGATCCTTGGTGCTGTGGAAGTAGTAGTGTGAAGTTACGTCGCTGACGAGCGAGAAATTCTCAGGACCCCAGAAGCGTTCTTGGGAGAGCACGCAGTTCTTGATAATGCGAGCGTACTGAAGTTTCTCAGCAGCAGCTTTTTGCGCTTCGGGGAGTGGCGGATCAAACACAATCTTGTCGAGGGTCCGTGCCGGCACCGTACAAATGCAAGCGTCCGCAACGAAGTCAGTGCCGTTGGCCGTGACGGTTACGCGCCCGGCTCGCTGCTTTATCCTTTGCACGATCATTCCCGTGCGAACGGATCCCGCTCCAAGCGACGCCACCAACTTTTCAATCAAGCGAGAATTGCCGCCCTCCATCTTGAAATCCATTTCGTTGGCCGGACTTGATTCGAAGTATTCGGCGGCGGCGGCGTAAGCGGAGATCATACGAATGGTTTCGCCGAAGTCCGTGCTGTCTTGAAGGTCACGCAGCAGCAAGTCCTCCTCACTAAAACCAATTTCCTCCAACAGAGTCCACCAGTCGTATTGATCCAGGCGCTCTTTTTTCTCCTGGGAATATCCTTCGTAAGCCTGCTTCAACTTTTCGAAAGCCGCTTTCGCGGTGGGCGAGAAGTCCCACTGTCCAGGCCGCTTTACAACCCCGTCCTGCATAAGCCAGGTATCGAAACGATGGTCTTGGAGAGGGATTTTGAAATCGCTACAGAGCGCCTTCATGCGATCGTGACTATCGCCGATCCACTCAGCGCCGACTTCGCAAACTAAGTCTGCGTTCTGCTTAAACCTGAAAGAGGAGACGCGACCACCGGTGCGCTCCCGCGCTTCCAGAACGGTTACATCCCAACTGGGTTTCCTGTTTTTGAGCGCATGCGCCGCCGCTAGTCCGGCCAGACCCGCGCCGATGATGATGCAGGAATAATTACGACGCTGAACGTAAGGACTGAATAGGAGCGGGACTCCGACTGCTGCGAGGGCCGAGTCTTTCAGAAAGTCCCGGCGGGTGGTTCCAGAGGTTTGCATTGGTTGCTTTGTCACCAGATGTCGTTCGTAACAAGATCTTCGTAGGTATCTCGCCGCCGGATTAATTGCGGCTTGCCGTCATCAATCATCACGGCTGCAGGTAAGGGGCGGCCGTTGTAGTGAAACATTTGCGCGAGCGAATAAGCGCCGCTGTTCAGCAGTGCCAACACCTCGCCCGGCTGAACGTTCGCCGGCAACAAGCGATAGTCCGGCAATCGTCCCCCGCGTTCAATATCAAAATAAACATCGCCGGAGTCACAGAGCGGCCCTGCCACTTTGTAATTTTCATCGTGTGAGAGGTCGGCGCCACTCGCTGAAATCAAATGGTAGTACCAATTGTAATTATTTATTGAGAGCATCAGGTTGTAACCGGCATCGGTTAACAACCAGACGTCATTTGTCTCTGGGCGCCGCTTGAGGTTGCGAACTGTGGCCAAAACCAAACCAGCATCGGCGATTATGCTGCGTCCCGGTTCCAGCAGGATTGTTACTCTGTCTAACAGATGTCCGCCGCCAACTTCACGGGCCGATTCGCGCGCGATCTGCAGGGCCGCCTTTAATACCTCCGCCGGTTCAAGATCAGCGCCGAGCATGTCGCGCTCGTGTTCGGGCAACTGATCCGCCTGGGATGGATCGCGCAAGTAGTTCACCGGAATACCGCCACCGAGATTGATGTGTTCGAGGGTGAGCCCCGTTTCTCGCTGCACGGTGAGCAAGTGTTCCCACATGCTGCGGAAGGCTTCAGCGAAGGGTTCGACATCGGGCGTTTGCGAGCCGACGTGAATATGGATTCCGCAAACGTTGATCAGATCCGGGTGCTGCAAGCTACGACGAAAGGCGTCCAACACTTCAGACGACGAAATACCAAACTTAGAAGTGAGCAATGCTGTCTGCAATCCCAGATGCGAGCGCGTGCCGATCTCCGGAACGAGGCGAAGCGTGATCCGGGCCGGCGGTATCGAATCGCCCTCTAGCTCCCGCACCCGTTTCACAGCAGCTTCCACTAATCCGATTTCATAAATCGAATCAACATTGATCGCGTAGATGCCAGCGCCGACAGCCTGGTCAAGTTCCTGATCATTCTTGCTGGTGCCGTTGAAGATGATTTGGTCCGGGCGGAACCCGACGCGCAACGCTTTGAAGAGCTCGCCGCCGCTGTTCACTTCAATGTCGATTCCGGCATCGCGGACGGTTTTCAGCACAGCCATATTCGAGTTCGCCTTGGAAGCGTAGAAAAAGCGGACCGGCTTATCGACCGCGGCTGCGGCTTGTTGCAGGCGTTGAATATTCGACCGGATGCGCGGCGCGGAAAAAACGAAGAGTGGCGAATCGTATTCGCGGATGAGTTCGATCGCGTCTACGCCGTTGATGGCGAGGTGGCCGTTGCTTGTTTCAAGGTAACCGGGAATAGCCCAGGCGGGATGGATGGCTGCGACGCGAGACGACATTCAGTGTGACTCCGAACCTAGCTTAGATGTCTAAGTACTTCGTTAATTTGTTTCAGATGGCGCAGCTCATGATAACCAAGAAACGAGACAGCCGCGACGCCGCTGATTGGGCCAAGGAAGGGATGCTTAAAGACAGTCAGCTTTAGGCGCTGGCGCCCATGGGTGGCGCAGAGTGACTTGAGCTGGCTTCGTGTTTGATTGTACTCAGCGAGACTTTTCTCTTTTTCCGGCGCCTCGAGCGGAGTAACGGACCGCGGCGCTTTCACTTTGATCAGCCGCGATCCGACGATTGAGGTGGGGACTAGCCGCCGCAGGACGCCGAGCCGTTGCGGTGATCCAGCGAGCTCTTTTTCTAGTTCCTCGATGACACGGTCCTCAACCAAACGCAGGTGATGCAGGATCTCGGAGACGCTCCATTCCGTTTCCGAAGGTCGTTGGGAAAAAAGCTGCGACGCGAGTGGCTCAACCGTTGCGATTAGTTTTTCGTGCGTCGCATCAAGCCTTTTGAAGGTCCGTTGCATAGGATCTTTGGCTTTTGCGCTCAAGGTTCCGTACTGACGTCTAACTAAGGCGCGACGAAGTTGTAGACCAAAACTCCGGTAACCTTCACCGCTTCACCCATCAGGAACGTAGGGGAGAAGCGCGCCTGCAATGCGGCATTTACAGCCGCTGCTTGCAGCAGGGGATGTCCGGAGACAGCTCGCGCCGCCACCACGTTACCGTATTCATCGATAGTAATTTGAACGCTAACGGAGCCCGCCACACGCGCGGCCCGAGCTTCCGCGGGATAAACCGGCTGCGGCAAACTGATCGCCTTACCATTTAGCACGCCGCCGGAAATTGGTCTTCGGCCCTGGCCTGTAGCAGCAGCCGGGTCGTTTGGCCTCGGCTCCCCAGGCTTGATCTCCGGCGCATCGGTTGTGCCTTCAGATCCAGGCGCCGGGGGTTCCCGCTTTTGTCCTTCGGCAGTTGCCGCTGGCGCTTCAGCCGGGTTTGGCTTTTCGGGAGTTTCCGCGGCAACCGTAGCCGGCTCATTCTGCTTGTCTGGCAGCATGAACGAACTTAGAAAACGTTCCTTAGTTGCAACGTCCTTCTTCTTAGTGAGAAAGACGACTGCGTAAAAGCGTTTTCGCGTAGCAAACACTTCGAGCGAGCCTGAAAGGTCGCCGATTATGAAATTGTAGTTACGACCGGCATGTCCGTTCAGTTGTTTCGTCCCTGCGAGAGAAATCTTTCCCACCGCATCCTTGCCGCGGAGTCGTACCGGGAACCAGCGCCGGAACGCATCGACATAGGAATTGACTCGTTCACCTTCGGTGTAGAGCGCCGGATTAGTTTTGATCCCGGACATCGAGGTAACTGCAAAGACAGCGCCCGAAGGATGATCCGACAAGTAGAGCCGGGTCGTGAGCGTCATCTTGTGATAAGGCTCTTTAGTGACGTCGGATGTTGAATTCTTTGGCATCAGGATTTCAAACTCTTCACCCGTGGGACGTAGTGTTTCCCATTCAGCGATGGCAAGGGCGGCATTGGCCTGCGCGCGCGCGTCTACCGGCAGCGCGGTGAGTGCTAGAAAAGCCAGGCCGGCTAGGGCTGCGGCGCGAATTGATTGCATGTTCGACGCTCCTTTCAAATGATGCCGGGTCTTAACTAATACGAAACTACCAAACGGAGAGGCTGCAAATATAGCGCAACCGGAGGCGTGAGTTCCAGAACAACGCGCCGGCTAAGTCTTAAGTTTTTCTCTTTCAGCCTGAACGAGCATGCGTCGCAGGATCTTTCCCGACGCCGACTTTGGGATTTTGTCAGTGAACTCGACAAACTTAAGCCGCTTGTGCGGTGCGACGCGCTCTTCCACAAAGTCCATCAACTCTTCCGCGGTTGCTGTTCCGCGCAGAACGACAAAAGCCTTCGGCACCTCGCCGGCCTCTTCATCAGGACAGGGGATCACAGCGGCGTCAGCGACAGCTTCATGCGTCAACAACAATGCCTCGAGCTCTGCCGGCGGTACCTGAAAACCTTTGTACTTAATCAGTTCTTTCGCGCGATCGACGATGTAAAAGTGACCATCCTCGTCCACGTAAGCAATGTCGCCGGTGTGCAGCCAATTGTCTGCGTCGATTGTGGCGGCTGTCGCTTCCGGACGGTTCAAATAACCCTTCATGATCTGCGGACCTCGCACGCACAGCTCGCCTTCTTTGTTGTGCGGTAGTGGTTCACCGGTTTCGAGATCGATGATCTTACACTCGGTGTTAGGAGCAGCCACTCCCACTGACCCGTGTTTCACGTCGTCTGGATTAGCCGGAGACGAATGGGTAACCGGACTCGTTTCAGTCATCCCATAACCTTGCCTGATCTTGAGATTGAGTCGTTGCATGCAGGCACGAGTCAGGTTTGCATCAAGTGGTGCGGCTCCGGAAAAGACTGCTCTGAGAGTCGAGAGGTCGTACTGGTCAACAATCGGACTCTTACTGAGCGCGAGCACAATTGGCGGAACCAGATGAGCGAGCGTCACGCGATACTTGCTAACTGCCTGGAGAAACTGCTCAAGGTCAAAACGCGGCATCATTACGATTGTCGCGCCCTGGTAGAGGCCCATGTTAAGAATGACGACCAGGCCGTAGATGTGAAACAGCGGTAGCACGCAGAGCAGAGTGTCCTCTGAGGTGAAGTAGTCGAGGCCTTCCATCTGCCGCATGTTGGAAATAAGGTTATGGTGCGTCAGCATCACGCCTTTGGGCAGACCAGTGGTTCCGCTTGAATAGGGAAGCGCCACCAGATCTTCCTTAGGATTGATTTTGACGGACGGGACCACACCATCGCTTTCCAGCAGTGAATCAAAAGAGATCCAACCCGGCGCCTCCCCGAAGCAAAACAGCTTGGTGATGCCCGCCGCGTCGGCTGCGGCGCTTGCCTTCTCCAGAAATTGAGGCGCCGTCACGAGAAAGGTCGCGCCGGCATCTTTTAGTTGATGAGCAATCTCGTTTTCAGTGTAGAGCGGATTGATGGGCGTGTTCACGCCGCCGAGGGTTGCGACCGCGTGAAAAATGATGGCGTACTCAGGAGCATTCGTGCTCAGAATTCCAAAAACATCGCCTTGGCGAAATCCCATTTCGGAGAGGCTGGCAGCGACACGCTTGATTGCGTCCGCGAGTCCCGCATAAGTGATCACTCGTCCCTTCGGAGCTTCCATCAGAGCAGGCTTGTCTCCGAGCGCGGCCGCGCGTTCCAGCACGAACTGGGTTAAAGGGATTTCAGGAATGCTGACTGCGGGGAAGGGACTCTTGAAGAACATTCGGCTAAGCTCTCACTCTCCGAGTGACCGCCAAACTCAAAGTTGTCCTGCTGAGATTACCAGTGAGGATGTTGTATGAAAACCTTTGGGGCGCCGGCGAAGCACTTTAGCGTTCTTCGCCTGCGGCTCTTTTGGTAACATGAGCTAACTATTCATTGGAATAGTTAGGTTGACAGGAGATATCCAGGGAAATGTCCGACCGCGAAAACCAGCCCCTGAACATTGTTTGTCTGGCGACCTACTTTAAAGGCGTGGACTTTATCCGCGAGTGTAAGCGGCGCGGCAATCAGGTTGTCTTAATCACGAAAGAAAGGATGCTCGGTGAAGAATGGCCGCGTGAGAGTCTCGACGATCTGATCGCCATACCAAACGATGCAGATCTCGATCTGTTCATTCACGTGCTGAGCCTGCTGGGTCGGCAGACAAAAATTGACCGCGTGATAGCGCTCGAAGAGTTTGACGTGATCACGGCCGCCCAGCTTCGGGAACATTTTTGTTTGGGCGGAATGCCGGCGGCCACTGCACGTCTGTTTCGAGACAAGCGGGTGATGGCGGCCCATGCCAAAGCGGCTGGAATCACTGTTCCCGAATTTGTGCCCCTGCTCAACTATGACGAGTTGCGCGACTTTATGGAAAGAGTGCCGCCGCCCTGGATCGTGAAGCCGCGGTCAGACGTTTCCGCTATTGGCATCTGCAAGGTCAATAGTGCAGATGATGTGTGGCAGGCACTTGACATGCTCGATTCTCGTGAGCGATTGCGTGAGCGCGCGGCCCACCATGTGCTCGCCCAGTTTGTTAGCGGCGACGTTTTCCACGTTGATTCAATTGTCAGTAACGGTCGCGTGATTTTTTCGGGCGCGAATCAATATGGTCGCCCTCCGATGGAGGTGGCACATGGTGGTGGCGCATACATCTCGCACACAGTCGCGCATGGTTTAGCAGATGAGAAGACTTTGTTTGCGGCGAATCGCAAGCTGATCAAAGCACTAGGACTCAAACACGGTGCGGCTCATGCTGAGTTCATCAAGAGTGCGGCCGATGGCAAGTTTTACTTTCTGGAAATTGCGGCACGCGTCGGCGGGGCCTACATTGCAGAAGTTCTGGAGGCTTCGTCAGGAATCAATC
>JBPCMI010000169.1:0-14026 GCA_051002415.1 Pyrinomonadaceae bacterium
CCTCGGAACTCATCGACTTGTATCTGCAGCAGCCGGATCCTCCGGCGATGATTGATTTGACGGGAGGGCAGCCGGATCTGGTACCGGAATGGGTGCCTTGGATGATGGAAGAGCTAAAGCGAAGGCAACTGGGTAAGGACGTTTTCCTATGGTCCGATGATAACCTCAGCAATGACTATTTCTGGCGGTTTCTAAGTGACACGGAACGCGAACTCGTTGCCACCTATAATAACTACGCCCGCGTGTGCTGCTTCAAAGGATTTGACCCTGAGTCATTCGAATTTAACACGTTGGCCGAACCAGAACTCTTTGACACTCAATTTGAAATTTTTGCTCGTCTACTCGCGACTGGCATGAATCTCTTCGCGTACGTCACGATCACCACGCCCTCCCGGAATCAGATCGATGGTGGAATACGTCGCTTCGTTGATCGGTTGCAAGAAGTCCATCCAAATTTGCCCCTGCGCACCATTCCTTTAGAAATACAAATGTTCACTCCGGTCCTGCACCGGTTGAATGAAGTTAAAAAGGAAGCACTGAAAAATCAATGGCTCGCTGTCGAGGCATGGACTCAGGAACTAGAAAATAGATATTCAGTCGCCGAAAGAAGCGTCAGTATCTGCGATGTTAGATTAGGGAGTGCAAACTGATCGTGCCCTCAGTAAACCCCGAACCCGACACGTTTGCCGAGCGCGTGAATCTGTGGGTACGAGATGCGTTGGTTTCGGGTGTCGCAACCTTTGATGATCTCCTCGCAAGACTACCTGGCGTTTATCCCTCAATGGCCCTCGAAACAGCCCGCCGCATAACCTCAGCTGAGCCGAGTTTGTTGCCAATTCTTAATCGAATCTTACAATTTTCTGAAAATTATCGAAATCATGATCTAGCCCGACACCTAATAGATCTTCCCACGCCTCACCCGCTTGATTACGACTGGCGCTTTGCCGATGAAACAGTCAATCACCTTCTTGCTCAGTGCGAGAACGTTACTGTGCCTGGTCAGACGGTCGCACTTCTGGGTGTACCTACGGTTTTGCGGGCCGCACTTGAGAATGCGTTTGATCGAGAGATGGTGTTGCTTGATGCGTCTGGCACGACAGTTGATTTATTAGCTTCCGTGACGAGCGGGAGAGCCTTGAAATGCGATCTGCTGATCGATGCGCTTCCTCAACTACTGGCTGGCGCTGTGATAAGCGATCCGCCCTGGTACCTTGAAGAGATGAGAGCTTTTTTATGGGTGGCGGCAAATATTTGCAGTGTAGGTGGTCGCATATTGATGAGCGTGCCACCAATCGGGACTCGGCCGACAATCGAAGCGGAACGTAAGGAGTTTTTTGCGTGGTCCGAGCGACTCGGGTTGAAGCTGTTGAGGATCGAGTCTTCTGCGCTTATTTATCATTCGCCGCTATTTGAGGTCAACGCTCTTAAGGTTGAGAGAATTCCTATCATGTCTCACGATTGGCGACGTGGTGACTTGGCGCTGTTTTCGTTGGAGACTAAGGTTGATGTTCCTAGACCGGTACAATCAAGCTCAATCCATTCATGGGTTGAAGAAACTGTTGACGGAATGCGCTGGCGCATCAGGAGCCAAGAGAGTTGCGCTTTCGACGATCCTAAGCTGATTTCGATTGTGCCCGGCGACGTCTTGCCTTCGGTTAGTAGGCGGGATGCTCGGCGAGTGCACGCTGATGTCTGGACTTCGGGCAATCGGGTGTTTCGCAGTGCGGGCCGGCAAACGCTGCGATTGGTTCTGCGAGCGTTGCACGATCGTCGCGATCCGGAATCGTTCGTCGAGAGTGAAATTGGAAGAACGCTGAGCAGCGCCGAGGGCGTTCTGCTCGGAAGCGCCGTCGAACAGATAAGAGAGATCGCTGAGCTCGAAAGAAACGAAAACCTACTATTCAAGGGGACAATAACTGATGACTGAGTGGCGATCACTTCTCATCCAGAACCTTATTCCTGCAATTCATGGAAACGCGTTTTGGGAGAAGTATCTGAGTGACCTACTGTCCTGCACTGAGTCTCAATCTTCAATACACTTGGCGATTTTCGTGGAACCATTTCTGCAGTACGTACTCGATGGGACCAAGGAGATTGAGTCAAGGTTTTCAGCAGTTCGCTGCGCCCCATATCGCTCGGTGAATAAGGGGGATGTAGTTGTATTGAAGCGAACAGGAGGACCCGTTCTCGGGTTGGGCCTAGTAGAAAGTGCGTGGTTCTACGAGCTTGAACCTGGGTCGTGGCAAGAGATTCGAGATAACTACGCGGGAGCCTTATGCGCGCTCGATCCCTTGTTTTGGGAGGATCGCAAGCACGCAGCGTTTGCAACCTTGATGCGTATCGAGCACGTTCAGGCGATTGATCCGATCAGAGTAGGAAAGCGAGATCGAAGGGGATGGGTCGTCCTTAAGGCGGCCTCCGAACAAATGCATTTATCAACGGACAAGATATGAACGCCTTTGTCCTAGGATTTGCCAGCCGGATGGGTAGCGGCCGACGTGAACTATCTAAACGGATCGCCACCGCCCTGGGACTCCCTCGCGTCAGCTTCGGCGAGTACATCCGCGCCGAAGCTTCGCGTCGCGGATTAAATCAGTCTCGAGAAGTATTACAACAAATTGGTGAATCGCTGGTGAGGGATGATTGTGACGGCTTCTGTAGAGCGGTTTTGAATCAGGCTGATTGGAAACCTGGAGAATCCTTGGTAGTCGATGGTATTCGCCATAAGCAAGTTGAAGAGATTTTGGGCGAGCTGGTAAAGCCATCGCTGTTGCTTACTGTGTTCTTGGATGTTGACGATCGTCTTCGCTTCACGCGATTGCCCACTGCGGATCTATTCGTCGTCAACGGTGAAGAAGAAACTTTCAAGCAGAGTGAGATTGAACGAGTCGATGCGCATTCAACTGAAGCCCAGGTTAAAAGGCTATTACCAAATACTGCCGATTTGGTTGTGAAGGGTGGCGAACCGACCGACACGCTAATCTCAAAGCTTGAGCTTTGGGTGCGTGAATTGAGAGATGTAAGTGATTTCTTGGATAGATCGTCGTCGGAGGATCTCGATCGCAAAGTTGCTGAACTTGCAGAGTCGAGTGAGCACTCCGCGATCGACTATTTGCGTAGTCTCCTTCTTATTTTGGGCGAACGAAGCGGTTATAAACGATATGATCCGGGATTGGTCTTAGAGCGTTAGTTCACAAAGGTCCGAAGGGGATAGAAGTTCTAGCTTCTGTAGTGCGCGAAGCTCCTGGGATGATTTACCCCGCAACGATCTTAGAATCGCTTTGGTACGCGGCTCAGGGAGCGAGTTTGCTTTTAACTGATTCGCGTGATCCTAATCCAACCAGTGTTCTTAATGATGGAATTCCTCCGGAGACGGTCGTTGCTGCCCAAATGGCATTTCAGGATCTCATAACTGAGTGTCGAATGAACGAGGTTCTATTCCAGAAGTTACTCCACTTTCTCTACCAGGGTAATTCAAACGCTGCTAACCATGGACAGCCTCACTTGGATCGCTTTCGTCGCTCTATTTTCGAAGCCTTTGCTGAATCATCTATCAAAATTACTCGTCGGGTCGTGGACGATTTCGAACATCTGGTCGAAGAGAATCTACTTGAACAACCTTATCAAGAGTATTTGACGGAGCACTCAGTGATCATTGATCCATTGGCGGCGCAGGTAATAGATCGCCAGCGGCTAGGGTTAGAACTCACTACAGATTTCGTCGTGCGCCGTCTCGACAATGAGTATGTGCTCGTGGAAATCGAGAAACCTCGAGATTCTATCTTCACGTCGAAGAATGACTTTACCGCCGAGTTTACTCACGCCTTTGGTCAAGTGATAGGTTTTCAAGCTTGGGTCGATGACCATGCGGAGTACGCGCGTCATCTTATGCCAGGAATCTCTTGCCCGCGCGGATTGCTGGTGATCGGAAGAAGGAAGAACCTAACGGCTGAACAATCTGCTAAGTTAAGGCACTATTGTTTGAACAGTCAGTCGGTATCCATACTCACTTATGACGACTTGATGGAAAGAGCGAGGACGTTGTACGCAAACATATACATAAGGGAGTCTCCGTTCCCGGATCAGATAAACTTTAGAGAGCGAAAGTGAATCTTCATGGCAGGCGTTGTTGTTGGCGTCATTGGTAAAATCAAAAGTGGGAAGTCTTCGTTATCGCGCAGTCTTTCAGAGAATCTCAATTGGCCCTATGTCAGCTTCGGCGACGAGGTGCGGATGATTACGAGGAGACGCGGTCTTAATCCGTCAAGAGGGGCTCTACAAGAAATCGGCGAGGAACTAGTCGCGAAAAGCGCGAAGGAGTTTTGTGAAGCGGTTCTTGCTCAGGCTGAGTGGCAGCCCGGCCAGTTCTTGGTCGTGGATGGGATTCGACATCTGAAGATTGTTGAGATCTTGCGTGATCTGGTTCGACCATCTGTGCTCCGACTAGTTTATGTAAAAACTGCCGATCACCTTCGTGAGGGCCGTTTGGAAGACGAGATTACTGATAGACAGGAGCTTGCCAGGATCGAGCATCATTCCACTGAGGTTCAAGTGGGAACGATACTGTCAAGTTTGGCCGATCGTGTCGTAGATGGCTCCAAGCCATTAAATTCCTTAACCATAGAAATCATAACTTGGCTTGATGAAGAGTCGATCAACCTTAGGCTCTGATATTAAGATGAGAATCCCACCTTTCGGCGTCACGACTGTTGTGAAATACAACTTTGACGTATTTTGCAACAGGTTACCTTCTATTGCCATCCCTTAAGCTTTGTCTCTTGTGAATCTCGCTGATCGGTGTTCTCAATTTCAGCAAGAGAAGGCTCGCACAACTGTCACTTTTAATGGCGTCCAAAGTTACTGCTAAGTAATATCTCCGTGGCATGCCGTTTGACATGACATCCGACGACTGACCTTCAGTCATCCCTCCTAATTCCCAAAATCAGAATAAGGGTCAGCTATGAGTACGAGTACCCACGCCTCTGCCTTGCCGAGCCGTCCGCAGTTCCTGAAAGTTCCCGAACTTGCCGCGATGCTAAAGGTAAAACCTAGAACGATCTACGAGATGGTTGCGCAGGGTCGCATACCTTATCGCAAGCCGCCCGGAACAAACATTTTGCGTTTTGATCTTGAAGAAATTTTAGCGTGGACTAAGGCCGGCATAGCGGAACAAATCACGCGAAATAGTAAATGACTTGATCCTTTGATGCTGCTACCATGCAGCCATTCTCTTTGGTGGCTGCAACCTCTAAGGAGAAAAATGGCTGTTTACAAACGAGATACGAAGGGCACGCATTGGATTTACGACTTTCGCGTGCGTGGCGTCCGGTACAGGGCAGCAATCCCGGAGGCCCGCACAAAGTGTCAGGCAGAACAAGCGGAGACGAAGATCAAGCAGGAGGTCTTTGAAGGTCGTTTTGGTTTAGTTCAATCCGGCACGATAAAACTCGACAAGTTTATTGATGAGATTTACATGCCGTGGGCCAAAGCTAATAAACGCTCATGGAAAGGGGATGCGATCTACGCTGTGATCCTCAAGGATTACTTCAAGGGGAAGGCGTTGTGTGAGATCAGCCCTTTTCTGATCGAGAAGTTCAAGCATGAGCGGATGAAGACACCGACGAAGAATAGAACACCTCGGGCTCACGCTTCAGTGAACCGAGAGTTTGAGATGCTTAGCCGCCTTTTTAATCTCGCAATCGCCTTTAAGAAAGCGGAAAGCAACCCATGCAGTCGGGTCAAGAAGTTCAAACTGGATAATGAGCGTTACCGATACCTGTTGCCAGAGGAAGAACCAGTGCTAATGAGCGTGCTAACAGAGAAGCGGGAACACTTAAAGGGGATGATTACTGTGGCTCTCGGTCTTGGCTTACGAAAACGTGAACAACTGCATTTGCGACGCGATCAGGTAGATTTCTCGCGGAATGTCGTTGTGGCCACGAAGACCAAGGGGCGAAAGAATCGTGAAATCCCTTTGGACGTTTTGAACCCGGAAGTTCGTGAGATCTTGCTCAAGATGTGTAGCGGGAAAAGCGCCGATGATTATGTGTTTGGAAACCCGGACACAGGTAAGCCTTTCACTGACATCAAGCGTTCCTTCCATACCGCATGTCGAATGGCGAGGATCGAGGGCCTCTGGTGGCACGACCTGCGGGCTACGTTCTGTACGCGTCTAGCGCTAGCTGGATACGAGGCTCTAACAATAATGACTCTGATGGGCCACAAGGATCTGAAGACGACGATGCGATACATCCGTGCCGTCCAGCTTCAGAGAAATGTGCGTTCTCAGAATTTTGGTCACAAATCTCCCACACAAGAGATACGGCCGCCAGTGCTGGTAGCCGTAAGTTGTTGATATGATTGGTCGGGGCGAGAGGATTTGAACCTCCGACCTCTCGGTCCCAAACCGAGCGCACTACCTGGCTGTGCTACGCCCCGAATAGCCTACGAAAATTGTTCGCTAGGCAGGGCATTCTAGAAGTTCGTTAGACAAAGGGTCAAGCGGTGGTCAGTAATTCCGCCAGAAATGCTTTAGTCAATGCCAACGATTTGGCGCGGTGACTGATGCCCGACTTCACCTCATTTGTGAGTTGCCCAAACGTTTGCTCGTAACCTTCCGGAATAAAGATCGGATCGTAACCAAAGCCATTCTTCCCTAGTGGAGCATCGGTTATCCGGCCGCGACATTCGCCCTCGGCAACGTTAATTACGCCGAGAGTGGGATGGACGATGGCGACTACGCTAACGAAGCGGGCTCGCCGGCCGCCATTTAAAACTCCTTCCAATTGTTTTAGCAACAATTCGACGCGATCAGCATCCGATCCCGAGCCAAAGCGTGCGGAGTGTAGTCCGGGCGCGCCGTCCAACCAATCAACTTCCAAACCGGAATCGTCAGCCAGAGCACACAAGCCCGTCTGCCGTGCGTAGTCCGTCGCTTTTATGATTGCGTTATCGCGGTAACTTTCTCCGCCCTCGATCGGAGCGGCGAGGTCACTGTATTCATTTAGTGAACGTAGCATAAGCGGTAGGCCGTTGAGCGCTATTCTAATTTCTCGGACCTTACCGGGATTGCTGGTACCAATCAGGAGTTCATAATCACGAGAGGTCATAAAAGATCTACTTTGGTGGGAACAGTAAAGGTACCAGGGCGCTAAACTGACCAAGGGGTGAACGCGTGCGACGATCCAAACCAAATTCGCTGAGCGAGGTTTCTGTCACGGCGTAAGGCAATTGAACACTTTGCTGCAGAGCGGCCACGTCATTGATTTTTGGCGTAGAGTTTTGCGCGCGCGCGACTGCAGAGATGAAGTCGGCGACCCGCTGCGAGTCATCGCTGTAAGTGACGATTGGGGATGTGGGATCACTTCCGAAGTGCTTTAGCTTCTGCGCGGTCGCCGCCTGGGCACAACGCTGAACATCATCAGCCGAACCCAGCAACACATAACCGCTCTGATATTGAACAGTAAGTTTTCTTTGTTCGTCATCTGGAGCTTGAGTCGCAGGGTTTTGCAGAAGCGCACGTAAGCCTGGCTCGTCTCGTACTTGGGCGATGAGAACGGAGCTCGCCTCATTTGCCTTCAACCTTAGAGTCATTAACTCGGGACCAACTAGCCGGAGAAACTTCTCCGGATCGTCAATGCCATAAGACGTTAAACCAGACTTTAGAACTGACGTAACCAGCACAGCCGAAAGAGTATCGAGTTGGGAAGAAAGCGTTGTTTGTAGCTCACGCCAAGTCTGGTCGGGCTGCTTGAAGCGATAAACCGTGACCGATTGCACGTCGCCGGGAACAAAGGCCGCCGGAGCCGACGTTTGCTGCGTCGATTGAAACAGTGGACGCATGCGCGCAGCAACAGCAGGGTTTAGTGAAAAAGAATAGTGATCCTCGATCGCCCCGTCGACTAACTTTGCGCTCCAGCCCGCCGAGCTCAAAATTTTGGCAGCGCTGCGCGCAACTAAACTGTCGATCTGAGCTCCTCCAGGTGCTCTGCCAAGCGCGACGGGAGTTGCCAGGGCCAGAAGCTCCGGTGCATGGCTGGATGGTACAAAACCAAATGCCAAGGCGCCGTCCGCGCTCAAGTTCTTTTTCATCTGTTGAAGCTCCGGCCCGTTATTGAGGGTCGGTCGCAAACCACGACGCGCTTCCAGACACGCTTTCACCGCGCGGTCGCTATTGGCGACAATCACGAGGGAGTCGTCAATGACGGCCACAATGTGCCGGTTATTGTCAGCCGCGCTCCAAACCAGGAACTCATCGCCATCGATTATCACCCTTCTCAGCGACGGTCGTTCGTAGGACCTCTGCGCAAATGTTTGGAGTGCTTGCTCAACGGTGGTCTTGATGCGGCGCTTGGAAGTATGAGTTTCAATCAGCAGCGCAGCTTCAGGTTTGAGCGTCATCGTATCTGCTTCTTCACGCGCACCAAGGTCAAGCATCACCATCGCCACCTGGGCACGAGCAAGAATCACGCTGGTGGTCGGTCCGATGCCAGTGAGGGCGACCAGGCGTCGGGTTCGCGCACTCGGCCAGTCAGTCTTAGTTTCTCCAATTAACGGCTTAACCAGCTTCCAGGTGCCGGTCGCGGTGATTCCGTCCGCTACTTCCATCAGACTGTTCGACTCGAGGTAGATGAGGGCACTGGCAGGAGCGTACGCGGACATGTCGACTCGTTGCGGACGATTTAGCCAGATCCAAACGGCCGCGAAACAGAGGACCACGACTACGACCAGTACAACGCGACGAAGGATTCTCATTGGCTCGCATCGTAGCTGCTAAGTTCAAAATCCAGCAAGCACTAAGTGGAAATGCGAAGAGCCTACGAGCACAAGCTTAAAGATGATTCGATTGATAGCCGAGTGGCCCTGTGGTACTTTCTTGCAACTTTTAGGAAGCCTAACCACACTGCTAAATCGAAAATGACTTATCGCGACCTATCAGCATTACCCACTGCTGAAGCCGACTTTAGTCAGTTCCTTGCGCAACTTCATGATGAGCTGACGACGGGCCGTAAGGATCCAAACGAGCTGGTTAGCGAAACACTGCAACAGATATATTTTGGCCGCTCGCTAAGAAGCGCTGAGATCGAGGCATTGCCTTTGGCATCTCGAGCAGTCCTCCATTCGCTGGATCCCCGCAACGTCACCACAGAACCGGAATACTATGCGGAAATTGATGCGAAGCAGTATGCGGAGCGGAAACCGTTCATCTGGCTCTGGCAGATGTTTGACCGTTCGCCTCTGGGCCAGAATGCCTTGCTCGGTCACCGATTCCGCCGTTTGCTGGCGCCGCTGATCTTCAAAAGCGTTGGCGAGAGCTTCAAATGTTGGAATCACGTCGAATGGTCGTTTGGATATAATCTTTCATTCGGGAATAACGTGGTGGTGCACCGGCACGTACTTCTGGACGACAGGGGCGGAATCGAAATCGGAGACAACGTGTCCATTTCGGATTACGTGAATGTTTACTCTCACACCCACGACCTCAACGAAATTTCCAGGGTCTTCAATCTTCCCACCCGCATCGGTAGTGGCGTTCGTCTTACTTACCACAGCACGGTGTTGGCCGGATGCAGGATTGGCGACAACGCCATGGTAGGAACCGGGGCCGTTGTTACAAAGGATGTTGCGGCGGACCACATCGTGGTAGGCATCCCGGCAAAGACCGCGAAAGTTAAGGATCGGCTTGGCCTCGGTAGCCGGAGTTGACGGGTCCGATCCGACTGCCTGAAAGTTAGCAAATCTACCACCGAAACCCCTTCAAGCTCCGCTGGACGAGTTCGCTATTACTTCCAGAAAAGTAACTTATTTAAGCCCTGACTCCGAATTTTATCGCGGCTAAATGACTGAAGGATTAAGGTTAAACAGAGAAAAATAGCTGTTGACACGTTTGGCCCGCTAAGGTAATCTCGCTCGTGGCGGTGAACAGGCAAGCCACCGTCTGAGGTGCTCACCAGGCTCTCCTCTTCGCGAATGCTCCCAAAGCAAAATTCGCTTTCTCTTTGAAGCCAACGAAAAAGGCACACTCCGCGTGAGCGGAGGTCGCAAAGCCGACGGAAGTTAGCGTAAACACTCTAACTTGGCCGGGTTACCGAATATGGGCTTTCCCACTTAAGACTTTAACGCGTGCGGCGCTCGCTTGCCCCCACCTCGAAATCCAATTCATTTGCAATCTGTTCAGCCCTCGTGCGCTGACACGGAAAGCAAATGCCTGCCACAGGTAGACACCTTGAAAACCACCACCGAGTTCTCCCGCAAAGTAAACCGAACCCGCCTATCGAGAGCAAAAAGAGCCAGGGCGCGTTTGCGCCGTCAGCGAGTCCGCACGCTTTCTGTTTCGAGGAACAAATAGACCATGTTCAAACAAGTAAAGAAAAATCTAGTGGGTCTCGACATCGGTTCGAGTTCCGTTAAGGCTGTTGAGCTGCAGAAAAAGGGCAACACTGTCCAGCTCATGAGCCTTGGTTATGAAAATCTGCAACCGGACACGATCGTCGACGGGCAGATTATGGAGCTCAACAATGTGTCCAACGTGATCGCCAACATTTTTAATGAACATACGATCAAGACTCATCGCGTCGCCGCCGGCGTTAGTGGCCACTCCGTGATCGTCAAAAATATTGTGTTGCCGCAGATGAGCGAAGAAGAACTTCAAGAGTCTTTCAGTTGGCACGCCGAGGAACACATTCCTTTTGACATCGCGGACGTCAACCTCGACTACCAGGTTACCGGGAATTCGAGCGATGCGTTGCACGTGCTTATGGCGGCATGCAAAAGCGACAAGATCGCGAATGTGAAACAAGCGATTCAGCTGGCTGGCAAACAGCCGGTCATCATCGATGTCGATGCTTTTGCTTTACAGAATTGTTATGAGCTGAATTATCAGCCGAAGTCCGGCGAAGTTGTCGCGCTCCTGAATATCGGCGCAGCCACGATGAATATCAATATCCTAAACGGAGCACGTTCGGTTTTTGCACGCGATGCTTCGGTTGGCGGGAGCCAGTACACAAGTCTGCTGCAGAAAGAGTTGGGTCTGACTTTTGATCAAGCTGAATCAGTAAAGCGTGGCATGTCCCTGCCCGAAGGAATTGAGCCCCGACCGATTCAACCGATTATCGAAACTGTCTCCGATATTCTCGCGCTGGAAGTAAAAAAAACCATGGACTTCTATCGTGCTACAGCTGAAGAGGGCGGGGCCGCGATTCAGAAGATTCTCGTCGCCGGTGGCGGATCCAAGCTCCCGGGCCTGGCAGAGTATCTGGCGAAGCGTTTTGAAATCCCAGTTGAGATTTTCAATCCTTTCAAAGAAATCGAGGTTGATCCCCGAAAGTTTGATCCTGAATACATGCGGGAAGTGATTCCGGAAATGGCGGTTGCGGTAGGTCTCGCCCTGAGAGGAGTTGAAGCGGCATGATTAAAATTAACTTACTAGAATCCGTCACCGACCGTCCCAGCGGCGCCGCCCGGGTGGAAGACAAAGTTTCGAGTCCGCTGATGCAAACTCTGCTGATGGCCTTGACCGTTTTCGGTTTATTGGTCGTGGGTATGGGTTACGACTTCATCAGCGCGAACGCTGCCCACGAAGTAGCCCGCCTCGAGCTCGCTAATCAAAAGCGAATTAACCTAGAAATGATGGCTGTAAACAAAGAGCAGCTCGACCTGGAGCGCAAAGCGCAGGACATCCAAAGCAGAATCGACGCCATCAAGCGGTTACGCGAGTCACAGCAGGGGCCCGGCTCCGTGCTACGCGAAATCAAGAATCGTTTTGACGCGGTTCCCGGCCTCTACCTGAAGAGCATCGAACAGAAAGAAGGCGAGCTGATCGTAAAAGGCGAGTCGCCGAATGAAGCTTCGGTCACACGGTTTGGCCAGAGCATGGAATTCTCCTCGGGACTCTTCACGAACCTAAACATCGAAACGCAGCGCGAGGTGGCGAAAGGTTCCACAACCTCCACCCTACCTGGTGAGGTCGCGGCGGCGCCTGTTGAAGTTATTTCGTTCACTGTGAAGTGCAATTTTGCGAAGTCGCAGACATCAACCGCCTCAAACCCACCCGCAAATCAAGTTGCCCTTAAGAAGTAGGGAAGTCGACCAAACGAAACCCGCCCACGCTCTGGGGGGAAGGAAGTGAAAAGCAATGAAATTCGGTAGCCTCAAATCAGTGCCCTGGTATTTGCGACTAATAGTTTTCGTATTCGTTGCCGGCGTCTTCTATGCAGGGTTCTGGTACTTCGTCACCAGTGGGACGCGCAAAGAAACCAAAGCTATGGAAGCCGAGATCGCGCAGCTGCTCCCGCGCAATGCTCAGGCGCAGATCGCGTCTCAAAGGCTTAACGAGTTTCGCGCGATCTACAAGGCGCGCCAGGAAGAGTATGACGAGCTAAAGGCACTGCTTCCAGAGCAGCGCGAGTTGACGATGGTCTTACAGGGATTACAGGAGCGCGCCCGTAACACAGGACTCGTCTTCCGCCGCTTCAATCCGAAGGAGGACGTGCAACAGGAAAACTACAGCGGCAAGAAGATCGAAGTCGGCGTCAGCAGCTCCTTCGCCTCTTTGCGTGCCTTCTTCGAACAGATGGCTCACTACCAGCGCATCGTTTCGATTACCAACTTCGAGCTTAAACAGATCGAGAAACAGTCTCCGAACCAAACGGTTGAAGCGCGATTTGATCTGACCGCGTTTTATGTCTCAGCCGAAAGTTTGCAGAAACAAGCCAATCCTAAACCGGCTGCTCCCGCTGGTCAGGCGCCTGCCCCTCCGGCTGCTGCGAAGTAGCATCACTCAAGCGCACGTTAAGGAAGAAACATGATGCATTCCAAGAAAATCAGATTCATCTCCGCGGCAATCGCCCTCAGCTGCGCATTCGGGATCGCTGGGACGACAAATGCCCAGGAGCAAAAATCCGTCGCCGAAAAGCCAGGCACAAAGCGTATCTCTGATTCGGGTCGCGATCCTTTTCGCAAATTTGAAGCGCCGCGTCCGGCAGCGAAGCGAAGTTCGAACCTGGTCGCGATTCCTTCGATCCAGGAGCGCATTGCCCAATATCGAGCACAGAAAGCCGCGGCAATGAGTGCGCGTATCGCAGCACCGAAGCCGACGACTGCCTTGTTGCTTAGCGAAATGCAAGTTGTGGGAATCTCGCGTTCACCGCGCGGCTATGCGGCGATCGTCGAGGCCACTCCCATCAACTTGTCGTATGTGTTGTATCCCGGCGAACGTTTTTATGATGGCCAGCTAGTGGCTATCGAAGACAATCGTCTGATCTTTCGGCGCGAAACTGTTTTCACGGATGGACGTCGAGAACGTTCGGTCGAAATTAAATCGTTACGCCAACCCGGCTCGCCGACGGACATGAGCACCACTCCGTCCTCGCTTGCCGCACCCGCCTCCGAGTCAGATAAGAAGCAAGACACCTCGGCTCAGGCCAACAAGCCTAACTAACTCTCTGCTGGCGTGCAGTAACGGCGCCGGCCTTTTCCTCTGTCGCAATCCGAACCTCTCTAAACTCGAACGTCGGATTGCGCGGTTTGACAATTAACCTTCGGACGCAGCCGCAAGTGCGGCGCGCGCTTTAGTTGCGATAGCAAAATGAGCGTAGTGCGTGGCGGTCTCGTCCAGTAATTCCCTTAAGGAGGGAAACGATGCCTTATCAGTCACCAATTCTTGCAGCCATTAAAAGGACCGCGCTCGTCCTGATGTGTTTGAGCCTTGCCGGCGCGAATACTCTGGCTGGAATCATTGCTACGCACCCCGCAACTGCAACACCCGCCACCCTAAAACTGGTGCATTACATCCCGCTCTCAGCGAACGAAGAAGCTCGCCTGGCCGCCGAAATTGTGGCTGCGCGGAATTCTGAAGATCAGGATCGGACTCAGAATCCGGCTCAAGGTAAACCCGGCATGTCTTCGGGCAGTGCCAGCCAATCGGAGCAGGGCCGTCAATACGGTCAACCGGGATTCGTAGGCGAACCGATCAATCTTAACGTTGTGAACGCGGACATCCGCGACATTCTCAACTACATCACCGAGC
>JBPCMI010000170.1:0-37735 GCA_051002415.1 Pyrinomonadaceae bacterium
ATATGTCTACTGGTTTCCATTTCCGCCGTGAAGGCAAAGGGATTCTGCTTGCGTGGAACGATCCTGAAGAGACCCCGGGGTTCAAGACTGACTTCGATCCGACTTTTGTGGAAAAGATTCTGACGCATGCAGCCGATCGAGTTCCCTGCATGGTCGATGCTGCTGTGAATCCTCGCCGCGCCTGGGCAGGTTTGTACGAGATGACCCCGGATCATCACGCGATCATCGGACCCGCGCCTGAGGTGGAGGGTTTATATTTCGTAAACGGCTTCAGCGGCCACGGCGTAATGCACTCGCCGGCTTCAGGAAGGATTACCGCAGACTTAATCCTTCGCGGGCATTCGGATCTGATTGATACATCGCTCCTGCAGTTGGAGCGATTCGCCGCCGGGAGAATGCTGGAAGAAACCGCAATCTTGTAGCGGACAAGAATGAATTAGATAGCCTTCAGCCAACGCTCGATCTCGTTCATCGCTGACTCGAAGACTTCTTCCTGCGTGAGGCCGGCGCTCTTCGGAACTTTGAATGAGTGATCACCGCCAGCAATCTCATAGAGAGTGGCCCGCAGCTTATGCTTCTTGAATACGGCGCGAAGCTCTTGCGTCGTTCCAAACGCGTCCCGCGAGCCTTGCAGGAACAGCATTGGCGCTTTGATCTCGGGCAGGTGAGCATCGCGCATCTTTTCCAGGTTTCCCGGCGGGTGAAGGGGATAGCCGAGAAACACGAGCGCGGAGATTTGTGAAGCATCAGCTGCCGCCACTTGCGAGCCAATTCTGCCCCCCATCGATTTGCCGCCCACCGCGATTTTATTTCCCGTCAGCTTCTTATGCTTAGCGGCAGCTTCAATAACCTTTTCGTAACAGGCTTCCAGTTTTGCTTTTGGATCAGGCGCGCCGCGGCCGCGTTCGGAATAGAGGAAGTTGAAAGTCATAACGTCGAGGCCGCGCTGGGCAAGTCCGTTGGCGAAGAGACGCATAAAGGCGCTGGACTGATTGGCGCCGGCCCCATGGCCAAGAATCAGAGTAACTCCCAGGCGATTCGTTTTAGCGGCAGGATAGAGCAGCGCCGTGACGCTGTCGGTTTCGGTGACTTGGATTTGGATAGTATTGGGATTGATCATTCGCCGATTCTGCCAACTGGTGCGGTAAGTCTCTGACCTACGGACAAGGACCTGAATTGAGCACCGCGAGGCTGAGCCTCGCGGAAGTTTATAAAAATGATAACCCGGTAAGTCAAAGACTTACCGCGCACCGGGCGGCGGAGCCGGCACCTCGCGGATAAATCTCGGTACGCGGCTGCCGATCCCGCAGGTAATTTCATACGACAGCGTCCCGGAGATTTTCGCGATCTCTTCCGCCGTAACAGACTGCCCTTCGCCCCGATCGCTGCCGATCAATATTACCGGATCACCGGACTCGACTCCCGCCACACTCGTGACGTCAACGAGTGTCAGATCCATCGAGATGCGTCCGATAACCGAGGCATAAACGCCCCGCACCAATACATGTCCGCGATTCGACATCGCTCGTGGATATCCGTCGTCATAACCAATGGGAATCGTGGCCACGAGAGTTTTTCGCGATGCCTCAAAAGTACAACCGTAGCCAATCGTCTCGCCCGCCGGCACCCACTTCAGCAAACTAATGCGCGAATGCAACGACATCACATGCTTCAACTCCGAGGCTTCGACCTTCGCCGGAAGAACGTCGCGCCAGAGCCCATACAACACGCCGCCTGGACGGACCATGTTGCCCCAGGCATCGGGATGACTGTAGATCGCCGCCGAGTTGGCGCTGTGCAGAAACGTTGGCTCGTGTCCGGCCTGACGGAAAGCACCAGCCGCTGACGCGAAACGCGTAATCTGATCTTCAGTTAGCGCTTCGCAGGCTGGATTATCGGCGGCGGCGAAATGAGTCATCAAGCCATCAACTCGAAGATTGTCGAATCGTTTTAGCTCGGGCGCATCGAGTTCATCAAAGCGAAAGCCCAGGCGACCCATGCCAGTGTCAATCTTCAGATGTACATCGACCACGGCGCCGGCAGCGCGCGCTGCGCGGTCCAGCTGTTCCATCATGTCGAGACGATAGATGACGGGTGTCAGATGATATTTCACGCACGCAGCGGCTTGTCCTTCCCAAAATCCGCCCAGACAGAGAATCGGCTGATTGATCCCAGACTCCCGTAGTTCAATCCCCTCTTCCGGAAGTGCTACTCCAAACCAGTCGGCTCCTTCGGAGGCTAGTCGTCGCGCACAGGCAACCGCTCCATGGCCGTAGGCGTTCGCCTTCACGATAGCCATCACGTTAATACCTGGGCTAACGTGGCGTTTGATTACGTGGAAATTTGCGGCCAGGGCATCGAGATCAATTTCGGCCCAGGTAGGACGGCGACCAGAGATATTGTTGGGAAAAGGATTCTGAGAAGCAGGCATCGGTGACTAAATGTGCCTGAAAGCCCTTCTCCGGGTCAATTAGCGAGATGAGGAATGACGTGCGCGCGATAAGTGCGAGGCGAGTCAGCATTTGAATCGCCACGGAACTGAAGTTAAATTTTCTACACCTGGCTCTTGGCAATCTCCAGATACACGTCCTTGATCTTGTCTTCGTAGCTAGCCTTCTGCTTGAAGACGCTGGTCAGTCCAAACGCGGCTTCCTGAGGATCCCACCAGCCAACCTGATTCAAGTGATCAGCCGGCAACGGAAATTCTTTGCGTGCGACCGGCTTGCGCCGGCCATCGCTGGCAATCAATTCCTCAGTCCATTGTTGCGAACCGAATGGTACCAGGCCGTCGTTTTTGCCCTCGTGGTCGCGTATGAACATCCAGGAAGGAATCAGTGGGGCAAAGACGCGACGAACATCTTCAGAGCTCGCGTAGGTTTGATAAGCCACCGCGTTTCTTGCTTCTGAATCTTCAGCACGACGATTGAACTCTTCGCACTTCGCGATCGTGAGGTCAACAAAGCCGTCGACATTGGCGACGCGTTTTAGCACGTCCATCAGCAGCATGCCGCCATGACTGAGAATGTGATCGGCGAGAATAGTACCGCGATGAGGCGTGCCGATAGTGGTGAGGCTTGCAACTTTGTCAGCCATGCCAAGATCCACAATCATGTGGCGCGCATCGAGACCGCCCATGCTATGCGCAATGATGTGCACCTTTGCCGAACCGGTTTGCGCCAACACTTCCTCGACCCGCTGCCGTAACTGTCCGGATCTTAACTCAACCGAGCCGGCAAAGTCCTGGTTCGGATGGAACGCCGTGAAGCCATGCAACTCCAAATGAGGCTTCACACCTTTGAAGTAATGAAAATGTTCGCCAAGCTCGGTGTCGGGTATTTTTAGTTTCTGCTTGAGTATTTCCAGTAGAAAATCGAATCTCGCGATGCCATGCGCGAGGACAATGGGGTGCTTTGAGTCGTTAGACATTTGAGGTTCTCTTCCGCTAGCCGCCGCAAGGTGGTGACGTATTCCTTCTGTAAGTTTTTGTCGAATCTATCTCTTTAAGCTTCTTGGAAAGACTTTTGAAATGATCCTCGTCGACGCAGATCACCGGGTCTACCTTAATGATCACAATTCCCTCCAGTCGATCAGGATTGGCGTTTGGGTCGGAGTCATTGATGAGATCGCGAATCCGGATTTCCTTCACCTGATTAGGTCTTTCTCTTCTGATTCTTTTGTAAACTTCCGGGTCTACTTCGCCGGAGTCTCCAACCAGAATGAATTGGCGGCGCGGAAACTTATCCATAAGTTTCGTAATTTCGTTTACCTTGTGAATAAAAGTGGAGGTAAACCCTCCAACGGCAAGCCTGACCGTCTCAGCTGACAAAATATTCTTGGGGAAAAAGTTCAGGTGGAAGGTCCCTTCCGGAAATCCTCCTGGGCCAACGATCAGATGATCATAGAGCGGCCCAAACATCTGCTGCGGCCCTCCCGAAACATAGTGCACGGGAACATCGACCAAATCGCTGTAGCTCTGCGCCATTTCCGGCAACGACTTAAACTCCCTGCAAAAAGTGTTTTTGAGAACGGTGTCTTTACCTGCCGGGATGTCAGTAATCTTGATTGTATCGTCGATATCAGAGATCAGCGATACACCCTCGGGTTCAATTAACCTGATTCGACCGCGGCCGGTATGATCTTCTGAGATAGGCGCTAAAGGTCAGCCACTCGTTCGCTGACTTCTGGCTCGCCAGCAATTGCTTTGCCCGTTCATCGGTTAAAGTTAAATCCAATTCGGCAATGCCGTTAGCATCACTGCGCTTATTGAACTCGTATGATGTTCCGTCCGGGTCGTCGTCGAATCTGATGATTACTTTCTCGAGGGACTTGTCATCATCTTCAAAGTCATTAGAGCGAGATTGAAAATTGGCCATCTCGGCCGAGTCGCATTTGTTTTTACGGTCGCGAGTACCGTTGCCAGCTTGGTGACGACCTTATCCACATGAGACCTACTCTGATGCGTCCAGCTGCGCACGTGAATATTCCAGCCATTTCCCTCTCTGTAGCCATAAGTAGGGAAAAAGGTGACTTCCTCGCCCGTGGCTGAGAGCAGCCTTGGAGGCGCAGCGCTTTTCAACTCGTTTATGGGCGACGTGCCACCCCTTCCCGGGTCTGGAGTTTTGCTGCACCAACCGGAAAGTGCTACGAAAAGAAATGTTAAGAGCAAAAACCGGTTTTGGAGTTTCATGTTTACGTCCACTGTCGGAGGGACAAAATAATTGAGGTCTATGCTGGACTGAGTCGGAAAGAGTTGTAGCCAAACATACGGCTGCTGCGGTCTATCCGCGATCATGACCCATCGGCGCAAGTCCGGTGAGATTCTGAAGAAGCCCTTGCTGCGAGGTTAGATATCAGAACGAGTGAGTTACTACCTTGTAACGGGACCGTATCCTTGATGCGCGGATTATTCCACCTGCACGGAAGGGTCAAGAGTTAATCACTTGAATTTACTCGCGATAGAGATTATCAAAACGCATACTCGCGGGTGTGAATCGCAAATCGACAGTGCCGGTGGGACCATTGCGTTGCTTGGCAACAATCAGTTCCGCGACGTTCTTTTGATCTTCAGGAAGATTCGCGCGCTCTTCGGGAGTCTTGTATTGCTCTTCGCGATAGATGAAGGCGACAACATCAGCGTCTTGTTCGAGCGCGCCTGACTCGCGCAGATCCGCGAGTTGCGGACGATGATCAGAACGCGACTCCGGCGCGCGGGAAAGTTGAGACAGAGCCACCACCGGCACGTTCATTTCTTTTGCCAGTCCTTTTAGCTCTCGGGAAATCTGCGACACTTCCTGTTGCCGCGACTCGACTCGCTTGGCAGAACCGGACATGAGCTGCAAATAGTCGACGACGATCAGATCCAATCGCTTCTGTTCGGCAGCAAGGCGTCGGGCTTTCGCGCGCATTTCAAGAACGCTAATACCGGCGGTGTCGTCCAGAAAGATCTTAGCGTCGGCGAGCGTACCGAGCGATTTGGCAATCTGCGCCCATTCGGGCCGCGAAAGAAATCCATTGCGAAAACGTTGGGCATCGATATTGCCCTGCGAACAGAGCATGCGCATCACGAGGGCCTCTTTCGACATTTCCAGTGAGAAGATGCCGACTACGGCGCCCGCGTGAATTGCCGCATTCTCGGCCAGCATGAGGGCGAGACTGGTCTTTCCCATCGAGGGCCGGGCGGCGACGATGATCAAATCCTGCTTCTGCAAGCCCGACGTCATCTTGTCGAGATCGGCAAAACCAGTGGTCAGTCCCGTCAGGACGGCTGCACGCCCTTCCATCTCCTGAATCTTTTCTAAAAGCTCTTCAGCAACCGGCTTCACATGGACGAAGCCCTGGCGAATGCGTTCATCGGCGAGCTGGAAGATGGCATGTTCCGCATGATCCAGAATGATCTCGGGTTCATCTTCCTGCTCCAGGGCTTCCTGAGTGATCTTTCCGGCGGCCCGAATCAGCTGGCGAAGCATCGATTTGCCGCGCACCACTTTGGCGTAATGCGCGATGTTGGTCGAGTGCGGTAAACCGTAAGTCAGGTTCGCAATAAACGAAATGCCGCCAACAGACTCGAGCGCGTTTTCCTTCTTGAGTTCCTCGCCGATCAAAATGGGATTGATTTCGGCGCTGCGCTCAAACAAAGCAATCATCGCCATGAAGATGCGGCGATGCGAAGGCACATACAGATCTTCCGGTTTGATTAGTTCGATTGCCTGGCTAATCAAGCCATTATCAAGGACGATGCCGCCAAGGATGGCTCGTTCGGCTTCTGCACTGTTTGGTAAAGCGCGTTCGAGTGATTGCTCTGCTGCGGCCATGAAGATTTTCTAAGATGTGGATGTAGAGAAGATAAAATGAGCTGCGGTCGTTTAGCTTGCGAGTTACGGACTATACTACACGGCCCTCAGGCCAACCATAGTCTTCCTGTTTTTAGTTAGAAACGGAGGCGCCTGGGGAGCGACGCCCCTACAAAATGAAGCACTTGACCCAAAACTATGGGGCGCGCAATAGAAGCACGCCCCTACAAGTCTCGCCAACATTCTGACCCGATCGTTCGTTATTCTTCTGCCTCACCGCCCTCATCAGCTTGAGCAGCTTCTGTCTGCTTCGACATTTCCGCTTCCTGTTCCGCGGTCATGTGACCAGCAATCAATTCGCCTTCCGGTGCGATCTTTACTTGCAAGTCCACCGTCACCTCGCGGTGCAAGCGTAGCTGCACAGTGAAGTCGCCCAGGCGCTTCAAGGGTTCTCGTAAGTGCAAGCGGTGCCGATCAACTTCGTAGCCCCGCTGCTGCAAAGCTTCAGCGATGTCCATCGATGTTACCGATCCGTAGAGCGCGCCCTGTTCGCCGGCTTTCCGCTCGAACGTCAGCATCAGGCTGCGCATCTTGTCGGCCTGGGCGTCCGCCGTAGCGCGCTCGGTGGCAGCCTTCTTCAAGAGCAGCTCACGCTCGCGTTCAATCTGTTTGACGTTGCCGGTATTGGCTTGTACGGCAAGCTTCCGGGGCAACAAATAATTGCGCGCGTAGCCTGCTTTGACTCGGACAATCTCGCCGCGGGCGCCGAGATCGTCCACATCTTCGCGTAAAAGAATTTTTGTATGTGCCATGAACGGCTTCCTTCCTTAATCCGTCGAGTATGGAAGCAGCGCGATATTGCGTGCTCGTTTGATTGCTTCGGCAAGCATGCGTTGGTGAATGGCGCAATTGCCGGTGATACGGCGGGGAATAATCTTGCCGCGTTCGGGAATGTAGTTCTGCAGCAGCCTCACGTCTTTAAAATCGATCAGATCGGCTTTCTCCATGCAGAAGCGGCAAACACGGCGCCGGTGCATGCGGCGACCGCCGCGGCCCATCGGCCGCCCCCGATCCATATCATCATCACCGTTGTACCCGCGCGAGCGGTCTTCATAATTACTAGACATATGTTTCTCCTATTCCCGGTTGTCCTCGCCGGCAAACTCAGAGGCAACGTTGCTACGACTTTGCCCAGTTCCGCTCGACGGACGTTTCTCGGCTTTGCGGGCACGGCGCTGTTTAAACTTCTCCGCACGACGACGGTCTTCGTCGACGCGCACCGTTAGATAACGGATGATGCGATCGTTAACTCGCATTCGTCGTTCCAGCTCGGCGATCTCGCGACCGGTGCCTTCGATCTCCAGCAACACAAAATTGCCATCGGTGTGATGCAGGATCTCGTAAGCGAGAGGACGCTTGCCCCAGCTCTCTTCCTTGGTAACGATGCCACCCTGATCGGTGACGATTTGTTTATGATTTTCCGTGAGGCGGGTAACCTCTGCCTCGTCCGCGCCGGGATCGACGATAAAAACTACTTCGTATTGCCTTGGTGTTGCCAAAATCATCCTCCTTATGGATGTCCAGCCTCATCTTCAATCGGATGAAGCAAGAAGGTTGTTGTTCGTAAATCGTGAATCGTGAATTGTAAATCGTGAATTGTTAATCGGAATTAATTAATACCTAATTGTCTCTTAGTAAGCTTGCTACCATTCGATTCACGGTTCACCATTTACGATTCACGATTTACGAATTATATTCCGACATTGCTTTCAAAACGCCATCCCGGAGAATACAGCGCACTGCAGCAACGCCCCTTTCGATCATCTGCTCGACTGCCGCACGCGAAGATCGCGGAAACGAATCGAGCACGAAACTCTTTGTATCAGCGAGCGGATGTTCCGGTTGAATGCCAAGCCGCAAGCGAATGAATTCATTCGTGCCAATGCTGGCGATGATCGACTTCAACCCGTTATGACCACCCGCGGAGCCTCGTTCGCGAATACGAATGCGGTCGAACGGCAATGCCAGGTCATCACTGATAACTATCAAATGTCGGCCCGGTTCGGGAAGCTTATGCTTCGCGAGCAGGCAAGAGACCGCCGACCCGCTCAGGTTCATGAAGGTTTGGGGCTTAACCAGTTTTACGGCCGCGCCTTCAACCTCGCCTCGCCCGACGAGTGCCTGACACTCTCGCCGTTTACATTCGATGCCGGCCTCGCTAGCCAGCTTGTCAATCAACATGAACCCTAGATTGTGACGCGACCAGTCATAATCAGCGCCGGGATTTCCGAGGCCCACGATCAATATTGCCGATTGCCGATGGCTGATTGGCACTTGATCGGATTGGCGGTTGCCAACTGCCGATTGCCGATTTGATTCCACCACTTGTACTCCAGAGACCAATCGGCAATTGGAAATCGGAAATCGGCAATCTCACTACTCTTTCTTCTTCGCCGGCTCTTCCTCGCCTTCCTCGTCCTTCTTGCCCTTGGCGATTACTTCAGGCTCAGCTGCAACTTCTTCTTCAACCGGCGGCGCCGCTACAGGTTCTTCGCGAACGATGCCGACCGTGGCCACGACGGCGTCTGGTTCGTTAAGAATCTCAATGTTCTCGCCCACAGGAATATCCGAAACGTGCAACACGTCGTGGACTCCTAGGTTCGATACGTCAACGTCGATGGCGTCAGGAATTTCTCGCGGCTCGCAACGAATTTCGAGTTCGCGCATGATCTGCTCGAGCACCCCTTCCTCTTCTCTAACTCCGACCGGCTCGCCGACGAGGTGGAGGGGAACAGTCACTTCAATCTTCTGACCCTTAACCAGCCGCTGGAAGTCAGCATGCACCAACCGCCCGCGCACCGGATCGATCTGCCGATCGTGAAACATCACTTCGCTGGGACCCACGCCTTCGACATCCAAAGTGAAGATCGTGTTACGACCTGCTTCGGAACGCAGCACCGCTGCCAGTGCGCTCAACGGCGCGGCTGCGGCAAGTGTTTCTCCGCCACCGCCATAAATGGTAATTGGAACCAGACCCTCGCGGCGCGTTCTGCGGGCGTCGTTCTTACCACGGCCCTCGCGCACCTGCGCTTTGATCGTTATCTCTTCGTGCTCAGCCATAATCACTCCTCATACAGACGTTCAGCGACCCAACGAAATTGCCGATTGACGATTGACGATTTCCGGTTGTCTGAGCCCTTCAGCTTGCCGTAAACAGTCAAGCTTGCAGGCTGACAAATTGGCAATTGGCAATCGGCAATCGCAAAGCGCTGCGATCGCTGATGGTCTTCTTTTAAGCCATCAGTGTTTGCCCTTCATACGAAGAGCGAGGAAACGCTGGTCTCCTCATGGATCGACTTGATCGCTTTCGCCAGAAGCGGCGCGATACTAAGTACTTTTATCTTTTCCAACTCGCACGCACGGTCGCGTAGCGGAATCGTGTTCGTAACGATTATCTGTTCAATCTCTGACTCACCCAGCTTCTCAATGGCCTTGCCTGAAAGCACCGGATGGGTGAAGCACGCATGAATTCGTCCGGAGCCGGCCTCTTTTAAGGCTCTCGCCACTTTCGTAAGGGAACCGCCGGTGTCGCACATGTCGTCAACAATCAAACAACTCCGGCCGCGGACGTCGCCTACCACATTCATTACTTCCGCAACGTTCGCCTTTTCACGACGCTTGTCGCAGAGCGCGAGTTCCGCATCCAACCGCTTGGCGTAAGCACGTGCTCTTTCCGCTCCGCCAGTGTCAGGAGCAACCACAGTTAAATTGGGTAACGGATTATCCTGATAGTACCCAATCATTACCGGCGCGGAATAAAGGTGGTCGACAGGGATATCAAAGAACCCTTGTATCTGCGCCGCGTGTAAATCCATCGTCAACAAACGATCAGCCCCGGCAACGGTGATCAGGTTTGCTACGAGTCGCGCTGAAATCGGCACGCGTGGACGATCTTTCTTATCAGACCTGGCGTAACCATAATAAGGAATCACTGCCGTGATGCGTTCAGCTGAAGAGCGTCGGAATGCGTCGAGCATTACCAGCAGTTCCATCAAATGCGCATCGGTCGGCGGGGAAGTCGGTTGCACTATGAAAACATCGCCGCCGCGAACGTTCTCGTCGATCTGAAAGTTAAACTCACCGTCAGAGAAACGTTCGGCGAACGCCCGTCCCATATCGCAACCAAGGTGTTTCGCTATCTCTTCCGCTAACTGTGGGTTTGCGTTGCCGCAAAAAACCTTGATGCCGCCGGTTGTGCTCATATGAAAGTTAGAAATTGCCGATTGCTAATTGCCAATTTTCGATTGTGATCTCGTCGTCAGGGAGGGGATCCGACAATCGCCAACCGGCAATCCGCAAATTGGCGATCTGAAATTGGCTGGGGCGGGAGGATTCGAACCTACGAATGCCGGTTCCAAAGACCGGTGCCTTACCACTTGGCTACGCCCCAGTATCAGAATCCTTCGTTCAACGCCCAGGAATGGCAGAACTCAACGCGTGTAAGTATTCGTCGCGCGACAGAGTAACACAAGAAAAGATCCGCCAACCGCTTTCCTGTCGCAAGGCTTGAGCGGCGCCGCTGAGCACCTCATTACTGTCAAAGATACCGAAGACGCTCGAACCGCTACCAGCGAGCAAAGCGCAACGAGCGCCAGCCTGAATCAGTGCTTCTTTCACGCGCCGAATCTCAGGCTCTATATCAAAGATCACTCGCTCAAAATCATTCTCTAAATGATCACACACGAGCCACGGTTTCGAATCGGAAAAAATAGCCTGTGTACGCGAAATAGCAAGTCTAGAGACCGAGTCGGATGTTGTCAAGGCAGGGGCTTTTAGCGCTTGATACGCGATGGCAGTCGACACTGTAACAGACGGAGCGACGATCAAAATTTGTAGCCGCGGAAGATCGGGAAGTGGTGTCAGCTCAGTTCCGATGCCAGTAGCCAACGCACACCCACCTGCAAGAAAAAACGGCACATCCGCGCCGAGAGTGGCCGCCAACTCAAGCAATTCAGCGGAAGTGGCGGGAAGATCCCAGATGCGTGTCAGCGCCAGTAACGTAACTGCCGCATTTGACGACCCGCCACCGAGGCCTGCCTGCACCGGGATCCGTTTTGTTAGTTGAATCTCGCAGGAATTCGTAACTCGAAATTTTTCCCGCAGCGCTTCTGCCGCCTTAACAATCAGGTTGCCGTCGTCGACCGGAATTGCCCGATCATCGCAGGTAAAAACAATCTCTCCGCCGGAAGTCTTGACCACATTAAGCCGGTCGTGCAGCGAGACAGTCTGCAGCACTGTCTGAACCTCATGATAGTTGTCGGGACGCTTGCCGAGGATGCGCAGGCTGAGATTGACTTTGGCGAACGAGAGAATGGAGAACGGGTTAATGATCACAAGAAAAAGGCGGCTGACGTCGCGCGCCAGCCGCCTTTTTATGCTCTTGTTCGGCGTTTAGCGCAGAATGAAAAGTTGGGTCAAGAAAACTGTTCCGTCAGGAGCAACGAAACTTCCGACTGCCGAAGCGCGAAATTCAAAGCTAAGCAGATTCGCACGGTGTCCAGCAGAAATCGTCCAGCGCTCGACCGCAAACGCTCCTGGATCTTCGAAGCCCTGATTATACGCGATGTTTTCCGCAATCACGCGATAACGAATCCCTGCCAGGCGCGCCCGGTCTCGCAGCCTAAAGCCTTCAGGAGTTTCATGGGAAAAGAATTCGAGCACCGACATATTGCGTGAGTGTTGTCGCGCAAGGACGCACAGTTCCGCATCCCACTCCAGCGGCGCCAACCCATTTTTCAAACGCAACTCATTGGTGGTTTTGAATGCCCGTTGTTCGGGCGTCGTCGCTTCCGCAAAAGACGGTGAAGCTGCGAGTGCAGCAGTCGCGGTAAAATTCACACCGTAGGTTCCACCGATGCGTCGGGACCTTGCTTCGTTTGGTGATGCGCTAATGAGCCGAGCCACAGGGCGCGGCGTCACCGTCTGCGCTGCTGCACTAAGTCCAATGAACCCCACTAGGAAAAGGCTTCCGAGTGCAGTTGAAACGGTGTGCACGAGCGTCGAGTATGATCGGGTACGAACCTTCATGAGTATTGAGTGTCGTGCCTGGCAACGAATGCGAGGTTGCCGAGCTCAGGGCCCGGAGGAGGGCTGTTGAGTGAAGACCTTGCCGGGGCCGGCAGGTCAGGAATTGTCACAGATAAGGTAACAAAATTCCCAGCCCTGGATCAACAGGTTTGGCAAATGCGGGATTTCCCTTTAAAAGCGAAACTCTTTGCGCAGGATTTGGTCGAGCGGGACTATTCGAGAGCGAGAACTGAGGATTTGGGCTCATCGTCCATTGGGGCGAACCGCTGGACGGTACGAACCCAAGAGGTCTTGGTGGGATAACAATAAAGGAGGATTACGATGGCGATGATGCCGGCGCCGTAGGTGTAGAAGTCATTGCCGGTGGTTAGCGTCGCCACAAAGCCGAGCACAGAAAGCGCAGCCCCGATTAGCGCCACTTGCAGCGTGGTTTTCTCGAGAGTCCGCAGCAAAGCAGGGGCGCCTCCCAAGCCGCCGATGTCCTGCAGCCGCATGGTGGCGAATCTTGTGCGCCGAAGCACAATCGAACCCAAACCGAAGATCATGATGGTGATCCGCACGCCGATATCGAGGGAAGCGTTGTTCTGTGGTGTAACGAAACGCTCACTCAAATAGGCGATCAGGCACAGGAGAAGCGTGGCGACCAGCAGACCAATCACGGTTGTTGCCGCGGCTTTGTGCCGGCGCGTTAATTCTGATTCGACGTTGGTTGGCAATCCGGTTTGTGACGGCACCCGCAACTCCTCACGCTTTTTTATGCTGCAAAAATACCAGCCTTATTCATTCTGGGAAAGAGCGGTCAAGGAAAACGGCCTGCTGAATTAACAGCAGGCCGCACAAAACAGACTTAACTTAAAGTTACGGCTTGGGCGAGGGTTGCGTCGCCGCGGCGCCGACGGGCACCTCGGTTTTCTTCTCTAGACGATCAGTACGCTGGACCGGCGCTACGGGAGTTGTGGTGGTTGGCAACTCGCCGTTATGTTTCAACGCCTCATCGATCAGGTCGCTACCTTCTTCGCTGTCGCGACTAATCAAGATACCATCCCGGCTCGTACTAACATTTGCCTTGCCAGTAATCTCCTGCATCAAGGTGCCGACAAAACCGGGACGCTCAGGCGCGATGACACTTTTCCTGGAAGGATCCGGCTCGGGGATCGGAGCTCCAATGATACTCAGCTGATCCCTTGCCTTGTCACCGAATTCGCTGTTGGGATGATCACGAAGCAATTGCTGGTAGTACTTGGCAGCTTCGTCTGGTTCTTCTTCCTGTTGATAGGTCGTCGCGAGACGAAACAAGACCTCGTCCATGTATGAAAAGTTTGGATACTTTTCCACTATCTCTTTGAAGCGAGACTGGGCGCCTTTCAGCCCGCCTTTCTTTGTTTCGTATTTGACCTTGTAATAAAAATTGCCGATTTGCAGATTGTGCATCGCGAGATTCTCCTGAACCTCGTTTAAGCGCTCCTGCACGTAAGGCCGCAACTTTGATTGGGGATACTGCTGGATCAAAACCTTGAGCCGCTGCTCGGCTTTTCGCGCATGAGTAATGTCGCGATCCGCGAGGCCCATCTGACGCATTTCCGCTTCGGCAACTTTGAGCATCGCGTCGTCGGCGAGAGGATCGGTAGGAAAAAACGTAAGCCAATCCTGATATGCCTGCGCTGCCTGAATCAGTGAGCTCGTTGTCCCCTCAAGATAAAAGGAATCCGCAATGGCGAGCTTAGCCAGCGACAAAAACGGCGAATCGGGATAGGTGTTAATGATCGTCGTAAACAGCAAACGGCCAGTCTCGTGACTGCCCTTCCTTACTTGCTTTGCCGCTTCCTCAAACAGAACCCGATCCCGGCCCGGCGCGACCGTACCAGTCAACTCGGCATACTTCTCATCGCCGCCACCGAACAAGCCGAAGAACTTGCCTTTTTTCTTCTTCCTGGCGGGTGCTGTGCCAGCGTTAGCCGTCGCACTGCGGGCACCCGCGGTCGCCTGTAGACCCCCCTGAACTCGAAGATCAATGTCAGCTACCGAAGTCTCGAGACGCTCCAGCACGCTTGTATCGTAGCGTTCAGCCCGATCCTGCTTACCGCGAATGTCGTTAACTTCAGAAAGAATCGATCCGACTTCTTTATCCAGGCCACGCAACCGCTCGCGAGGGTCGTCCGGATTCGGTTTGTCTTTGTCAGATGCTTTGGCAGGAAGTGAATTTATGGCGCTCCCAAGTGATCTCCGAAGGGAGTCGAGCTTGGATCTCATCACCTCCAGCCGTTGCACGGGCGACAAATCGCTCGTCTTACCGGTGGCTTGGGCGAAAGTATTACCAGAAAGACAGACCAGCAGCGCGAAGCAAATTGCTGCGATGGAAAAAATGCGAACTCGCATGTAAAGCCTCCAAAAATAATTGCCAACTGAATTAATTGGCGATTGCCGATTTGATCGATTACCGAAACCTGCACGGCAATTCCGATTGTCAATTCCAAACCCTGAAACCGAAAAGCCACTTGGCAATCGCCAATCGTCAATCCTCACGCCCACTCTAAGGTCGCTTCGCGCATCAAGCGTGTCGCTTCCTGTGGATCAGCAGCACCGAAGATTGCCGATCCGGCCACCAAAATTTCGGCGCCGGCAGCAACAACTTCGCTGATGTTGTTTAGATCGATGCCTCCGTCGATCTCGATTCTTGCTTTCAGCCTGCGCTCATCAAGCATCTGCCGCAGTCGCCGCACTTTTTCGAGCGCCGGAGTAATGAAGCGTTGTCCGCCAAACCCCGGATTAACCGACATGACCAAAATATAGTCCGCGAACCCAATCGCTTCCCCGAGTGCAGCTAAGGAAGTGGCCGGGTTTATCGCCACGCCAGCTTGAGCGCCCGCTGCTTTGATAGCCATCAAAGTCCGGTGCAAATGGGCATCTGCCTCGACGTGTACAGAGACCATTTTGGCGCCGACAGCCACAAATTGCTCAGCATAACGTCCGGGCTCAGAAATCATCAGATGCGCGTCGATGGGCAATCGGGTCGCTGCGGCCAGAGATTTAACCACTGGTAAGCCAATGGTAATGTTCGGCACAAAGTGACCATCCATCACGTCAACATGCAATAAGCCAGCGCCACCCCGTTCAACCGCCGCAATCTCCTCACCCAATCGCGCAAAATCTGCCGACAAAATCGAGGGAGCTATTTCAATTGTTCGGCCGTTCACCATTACGTCAACGATTGTCGTTTTGCCTGCCCGCAGGCGGTTTTGGCGACGGCTTAGGAACCACTGGCCGCCGATTGTCGTTCTGGTTTGAACTTCGCTGGTTTACGTTGCGGGTCGAATTAGAATTCCCGTTATCTATGGGGCGATTGGTTGTCGAATTCGCATTGTTTGTATTCGAACGCCCGCTGTTCTCATTACTGTTCCGATTTGTCGCCGCATTAGCATTTCCGTTTTCGTTGGTGTTCTTGTTTGTATTCCGGTTACGCCGCGGGCGGTTTTCGTTTTCATTCTTGCCGGCGTTTGCATTTGCGTTGGCGGCTTTGTCTGCCTCGACCTTCTTGTCAGTTGCCTCTGCATCGGACGCCTCTCCTGCCTGGGTGGCCCGGCTGACATCCATCGCTACAGTCTGGCCCGCTTTCACGACGTCGCCGGCGCGTGGCAACTGAAACAACACTGTATCCGCTTTAACCTGATTGCTCGGCCGAGTCGCACGCACACGGAAGTTCAAATCAGCCTGAGCGAGTATCCTTTCCGCTTCGTAACGATCTTTTCCGAGGACCTCCGGAACCGTTACTTCAGGACTTCGGAGCGATAAATAGACGGTCGTAGCGAGCCCGAACAGAAAAGCAATCGCCAGCAATACTACGATACCAAAGCCACGTAGCGCTGAAAGCGATTGAAGTGCAAAACTCACTATTTAGTCGGACTCCGTTAAGCGATCAACCTCGGCTCAACCAAGCGGCGAAGTCTAACATCCGCTATCACCAGCCGCAAGCAGTCTTCTCCGCTGGTGCCATCATCGCTTACGCGTAAAAGCCGCGATAAAAAACCCGTCGGTATCGTCCCGGTGTGGCCAGGTTCGCGCGGCGCCTGTGGCTGTAATGAACTTCTCTTTGGTGGTTGCCAGTTGTGCCGTCTCGAAGTTCGGGCTGCATTGGATAAACGCGCTCACGACCTCTTCGTTCTCTTCCGGTTCAACCGAACACGTTGAATAAATCAAATGTCCACCAGGTTTCACAACATGCGACGCCTCAGTCAGGATTTGGCGCTGGCGGTTCGACAACTCCAGTATGTCCGGGGCTGAGATGCGCCAGCGGATCTCGGGGTTGTGCCGGAGCGTCCCGGTTCCGGTACAGGGCGCATCCACGAGTACTCGTTCAAAACTGCCCTTGCGGAATGGCAAACTGCTTTCGCCATCTAGAACCAAACAGCTGCCATTGGCGAGATCATGGGATTGGAATACCTCTCTAACAGTCTTGATCCGGTGTAAGTGTTTATCGCTCGCAATGATCCGAACAGCTGGCGCAGCAGCGATTTGGCTCGCTTTGCTTCCGGGCGCTGCACAAATATCGAGGACTGCGTCACCCGGATCCGGGGCCACAATTTTTGCGACTAATTGCGAAGCTTCGTCCTGGAAATAGATCTTGCCCGAGCGCGCCAACTCCAGCGCCAATTTTCCTGCTCCCTGAATTCGCCAAGCACCGTCTGCGATCTGAGAAGGTTCTAGCAGCGCACCAGACTCGCGCAACTGTTCCAGAACTGCGGCTGAATCCTCCACGTGCACAACTCTAAAAGCGAGTGGGGCCCGTTGATTATTTGCCGTTGCCAGCGCTTCCGCTTCTCGTGCGCCGAATAAACGATCCCATCGCCTAATTAACCAGTGCGGATGAGATGTGGAAACTGACAACCTTTCAATGGGATCGTTGAGTCCAGCTGCAGGATCATAGGTGGTCTCGCGGATCGCCCTACGAAGCACAGCGTTTACGAAGTTACCAGCGGAGCGGACCCGTGCGGCGTGCGTAAGATTAACGGATTCATTGACTGCGGCCGATTCGGGAACTCGAGCTAGAAAACGAATTTGATAGAGACCGAGTCTCAAAGCGAGCTTAACTGGAAGGTCTAGTTGCTCAATTGAGCGTGCGGCAAAGTGTTCGATGGCCACGTCCAACCAGAGTTGAAAACGCAGGACGCCCATCACCAGCTCATGACAGAGCGCACGATCTCTTGGCTCTAGTTCTTCGGCGCGCGCTGCCAGGAGAACAGAGGCGTATCCTCCTTCTGCAACGCGGCGCAATATCTCAAAGGCGGCGAGACGCGCTGGAGACACCTGGCTACGTTGTTTAGGGGAACTCTTTGTGGCGAGCTTGTTCACTGAAATCTTGAGCCGGTTTGAAGGTGGGCACCGTTCAGGTAATCGCGCACGCTCATGCGCCGTTTAGCTTCGGGCTGGATCTCAACCAATTGCAACTCGGTTTGTTCACCACACTTCACAATCAACTCAGCACCAGAGGCTTTCAAAACTTCACCGGTGGCCGCCGTTTGATCCGTAGTTGGCCGCGCCTCAGCTTGCCAGATCACGATGCGGTTTCCGGAATGATGAGAGTAGGCATTGGGCCAGGGTTGAAAACCTCTAACCATTAGTTCGATCGCAACTGCGTTCTTAGTCCAATCGATTAAGCCGTCGCTGCGCTTCAGTACAGGAGCGAATGAAGCATCGTCGTTTCGCTGAGGCTGCGGCGTGATTTGATCAAGTTGCTTGAGTGTCTCGTCCAGCAGTCCAGCGCCCATGTCGGCAAGACGTAACATCAAGTGTGGGGCAGTTTCTCTTTCCTCGATCGGAGTGGCCTTCTGCAAGAGTATCGGACCGGAGTCCAACTCCTCTTCAATCATCATTGTAGTGACACCTGTTTGTTGATCGCCGTTCACGATGGCCCAGTTAACAGGCGCTGCGCCGCGATACTGCGGTAAAAGTGAGAAGTGGACATTGATACAGCCGCGGCGTGGCGCTTGCAGAAATTCAGCCGGCAGAATTCTTCCGTAAGCGACCACGATCGCCAGATCAGCTTCGTGAGAAGTGAAAAGGCTCTTTGCTTCCGCAGTTCTTATCTTTGACGGCTGGTGGATTTTGAGACCGAGTAGGGTGGCGGCAACTTTTACTGCCGGTGCCGTGAGTTTATTGCCTCTTCCGGCTGGTTTGTCGGGTTGGGTCCAAACAGCAACAACTTCATGACCGGCTTCAACCACGCGCCGCAAAGTCGGCACGGCGGCTTCCGGCGTTCCCATGAAGACGATGCGCAATCCAGCTCTTACTTAACAAACAGTAGGAAAGCAGCAGTAAATTTGCAGTCAGAAAATTGAGCTTGCCCGGCGCTAGTTATTACTAGCGTGCTGCACCTTTCTCTGCTTTTGCGTTTGTCGTGGCCCCGACCTTGGTGGCAATCGATTTGGCCTGCATGAACAACAAAAGATAATCGCGGCCGCCTGCCTTTGAATCCGTGCCCGACATGTTGAAGCCACCAAAGGGATGAACCCCGACGAGGGCGCCGGTGCATTTGCGATTCAGATAAAGATTGCCGACGTGAAATTCCTCTCTCGCTCGATCAAGTTTCGCTTCATCGGCGCTATAGAGTGCCCCAGTCAAACCAAACTCCGTATCGTTGGCGATCTTGAGCGCGTCGTCAAAATCGTTTGCCTTGATGACTGCCAGCACCGGTCCAAAGATCTCTTGCTGCTCAATCGTATCGCCCGACTTCACGTCGGCGATAATCGTCGGCTCAATAAAGAACCCCTGTTCGCTATCCGAACCTCCCCCGGCCAGAACACGTCCACCTTCGGCTTTGCCCTTTTCAATGTAGTCAGTAATGGTGCGGAACGCTTTCTCGTTGATCACGGCGCTCATTGCCGTTTTTGTGTCCGACGGATCGCCTAATTTAATCTGCGCGGTCTTCGCAACTATCTTTTCCAGCATCGGTTCATAAACTTGGGCATCGATGATGGCGCGCGAGCAGGCTGAACACTTTTGTCCCTGGAACCCGAAAGCGGATTGCACGATCCCGGTCGCCGCTTCCTCGAGATCGGCATCGGCTGCAACTACGATTGCGTCCTTGCCGCCCATCTCTGCAACGACACGCTTGATCCAGATTTGCCCCGGCTGGGCCTTGGCCGCACGCTCATTGATGCGCAACCCGATTTCCTTGGAACCGGTGAACGCAACGTATCGAGTTTTGGGATGGTCAACGACCACGTCGCCAACTTCGGCACCCGATCCAGTCATGAAATTAACGACTCCGGGAGGAAGCCCCGCCTCCTCGAGTATCTCAAAAAACTTATAAGCGATCGTGGGCGCGTCGGAGGAAGGCTTAAGAACCACGGTATTGCCGGTGACAAAAGAAGCGGACGTCATTCCAGCCATGATTGCGAGCGGAAAATTCCACGGCGGAATCACGGCGCCGACGCCTAGGGGAATGTACTCCAAACGATTTTCTTCACCGGGATTGCTTGTCAGCGGCGGTGGTTCGGCATAGCGCAGCATCTCGCGCGCATAAAACTCGCAGAAGTCGATGGCTTCGGCAGTGTCGCCGTCAGCCTCAGGCCAGGTCTTGCCAACTTCATAAACCATCCACGCTGAGAGCTCGTGTTTTCGTTCGCGCACAATCTCGGCTACGCGAAACAAAAGATTCGCGCGCTCTTCAGCGCTTTTCTTCTTCCAGGTTTGGAAAGCTTCATAAGCCGCTTCCACGGCTCGTGTCGCCAATTCTTTCGTGGCTTTCTGAAATTTGCCTACGACTTGAGTGCGGTTCGCAGGATTGATGCTGTCGAGTTTGGCTTCAGTCTTAATTCGTTCGCCGCCGATTACGAGAGGATACTCGCGTCCCAGCTCGCTTTTTACTTTAGCGAGCGCAGCCCGCATCGCGTTGGCATTCTCTTCTTTATTGAAATCTGTAAACGGTTCATTTCGAAATTCGGTGGGCATTTTGCGCTAACTCCTATCTCCTGACGTCTGTCTCCTGTCTACCATTTCCCTTGCTTCTGTAACTTCTTAATCTTGCGCTTCGCCAGCTCACGCTTCAGTGGAGTCATCTTGTCGAGAAATACGATGCCGTCGCAATGGTCCGTTTCATGAAGCATACAGCGTGCGGTCAGCTCAGTCTCATCAAGCTCAAACTCATTGCCGTTAATATCATGGGCTCGCACGATCGCTCGCAAACTGCGCTCGACAGGGGTGAAGATTCCCGGAAAGGACAAGCATCCTTCCTCGCCATTTTGGTTTCCCTCGACGTTAACCACCTCGGGATTGATCATCACGATCCGCTGGTCGGGATCTTTGCCGCCCGAGCAGTCCATTACAAAGAGTCGCTGGGGAATGCCGACCTGCACCGCTGCCAGGCCCACTCCCGGCGCTGCATACATGGTTTCAAACATATCGCTGACGAGTCTTTTCAGATTGTCATCAAACTTAAGGACTGGCTCTCCCGGTTCATCCAGAATTGGGCTGGGCCAGGTTACGATTTGCATTAACGCCATACTAATTCCGCTTTAAGAACACCTTATAAGGGCATTTGGGAACTGCCTTCGATGTTGATTTTACGACGATCGATGCTTGCCGGCCTAACGAAGCTCTGATTGCCGATTGGCAATTGGCAATTGCCAATTAACAATCAGTACCCTCTCAATTGTTCGCGGTAACCTTCAAAGTTGCGTTGCATCTCGCCCAAACTATCGCCACCGAATTTTTCGCGCATCGCCCCAGCCAGTACCAACGCGACCATCGCTTCACCGATCACGCCGGCCGCAGGAACCGCCGTAATGTCCGAACGTTCAAAGGCGGCTAATCGCTCTTCTTTGGTTTCGATATCAACCGATCTTAACGGCTTACGCAACGTGGAGAGAGGTTTCATGTGACCGCGAATGCGAATCTCTTCACCATTAGTGACACCGCCTTCCAAACCGCCAGCGCGATTTGTCTCACGAATGAAGTCTTTTGTTTCACTGTTGTAGGCAATCTCGTCGTGAACTTCAGAGCCAGGCAAACTACTTGATTCGCCGCCTGCGCCGATCGCCACAGCCTTCACCGCAGGGATAGACATCACAGCTTGCGCTAGTTGACCGTCGAGTTTCAGGTCCCACGCAGTGTGCGAACCGAGACCGGGAACCAACCCGCGCGCGACGACCTCGAAAATACCACCAAGCGTGTCCCCTGCTTCACGCTTCTGGTCGATCGCCGCAATCATCTGTTGCTGAACCACGTCATCGGCACAGCGCAACGGTGCGTCCTCAGCAATCGCGGCAATCTGATCAAAGGTCAACTCCAAAGGTCTTTCGGGAATGCCACCGAGTTGAATCACATGACTGCGCACTTCAGCCCCAAATGACGCTAACAATTGTTTTGCGAGGCCGCCACAAGCAACTCGTGAAGCTGTTTCACGAGCTGACGCCCGCTCAAGAATATTCCGCAGATCGCGCGCGCCAAACTTCTGGCCTCCGGACAAGTCGGCATGCCCAGGCCGAGGCCGGGTCAAACGTCGGGCTTTTTCCGGCGCCAATACTTTCGGTTCGCTGGCCATTACGTCCGACCAGTTTTCCCAGTCCTTATTATTAATGACCAGGGAAAGCGGTGAGCCGAGCGTCAGACCGTGACGAACTCCGCTGAGAATCTCCACAGTGTCTTGTTCAATCTTCATGCGACCACCGCGGCCATAGCCCCACTGCCTGCGCGTCAATTCATGATTTATTTGTTCAACTGAGATCGGCAGGCCAGCAGGCAGGCCTTCGACAATCGCGACAAGCGCGCGACCATGGGATTCGCCGGCTGTGGTGAAACGGAACAATTTATCCCTACCCGATTCTTGATTTTGAAGGTCTGAGTTTTCTGTACTTTGTTCTTTGAGCTTTGTACTTTGATATCTGTGCTTAGAACCTAGTACTTTGAACTTTGTTCGCTATCCGCCTTGCCGCTTTCAGCATAGCCTGAACACCAAAGCAAAGTTCGAAGTTCAAAGCTCAAACTAATCAAGATACGTCTCCGGGAATATGTTTCCTCTTCCGAGTATTCCCGCCGGATCAAAAGCCTTCTTCAAAGCCGCCATTTCCTGCAGATGCTCTTCGCCGTAGAGCTCGCGCAGGTATTCTCGCTTGAGTTTGCCGATGCCATGCTCCGCTGAAATGGTGCCGCCCACGTTCACCGCCTGGCGAACAAACTTCCAATAGATCTCGCGTCCCCGCTCTGCCTCAAAGTCATTACGCGGCAGGATATTCACGTGAACGTGATTGTCGCCAATGTGTCCGAAGATCGTGTAGCGAAGTTCGCTCGGCTTCAGCAAGCTCTCATAAAAAGCAAGCATGCCGGCGAACTGATCGTCAGGCACTGACATGTCAGTCGAAATCTTTCTCTGGTTGTAACGAGCAAACCATTCGTTCATCAAAACAGGCAGAGCGTGACGGAACTCCCGCAGCTTCACCTGGTCGGACTCGTTGGCGGCGAACCACGACTCATCGATCAAAGCCTCGTGCTTTTCCAACAACGACAACCACTCGCGCATAACGTTGTCTTCCGAGCTCGGCGTAATTTCCTGTTCAAAGAATAAGGCGCCCGTGGCCGCCGCGGGAATCTTGTCGTACTTCTGTCTCAGGAACGCTAACGATTCTCGATCAAAGTATTCCAGAGCGCGCGCGTCGATCAGTCTCTTAACGTCCTCAACCTCGAAGTTGGGTCGCGGAACCTGGCGCCGATCAGTAACTTCAAGCGCCTTCTCCATCAATGGTCCGAGTTTGCCCGGCTCAAGCCGTTCGCGATTGGCGAGCGAGAAGGTTCTCGCCTCGCGCACAAATTCCAACAGCTTGTCGTTCTTACTGAAAAAAACAACTCCACTTAGGATCGACTCCGGCTTCCGAATGAGGGCCACTTCAATTTCGCTGATCACTCCCAGGGTTCCTTCGCTACCAATGAAAAGATCGACCACATCCATCCCGGGCGCAACGTAGTATCCGGCAGCATTCTTTCGCACGAGGGGCATCTGATAGGAAGGCAGAACTGCTTCGAGTGTGTGACGCGCCGAGAGTGGAATACTGATTTGGTTAGCGGCGTTCGCACGAAACTCACCGCGGCGAAGATCTAATATCTCGCCGGTTGCCAGGCACACTTTCAGTCGTTCGATGTAGTTTCGCGTAGGTCCATATTTAAAGGTGCGCGCTCCCGAGGCATTTGTCGCAACGTTGCCGCCAATAAAACACCCCCGCTCGGTAGGATCCGGAGGATAGAAAAGACCCTGCGCCTCTACGAATCGTTGCAAGTCGGCAAGCACTAAACCTGCTTCCACGACCGCGCGGCCGCCACCTTTATCATCATGTCCAAGACTCTTGATGCGATTCAGGTTGTCCGTCGCGATGACGATACCGCCGAAGGGAACGCGACCCGCGACTGTACCGGTGCCTGCGCCGGAAACGGTTACGGGTGTGCGTTTGCGACTTGCGCTCGCGAGCACTTCAGCCACTTCTTCGCTGCTCTCCGGAAAAACCACACGCTCAGCATTTCCGGCCTGCAGGTAGCTGGCGTCGGAAAGGTATGACTGGATTTCGTCCGGGTTAGATTTGGTCAACATTTAGGGATTGCCGATTGGCGATTGCCAATTGGTACTTTTCGAATTGTGTCATGTTAATTAGCACGTCTCTTCTGAGTAATCGAAATAGGCAATTGCCAATGTCTTATGTCAGCTGCAGCTCACGCTCCCGTAAGTACTTGATTCGATCGCGATATTCGGCTGCCTTTTCAAATTCAAAACGCTTGGCCGCACCGCGCATCTCCGCTTCAAGGCGCGCGATCGTGGCATCGATATTTGCCGCTGTGTATTCCTCCATCTCGTCCAACTCCAGCGGGACTTTGAAATAGTCGGCCTCGGAGGCAGTAATAAGAGTCGATTCAATCGCCTTCACAATTGTCCGCGGCGTGATTCCCTGCTCCTTGTTGTAGACCGCTTGAATCTCGCGGCGCCGGCGCGTCTCATCCATCGCGCGTTTCATCGAATCAGTTACGCGGTCCGCGTAGAGGATTGCTTTACCCGCGGAGTTGCGTGCCGCTCGCCCGATAGTTTGAATTAAAGACTGTTCGGAACGTAGAAACCCTTCTTTGTCGGCATCGAGTATCGCCACCAACGAAACTTCCGGTAAATCCAAACCCTCGCGCAGGAGATTGATTCCAACAAGGACGTCAAACTCACCACGCCTGAGGTCGCGCAGAATTTTTATTCGTTCAAGCGTTTCAATATCGGAATGAAGATAACGAACACGTATATCTACTTCGGTGAAATATTCGGTGAGATCCTCCGCCATCCTTTTGGTCAACGTAGTTACCAGCACCCGTTCGTTGCGCTCGGCGCGCACCCGGCATTCTTCCAGCAGGTGATCGATCTGGCCTTTGACGGGATGAATTTCTACTTCAGGATCGAGTAAGCCGGTGGGCCGGATGATCTGTTCGATGACTTCACCACCGGACTTGGTGAGCTCATAGGGTCCGGGCGTAGCCGAAACGTAGATAGTCTGACCGATACGCGCTTCAAACTCGGCGAAGTTCAATGGCCGGTTATCCATCGCTGAGGGTAAGCGAAATCCATATTCGACGAGCGTGCGCTTGCGCGACTGGTCGCCTTCGAACATCCCACGGACCTGGGGCACGGATTGATGCGATTCATCGATTACCATAATCGTATCGCGCGGGACGTAATCCAGGAGTGTCGGTGGCGGCTGGCCCTGCTTCTTCCCTGTCAGGTGCCGCGAGTAGTTTTCGATGCCGCGACAAAAACCCATTTCCTTGATCAACTCAAGGTCAAACATCGTGCGCTGATGGAGACGTTGCGCTTCGACCAGCTTTCCCTCGGCAATCAACTTCGGCTCCCACCAATCCAGCTCTTCGCGAATTGACTTCAGGGCGCGCTTGATTGTGCTTCCCGGCATCACATAATGGGTCTTGGGATAGATAGGAATACGCGAAGTATGTTTTTGCAAAACTTCCCCGAGCAACGGATCGATAGTTGAAATCGAGTCAATTTCCTCGCCCCACAGTTCGATGCGCAGCGCCTGGTCCTGATAACTGGGGAACACTTCAACGACATCGCCGCGCACGCGAAAGGTGCCACGCTGAAAGTTGATATCGGACCGTTCGTACTGCAACTCAACCAGCTTCTGCAGCAGCGACTCACGAGCGATGCGCGTGCCGGGCTCCAGAAAAAGCAGCATGCCGTAGTAGGCATCGGGATCACCCAAACCATAAATGCAGGAGACACTGGCGACGACAATCACATCGCGGCGCTCGAAAAGCGCGCGCGTGGCAGACATGCGCAAGCGATCGATCTCCTCATTGATCGTTGCTTCTTTTTCGATGTAGACGTCAGAGGCGGGAACGTAGGCCTCGGGCTGGTAGTAGTCGTAATAGGAAACAAAATACTCGACGGCGTTTTCGGGGAAGAGCGATTTGAATTCCTGATAAAGCTGAGCCGCGAGGGTTTTGTTGTGAGCGAGGACGAGGGTGGGTCGTTGCGTGCGCTCAATTACGCTCGCGACAGTGAAAGTCTTGCCGCTACCGGTGATGCCCAGCAGGACTTGATCTTTCGCGCCATCTTGCAGACCGCGGACAATTGCTTCAATAGCCTGAGGCTGGTCGCCTTTAGGCTCATATTCCGAACTAAGTTTGAAACGCATTGATTCATGAATAGTAAAACGTAAATCGTGAATCGTGAAATAGGGAAGTAAAGCATTGCCGATTGACAATTGCCGATTGCCGATTAGCTCTTTTGAGGCATAAGCCAATCAGCAATTGGGTAAAATGGGTGATTACCCCTGCCCGCAATTGGCAATTGGCAATTGTAAATTGGCAATCTACAATCCCTTGACTGCACTTGCACGCGACTGCGCGCCGAGCTGATAAATCGCTTCCATGACCGCGGAGCGCACTTCAGCAGGCAAGATCCGTTTTACTGCCAGGCGCTTGAGAGCCGGAAGAATGGAAGCTTCCCCGCTTAAAGCCAGCAGTTCAATCAAGGCTAAGCGCAGCTCGATGCTTGGATGATCCTCGAGCAACTTTAAGAGCGGCTGCACTTCTCCAGCCTTTGCCACCAGGAACAGCAATGAAATTGTGCTGTATGCGTTTTTCTGTCTGCCACTGTTGAGGGCTTGAATTGCGTCACTCACGAGTCCTGAACCAGCTAACGCGGCGCCGATTGTTCGGCGGCGCGCTTTAGGCGCTTCACGCAAAGCGCTGTTGAAGAAAGTCGCTGCAAATTCCGGGTTAACTTGATAGAGCGCTCGTGCTGCTTGATTACGAACTTCCCGTGAAGGATCCTCCAGAAATTCCGTGATTGTCTCCAACCTCTTGTGCTCAGCGACTGTGGTCAGTTGCGACATCGCGGCAACCTCCTGTCGCGCGCGTCGCTTCGCAAGCTCTACTGCGGCACGGCGCAGGATTTCTTGTTCCTTGCGCCAACGCTCGTCATCAAGGCGCCTCGTAGCTCCGAAGTCATGCGGCGCACCAACATCCGTGGTGACTGAATCGATCGCTTTAGATAATTTGACGGGCTTGATTAAGGAGTGGTTGCGAATACCGGTGAAGACCTTCCTGGGCATTTAGCATCCCTCAGGACAGTAAATTAAGGTTAGGCCGCTCTGGACTTTCCTGACTTGTCATCCTGCTCAAATTTACGTTAACCCCGGTCGCAATATTTTCAGGTTCTGTTTTTTCTTCGAGTCGTTTCCGGGCCCAAGGCTAGACAGTTGTTTCGCTTGTTTGGTTGCTGGTGTTTAGTGACCCGTTGTTCGGGACCTCGTGATCAATAACGTCCTCGTCAGCATCGACCACACGAAACTCTTCGACATCGAAGACATTTACACCGTTGGCTGCAGAGTGGGCCGCCAGACTTAAGGGCTGCCGCTCTTGCATCACATCCGGCGTGCTTACCTCCAAAAGACTGTCTTCGCGAGCCTCCTCGCTTGTGGGAAGCAATCTGAATTTCGTAACTACTAGTTGCGTGACGTTCAAACCAAGGGAGCTGTCGAGCTCGCATAGCTGCTCGGCGATGACTCGCTGCGAGACTCTCTCGAACGCCTGGCTAATTTCTTGCCCTGCCACGGCTGCTTCATCGGCCAAAATCAGTTCGAAGTTCTGCCCCGCTCGAGCGCGGTGTCGCGCGTGATTGTGGAGTAACACGGCGGCTTGATTATGAATTCGATCGGTAGCGACAACGACTAGATGTGACGCTTCGGTATCAACCTCCAAATCAATAGCCCACCGCGCAAACGCGGGAGTCAACTCACCGTCGCGGGCGACGATCAGGAAAGACTCGCCGCAAATGTTGGACATCATCTGTCCGTAGCCTTCCCCTTCTGATGGGCCCACGGCGATCTCGCTTTCGGCGATGCCCATTTCCCTAAGAATCTGGTGCAGACGACTAATCAGCCACGAGCCGTCTTCCAGAAGCGACTCTGCCAACACCGTCGGTGCAATCACTTCTTCAACTTTTTCGTCGGCGACCGGAGAGCCACACTCACTGCAGGTTGCATCACTCACAGTAACTACTGCTAAAGCATTGGCAGTCGGTAGACGAAAGAGGGCGTGGCCCGTCTTCCGGCAGCTCACTTGCACTTCGCGCACAACCAATCCGGCATCTTCGAGTCGTGTTACAGAAAAGTCATCGGCAGGTGCAACGTCTCCGGTGAGCAGCTTCGAAGCGTAGCCTTCAACATGAGCGTCTTTGGCACGTCGCAAAAAGAAGCGCGCGCTCGGGTTTTCCAGAATTGACGTCGCGCGAATGCGCCGGACCATTGTTTCCTTGCGCAAGCTTGTGAACAGAGAGTCAGTGTCTTGCTTTGCTACGAATTGTTTGAAGCCCTCCGGCACGCTCGGTCTGCCCTGTTCCCACTGTGGAGGTTCAGCATTATCGCTTTGAGAAAAAATGAGGCTGCGCACCGCTCTGCAAAACGAATCGAGTTTTCGAAAGGGTTCCGTGGTGCCCGCGGAATAGACAATACCCGCGCGAATCTGAGGGGAAAGCTGGTCCGCGTCATCGAAAAGCAGGAAAAAGACGTGATCTTCAAGGCAGAAGATATCGCCTCTTATATATGGTTGATTCTCTGCTTCAAGCGCTTCGACAATTGCCAGCTCCAACTCTGGGATGTGTTCCTCGCCAAGCAACGTGTTACTGAAGCAGTTAAGTCTCGCCGATCGAATTAGGGGTTTTAAGTTTCGTTGCTGTAACTCCTCAAGGACCTGAATGCGCTTTGCTCGCGCCAGGTTGTGGGGGAGGGATTGGGTTTCGACAAATAACATTAGCTCACCTTTTATCCAAAACTATCTTCACGTAGAGGCTAATTCGATGGCGTTACCTGGATCACAACAGTTTCTGGTCCAGAGTTTTTTCCCGGGTAGCGACGCTGCCGCGCGATGCGCAACGCCAGCGCTTCAACCGAATCCATGCCGGGCTTGTGGTTAGCAATCGAGGCTTGAGCGACCCGTCCGTTCTCGATCCTTACGATCACTCTCACGGGTTGCGGTTTCGCAGAATTCTCGCGTGCTGGTTCAGTCTTTTCCGCAGCAACTTCTCTGGCGCGATTGGTGGTCGCCGCTGGCTCAGACTTTTCTGGTCCAGACCGCGGCGCATTCGTTTTCCGATTCGACGCCACCGCTGCTGCGTGACTTCCCGGCCTGGAGACTTCAGTGGAGACCGCTAAGGCTTCCGGCGCTGCAACTGGTTGCACAGCGTCTTTTTTCTCAGGACTAACGACTTTCTCAGGACCAACGACATTCCGCTGAGTTGTGTTCGGTGGCGCGCTTGCTGGAGCCACTCCACTTCCAAAGCGACCTGTAAGTGCAATCACCGACGAGATGCCCAGCAGCATCAATCCGACAGCGGCCATCGCCAGGAGAGGACGGCTGTAGTCAGGCTTGGGAACTTCCAGGGCTACCGAGGAAAAAACTAAAGCCTGATCAGTTCTTCTGGTTTGAGAGAAACTAATCGAGGGAGCCGCCGCCAAAAGCGCAGGTTGCGGCGCCATCTGAACAGCGAATGCCGGCTGGGCAGCCGAGCGACCTGGCGTCATCGCTTCGATCTCTATCCCGTTTTCATCCCAACAGCCTAAGATCTCCGAAACCACCCTTTGCATCGAGTTCTCAATCGATCGCTTCGGGGGGTTGATTAAGGGGTTGAAGTTAAAGGAAGAGGCAGGCTGGGCGACCGCGACACAAACGGCCTGTAAACCAGTGAGATTATCTAGTTGAGCATCGACGAGCTCTCCATCTCGAAAATAAAAGCTTGCGGGACCTTTGGGATACTCGATCAATAAACGCCCGGTCTTTCGTTGGTGGCGCAGGATGCCGACGAGATCGGAAAGCGGATAGTCCTTGAGGTGCCCTGTCAGTATTACAAAACGGCTCGGCTGCATTTCCCTGCTCCTTAAAATCTCCACAGCATCGATGGCCGACTACCCCTCGAAAGCATCGTCAGTCACAGCGGCGCCCGCCGCAGGGTAGGTTAAATTCGGGAAACGAATCGGAAAGTTTCTTCGCCAATTGCGGGTCAAGCGTTTGTAGAACCCGGTACTCCTCAGTCAACTGATCTTGTTTCCCCATTTCCTGATAAGCCAATGCTAGCCCGTAATGAGCTTTTGCCATGCTGGGGCGCACGTTAACAGCTTTCTTGAAAGCCTGTGCCGCTTCTTTCATTTTACCGGCGCGAAAATATTCCAATCCTAGGCCGTAGTAAGCCTCTTCCATTTCGGGATTGATCCGGGTTGCTTCCTTGAAGGCCTTGATTGCTTCAGGACTCTTTTTTAAACGCAGGTAGGCATGTCCGAGACTAAGATGAACATCGGCAAAATCAGGTTCGAGATCTAGCGCTCTCTGATAAGCGACGATCGCTCCGTCTACGTTTCCCAAGTTGAATTGCTCGCGCCCGCTTTTATAGAAGTCAAAAGCAGCTTTGTGTGCATTGGTGGGTGAGGACGTTTCGGGTGCTTTAACTGTCTCAGGAGCGGGACGTGAAGTGTTGGGCAAAGTGCCGCGTGGCGCCTCGGCGGATTTCGATCCGCTGTTGCGGGAGTTAGCTCGACCTTCAACTCTAGTACCCTCAGCCATTCCAGCCGTCTTTTCTGCTTCGATACGCTTGGGAGGAGCTGAATCGACAATGGGCTTTGCTGCGGGGACGGGAACAGCATGAGCTTCTGCAGGCTTTTTCAGTTCCGTCGATTCGGATCTTGGTAACGACGCTGGCGCGGCCACTAAACGCTTAGGCGCCGCTGCTGGGCCGCCGAGCAGCTTGGCAACCGTTTCGTCATAGAAGTAGGAAATTGCGCGATACGTCGCTTCCACCGGTTCGTATCGCAGCTTGCCATCCTCGAACAAGACCAGACTAGTGGTCATCTTGATCCAGTTGCCTACACCATCTTTTTCATAGGAATAGACCTCTCTGCTGATAATCGAACCGTTGGCACTCCGAAGAGTCGTCTCCACAATATTTCCGTTGTCATCGTGTTTGTACTCCTCTGTGCCGGCAGGGCTAGGAACGGGATACGACGTGTTATCCACCCGCTCTCCCTTTAAATTGTATGTGGTCACTTCGAGCACTTGACGGGGTGCTTCAGTCAGGACGCCGGAGTTAGTTTCAAGCTTGGCTGTTTCGGTTTGAACTCTGCGCACGGGGCCGACCAGTCCGTCCTGTTCTCTTGTGCTGTCGAGGAATATTACTGGCGTGACTCCGGTCGAACTCCCGGTTCTTTTCTGCGAGTAAGCGGCCGTGACCACCGTGAAGAGGAAGCAGATCAGCAAGATCAGGGGCGGGGACTTGCGTAAATTGCAATACATTGACCTTCTCCAGTTTCGCTACCGAAAAATTGCGACGGTAGTTAGCTTCGGATTGGAAGCGCCGTCGTGTTGCTGGCCTCCCTGGGGCGGCGCCGAAACCTCCGGAAGATTCGGCGCGGGATAAGCAGCTGGTCTCGGCGTTCAAGACGGTCGGGCTGAGCCTATATCTTGTACAGGCCAGCGCGAAGCATACAATAAGTGGTTGCAAATTGCTACTAAACTCTGATCATTATGAAGACCTTCAACGACTCGAGGTTGCGCAGTCGCTCTTTCTTAAACATGAAAATGACCGTGAATGCCAGCATGCATCCACGGTCAAGTTGCTTAACGTCCTAAAGCAGGATTCCGATGTCGTTGTTTGCAGCGCCGGCGTCACCGGGCGGTCGCTCAGGACTCGAGTTCTTCGTTTAGACTTTCAAATGTGGCAGCTGCCTCGTTGCTTATCGCAATATCGCCATAAGACTCCGAATTAGTTTCATAAACGAATTCATTTATTGTTTCTATGGGCGGGTGTTCGGTGGGTTCAGTAGGCGAGTTCGATTGGTCGAGCTGATACATCGCTTCCAGCAAGGCGGTTCGTAATTCCTCAGGAAGTGCTCCTTCTACCGCCATTCGGCGAAGTTCTTCGAAAACGCTCGCCTCGCCTGTATTCGCCAGCAACCTCACTGTTGCGAGGCGAACGTCCAGATTCGGATGATTGGCGATGGCATCTAAGACTGGTTCGGTGGTGTTTGCTCTTGCAAGTAGCGAAATAATCGAGAAGGTTTCGTATCCCTGGCGCCGGTCGCCATTAGCCAGACGGTCAATTGCCTGCGAAACAATTCCGGATTTAATGCAAGCCTTCGCTACTGCGTTCTGAAGTTCTTTGTCCTCTGTTTCTAATACCCGGATGAAGGCATCGAGCCGCTCGAAATTTAGGTGAGTCAATGACCTGGCCGCGGCTGCGCGCACTTCCCGCGATTCATCCGCCATGCCGATCAACACCGCCGGAAAGACAGACTCGTGGTTGATTGCGGCGAGACTGGTAATCGCCTGGGACCTGATAGCGGCTTCAGGATCAGTGCGAGCGAGTGTCGTTAAGGCTGAAACTGCTTGCCCTGCCTGATACCGGGCGAGGGTTTTGGTTGCTTCCAATCTTCCGCCAACGTCTTCACTGCTAAGTGCCAGAAGGGCTGGAGCAAAACCTTCCTCGTCAGACTCTTCCGGCAAATCCTCAACGAGCGCTGCGGGTTCGAGATTTGTTATGTCAAAACCAAATCCGTTTGACCGGCCATCACTTAGTAATGCGGGTTCCGGAATCGTCGCATCAAGGAAATCGAGACCTTCAACTGAACAAGCGCTCAATGCCTGACTTACAAGATCGCCAGGAACATCGGGATGTCTGCGAGCCATATCGAGCAACGCGCCGATTGCACGTGGCACTTTTAGTTGACCGATGCTGGCCACCGCCTGGTTCCGCACGATGGATTCAGAATCGTAGAGACCTTCGAGCAGGAACGGCAGAGCTTCCGCCGACCTGATCTCACCCAATGCTCTTGCAGCAGTGGTGCGATCAAAAGGATCTGTTGCCGTGAGCAGTGTCGCGCATTCGCGCGCAACGAATCCGTACTCTTCCAGCGCCTCTGAAGCTCGCCGGCGTTCATTTTCGTCCGATGAGGAGGCGATCATCTTGATTAACGACGCCTCGATAGCGCGGCGATCTTCGGGAGCGCGGGACGAGAGCACATCCATTCGGTGTGGCTGACCCAGGACAAGTTTTCCAACTTCCTGATCGATGCGATAAGCGCCATAAAGCGAATCGGGAGTCGCAACCGTCATATGAGAGCCAGTCGCTCGCCGAGTAACTGCCATGGCAGTTTGCGAAGGCGCCTCAGTCTGCTCGTTTGCAGGACGTTGCGGTACTTGATTTGAAGCTTGCGCATCGTCCTCTTCCTTCGATTGCTCTTCAACCGCTCGGCGTGCTGGTTGGGCTTTGGCCCCTGTTTGCCGCGTACGAAGTTTACGCACTAGAAATAGCCCAACGACTCCCAAGCCTAAGACGATGAGCACGCCAGTGGCGGAGAAGATCGAGGAGAAGAAGCTTGCTTCCTCAGGTTGTAACGCGATTTCTGATGCCGGTGCTGCCCCAGCTTCAGGGCCTTGAGTTTGACTGACGCGGAGATCGGGTCTTGGCTGCAAAGCCGGTGGTCCAGCCTTTGCGGTCGAAGCCGAAGACTGATTAGGAAACTGGCTCGTGAAAGCCGGGTCCTCGGACGTACCTGCTTTCGCGGCTTCCGGTGGTCTTGAGCCCTGTGCATTGGACTGCCAATAATTCTCGTCGGAGGCGTTCCTCGTCGTGTCGGTTCCTGATTCCGGGTCCAGACTGTCGTTAACGAACAGGGTCAATCGATTGTCATCTACTTGCGCAGACACGCCTGTTCCTTGCCCAACTTGCACTAAGATTTCAAGAGACTGACCGAGGCGGCGAAACTTTACACCTCTGATCGGCTTGATTGAATTCTGAGCTGTGGCGTAGGGCACAACCACATGGTAGCCCTCGCTGTCCTGCCACGTTTGCGCTCGCCTCAACGAGCCTTCAGCGACGATTGAAATGGTGGTGCCGACTGCCGAAGGCTGGGCAACAACACTCGAAACTCTAAGCGGTGAATACTTGATTTCCTGAGGGCGCGTCTCAGTGAGCGGCAGTAGCGCGAACGTCAGGAGCAAAGTCGCAGTCCAAATACGATTCAGATTGGGGACATTTCCCTTAACCGTGTGCACGACACGAAGAGAAGTTCGCTTTAGACAGTTTTGATTTTTCATTATCACTGCCGGTCAGGCTTGAGTGGCGGTCGCCGGGATAAGCCGGTAGACACTTGAGGACCTATTTGCCTGTCAAGCTGGTTATCGTCAGGGCTAAGTGAGAGAGAGACGAGGAAGAAGGCTACTGTTCGTCGGTAAACTTATAACCAATTCCCCAAACGGTTAGGACCATCTGCGGATTTTCCGGGTTGTCTTCGATCTTGGCGCGCAAGCGATTGATGTGAGAATCGATCGTGCGGTCGTAACCCTCATAAGAATAATCCCAGATTTTTTCTAGCAGGTACTTGCGGGGAAAAACCCGCCCCGGGTTCGATGCAAACAGCCGCAGGAGATCAAACTCTTTCGGAGTCAATTCCATCTGGCGGTCTCCGATGGTTACTTCGCGTCGAGCCGGATCGATTCGTAATCTTCCGCGAACGATCGGCGACTCGTCCTTGGCACCGGCAGGATCCGATGCACTCTTGGTTCGCCGCAGGACCGACTTAATCCGAGCCTCAAGTTCTCGCAGACTGAAAGGCTTGGTGATGTAATCATCCGCGCCCATCTCCAGTCCCAGGACCTTGTCGACAATGTCGTCCTTAGCGGTGAGCATCAGGATGGGCAAGTGCTTCGCCTTCTCTCTGAGCTCTTTGCAAACAGCTAAACCGTCCATTTTCGGCAACATCAGGTCGAGCACGACGGCGTCCGGTGGATCTTCCAATGCCGTCTTAACCCCGGCCAATCCATCTTCCACCGTCTTGACGTCGTAGCCAGCGCGCGAAAAATACTCGCTGATCGCCGTCGAAATATTCTCGTCATCTTCCACTACGAGCAGAGAAACTTTACGCTCGCTGGGATCGGCTGCAGAGTGGTGGTCTTTGGATTTCTGGATGTCAGTCGCTGTTCCCATCAGATTGATTCGTCTGAAAACTGACAAACAGGAGGCTTAAGGGTAATGACGCCATAGGGTGTGGCGTCTCGGGCGAACAGAATAGTACAGGACAACATCAGGAAACTGCAAGCTTTAAGTTCTGTAGGCTCAGGACAAAGGGGCCACCCGGGCCAAACCATTCATATCGATCCAGCCTCGTTAAATCGACTCCTAAGCACGTTGTCCCGTCGGGTCATGTGAGGCTATTGAACCGGCAATAGCAACCCTGGAAGGAGCTCGATGCATTGCTCTCAACAACTTAGGAGCACTTGCACCTCACTTAAGTCCAGCAAAATTGCGTTTTTTTGACGCGCGAACGCGGAAAGGGCGAGTAACATTTGTTTCCCCCAGCAGAACTTAAGTGCAGCGTGAGCGTAAACTTCGGCGAGTGAATAACACCGCTGGCATTTCATTGTTGGCAGATTGATATTCTGGCATGGAAGCCTCTCGACGAAAAGGAACAACGACATGAACCAGGAAGAAAGAAAAGTGTTAATTGCGCGTTACAGCGCCGGCTACCACGAAGTGGAAGCTGCGCTGCGAGATTTTCCCTCAGAACTGATGACAGCCCGCCCTTTGCCTGGAAAATGGAGTGCGCGTGAAATCGTACATCACCTGGCCGACAGTGAAACCAATTCTGCAATTCGGATTCGTCGTTTGTTAGCCGAAGAACGACCAGTGATTCAGGGATATGATCAAGACGAGTTTGCAACTCGCTTGCGTTACAACGAACGAGAAATGGAACCTGCGCTGGAAGCCTTTCGCTCGGCACGCTCAACTACCACTCAAATTCTCAACTTGATGACGGAAGCAGATTGGAACCGCGAAGGAGAGCATTCTGAGAGTGGACGCTATACGCCCGAACATTGGCTGGCGATCTACGCGGCTCACGCTCACAATCACGCCGCGCAAATTCGCAGGCTACGAGATGCGTTACGCCAGGTAACTTAAATCTCTAACTCGCTTGACAAAGTTTTTTCACACGAGCAAAATCCGGGCTCGCGTTAGTTAACGCAACCCTGTGGATTGATATTGGACCAGCGCACATGATGAGTGCCGCCACTCTCCTACAAACTTCACTTTCCGATTTGGAATTAGTCCGGCGAGGAAAGGTTCGTGACGTTTATGCCGTCGACGACCACTTGTTGTTAATTGTCGCAACCGATCGCATCTCGGCTTTCGACTGTGTTCTCCCTACGCCGATTCAACGCAAAGGTGAAGTACTGACGGCGCTCTCTGAGTTTTGGTTTCAACAACTGCAAGACGTGGTTCCGAACCACCTAGTTACTTCCGATGTTTCCCAGATGCCGGAATCAGTACAACGATACGCGGCCGAATTGCAGGGCCGCTCTATGCTTGTTAAGCGCGCTGAGGTTTTTCAGGTTGAATGCGTCGTGCGAGGTTATTTAGTGGGCTCGGGATGGAAGGATTACTTGCGAACCGGCGAGGTTTGCGGTCACAAGCTGCCGGAAGGCTTGCAGGAGTCTGCAGAACTGCCTGAGCCGCTTTTTACTCCCTCGACCAAGGCTGAGCATGGACACGATATGAACATCAGCGAAGCCGAAGTTCAGGAAATGCTTGGCGCAGAAACCACCACTGCTCTGCGTAATACTTCTATAAGTCTCTATAACAGAGCCAGAGATTACGCCCGCAAACGAGGAATCATCATCGCGGACACTAAATTTGAATTTGGCCGAGAGGAAGCTGGCGAGATTATTCTTGTCGATGAAGCGCTGACGCCAGATTCTTCTCGCTTCTGGCCACTCGAGGCTTACGCGCCCGGCAAGTCGCAACCATCTTTCGACAAGCAATTCGTCCGCGACTATCTGGAAACCTTAAGTTGGGACAAGAAACCGCCCGCTCCGGCGATACCCTCGCAAATAGCTGATGCCACTACGGGTCGTTATCTCGAAGCATATAAGCTCATAACTGGAAAAGATCTCTAGCAAGCGCTCCTTCTATATTTAGCACTGACAGTCTGGAACTCGGCCTACATTGCTAGTCCCCAACATGCAGATGCGCGCCCAACTTGAAGCCTTGATTAATGAAATGCTGGACGGTCAGATTCTGCTGGATGAAGCTGTAGCGGAATTTGAAAAGGTTTATATCGAAAAGGCACTCGCGCGGCATCGCAAACATCTCACAAATACCGCGAAAGTGTTGGGCATCCATCGGAACACACTCTCAAAGCGCGTAGCCGCGTACCACAGGAAAGAGCGTACACCAGCAAAACGCATCTTCCGATAATCCCCTCTCATACCAACAAATCCGCCGTTACCGGTCGGTTGACAAGGCGGTCAGACAGCCTTTATTCTTAGCACTCATCCGCGTTGAGTGCTAACCTTATCACCACGCTCTAATGACTTTAAGTTCGTTGATTTTGTAAGTGCAACATTGAAAGGAGAATCGAAGAGAAATGGCTACAAACATTAAACCTCTTCATGATCGCGTGATCGTGAGACGCATTGAAGAGGGAGAACAGGTTCGCGGCGGAATCATTATCCCCGACACCGCCAAGGAAAAACCCCAGGAAGGTGAAGTGGTAGCGGCGGGCGACGGCAAATACAAAGACGATGGCACCAGACAGGCCCTCGATGTAAAGAAAGGCGACCGCGTGCTCTTTGGTAAATACAGCGGCTCCGAGATCAAGATGGACGGCGAAGAGCTTCTGATCATGCGCGAAGACGAGATTTTGGGAATCATCGAGCGCGCCGGAGCTGCAACTGGCAAGAAAGGTGGCAAGTAGTCCAGGGGACGCGGCCGCCTTTTTGTTTAGACCCAACCTTAAACACTTCAGCAGGAGAAAAGACAGAGATGGCAAAGCAAGTAGTTC
>JBPCMI010000171.1:0-6114 GCA_051002415.1 Pyrinomonadaceae bacterium
CCTTGTTTCCGTCGGCAGCGTCGTACGCGGCTTTCAGATCAGCGAAGCCGGGACCTGAACCTGTCATCTCCGTCATCTTCCCGGCGACAAAGGTTAACGTCAGATTCGTCACTTCCTTGCCCTGGAAGTAAGTCTGCGACTGAACAATCTTACCTGCGGCAGTTCCAGGAACAGGCGCACAGTAAACTTCACCTGCGGGTATGTAGACTGAGACGGCGGGGCCACCTTTCTTCACGTCGTCAGCGGAGATGATGCCATCACTGACGAAGAACGGTCGGCCCTCGATTTTCACTTTCAAGTCAGTGCCATTCGCATTTGTGATGTGTACTTCCTTACCGGTGGAAAGGTCGCTCTTCACTTTCTCGCCTGTAGTCTGGAGGGCTGAGTAATCAGAGTTCACTGCTTCCCAGAAAGTCTTGGCGAGCTCATCTTGCGACATACCGAACTGCTTGGCACGATCAGCATTGGGATAAAGATTGTTACCGATGGAGACCTGTCTGACGCTGCGCTTCAGATAAAGATCAGCGACGGATTGGCCCGCTTTGCCGACTGCGGCCAGACGAGCGGGCGGAATGCCCACCGCCGCATCGTCGGATTCATTTGAGTCGATGTTAATCGTGGCCGCAGGCATGGTGGCCAACTTGAGTTGCAAGTCCGGCGACCGCGAATCGTATTTGTCAGGCACTTCCTCGTAGTACTTCTTGAGCATCCGATCACTGCCGATTGTTAGGAGCGCATAACCACCGTTCTTGCGCACGTCGGTAGCAAGATTCTCCAACAGCTCCACGTCGCGCACACCGCCATTAATGAAAACGATCTCACCTTCTTTGACGCCGGCAACATCAGTGACAAGCCGATTCGAAAGCGCTTCAAGATCAGTCGCCGCCGCTTTCGTCCCCCTTTCCATCGGCGCAGGCGTGGCTGCGGTCTCAGCGAGATTCGTAGGCGGCGCCGCCTGCTGACACGAAACCAGCGCCAGCGTGGATAGGATTGAAACGAACAACAAACATAGTTTATCGAGAGACAAGTTTCTGGGCATGGCTGGACTCCTTGGGAGGGATTTTTCTGACATCTGACATCTAACATCCGACATCTGCGCTTCGGCTTCTACGCCAGCGACTCAAAAAAGTCAATAAATGACCCTGTAGTCCGTCGCCTAGCCCCCATGTGATCGGTCGGGAAGATCCGCTGGCGGCCGCTGTTTGGGGATCGCCTGCATCTCGAGCGCACTGAGCACGCCATTGAGCAATCTAAGTCTTAGCTCTTAAGATCCCTTTACTTAGTTTCCGCAGATTCTGCTATAACTTTCCTCGACTTCTCACTGAGAACCTCAATGCGCCTTAGCTGGAACGAAATCCGAGTACGAGCCGCGACGTTCGCAAAAGAGTGGCAGCACGCCCACTACGAGAAGGGCGAGAGCCAAACCTTCTACAACGAGTTCTTCGAGATCTTCGGAATTACTCGCCGACGCGTCGCCAGCTTTGAAGAACCAGTTAAGCTCCTCGGCAACAACAGGGGCTTCGTCGATCTTTTCTGGAAGGGTGTTCTCTTAGTAGAGCAAAAGAGCGCCGGGCGCGATCTGGTCAGAGCGAAGAAACAGGCGCTTGATTATTTTCCGGGTCTCAAAGAGCAGGAATTACCTCGCTACCTCCTGCTCAGCGACTTCCAAACATTCGAGCTTTACGACCTGGACGAAAACACGCACGTCCGTTTCGCCCTTCATCAGCTCCACGAACATGTAGAAGATTTTGCGTTCATTCTTGGAGTTCAGAAGCGAACCTTCCGCGATCAAGATCCGGTAAACATCGAAGCGTCGGAGCTGATGGGTCAACTTCATGACGCTCTGAAAGCTTCCGGATACACCGGCCATAACCTTGAGCAGTTCCTCGTACGCTTGGTCTTTTGCCTGTTTGCAGACGATACCGGCATCTTCGAACCACGCGACATTTTTCCACGCTCATAACGGAAAGAACTCACCCGGACGGCAGCGACACCGGTCAATGGATAAGCCAGCTCTTCGAGGTGCTCAATACGCCCAGCGAGCAACGTCAGCAAGCTCTAGATCAAGACTTGGCAAATTTTGACTATGTCAACGGGCAGTTGTTTGAAGAGCACTTACCCACAGCCGCCTTCAACAAGAGCATGCGCAATCTTCTACTCGCCGCTTGCAACTTCAATTGGGATTCTATCTCGCCCGCGATATTCGGATCGCTTTTCCAATCTGTACTGCTTCCCGCAGATCGTCGGAGACAGGGCGCGCATTACACAACCGAAAAGAATATTCTCAAAGTGATCGAGCCTCTTTTTCTTGATGAGCTGCGGGGTGAGTTCAAACAACTGACGGAGCGGCGTGATGGCGGTCGACGCAAAGCGCTTGAGGCCTTTCACCAGAAGCTGTCCACGCTGCGTCTCTTCGATCCGGCGTGTGGCTGTGGCAACTTCCTGATTATCGCTTATCGAGAACTCAGACTTCTGGAAATCGAGCTACTGAAGGCACTGCGCCAGAGTGGCCAATTGGAGTTGGACGTAACAAGGATGAGCCGGATCGACGTCGATCAGTTCTACGGTATCGAGTTAGGCGAGTTTGCTGCGCGCATTGCCGAGGTGGCTTTGTGGATGATGGATCACATCATGAACAACCGGCTCTCGCTCAGTTCGGCGAAAGCTACGCCCGCATTCCTCTGAAGAAGTCGCCGCACATTCTGAACGCTGACGCGCTGGAGACTAAATGGTCCGACCTAATAGTCCCCGACAATTGCTCTTACATACTGGGCAATCCTCCCTTCGGTGGAGCCAAATATCAGAGCCCGCAACAAAGGGCGCAAGTCCGTCGCATCGCTCAACTCGGCGGCAGCGGCGGCACCCTCGACTACGTTACGGCCTGGTTCATAACCGCTGGAGAATACTTGCGACTTTCGCCAGCGCGTATTGGTTTCGTTGCGACTAATTCAATCACTCAAGGCGAGCAGGTCGCGCAACTCTGGCCGATTCTGTTTGACCGCTGCGGTTTAGAGATTACCTTCGCGCATCGCACCTTCGCCTGGGGCAGCGATGCACGCGGCATGGCGCATGTACACGTAGTCATTATTGGCCTATGTCGCCGCGCCCAAGAGCCGCCATTAAAGCGCTTATTTAGCTGCGACGATCTACGCGGCGATCCGACCGAGAGCCAACATGCCGCACTCACACCTTATCTTTTCGACGCGAGCAAGGTTAACAATCGTCATCTTGTAGTTGAGGAACGAAGTCGCCTGTTATCTGATGTGCCGCAACTCATCATAGGAACAAAACCGATTGATGGTGGACATTACATTTTCGATGGCGATGAAAGGCGATTGTTTTTGCAGACCGAACCGAAAGCAGAAGAATATCTTCAACCTTTCATCGGCTCCGAAGAGTTCATTAATGGGGGCGAGCGGTGGATTCTTAATCTTAAAGAGGCAGCTCCTGAAGCACTTCGATCTATGCCTGCAGTGATGGAACGGGTCGCCGCTGTGAAGACAATACGTCTAAACAGTCGGAGTACGCCGACGCAGAGACTTGCGGGGACACCGACACGTTTCCATGTCACCGTCGTTCCGGATCGACCCTTCCTCGTGATTCCCGAAGTGAGTTCCGAACGCCGTGCCTATGTACCGATTGGTTGGTTAGAACCCCCAATTATTCCTAGTAATCTCGTGAGAGTTTTGCTCGATGCAGACTTGTGGCACTTTGGTGTTTTGACGTCCGCCATCCACATGGCGTGGCTGCGTCAGATAGGCGGGCGACTCGAGAGCCGTTACCGATATTCGATCGGCATCGTCTACAACACTTTTCCGTGGCCCGAAGCAACCGACGAACAGCGCGCAAAGATTCGTTCTCTCGCTCAGGCTGTGCTTGATGCTCGCACCCAGTTCCCGAACTCAACGCTCGCGGATCTCTAAGACGTCGATGTTATGCCGCACCAACTGCGTAAAGCGCATCAGGACCTCGATAAAGGAGTCGACAAGCTTTACCGCCTAGCCCCATTCAACAGCGACCGCGACCGCGTCGAACACCTCTTCGGCCTCTACGAACGCCTCATCGCCCCCCTTGCCTCCGCGACACCTAGAGCAAGAAAGGGTCGATCAAGCAGGCGGTGAATATTAGGCTGTGAAGATATGTCAGAGAGGGACTAATTCTTAGCGTTGATCGCTTTGTTGAAGCACTTACTTCCCGCTCCATACAGAGGTTCGCAGCCTCTACGGTCGGTTGTCCATCCTTTGGTTTCAAAATGAGTTGCGGGATTGCCCAAGATAAATTGGCAGTCAGCTAGTCGAAGAGGCGTAGAGTTGGATTTACCGCGAGGTGATGTCGGAAAGCTCGCCGGACAATTCGTTAGACGATCACTCATCCCGCGCGCGGGTGGCGACGTCAGCAAGCAGCATCTGCAACTCCGCTTCAGACAAGTAACGGCCGTTTACGACGACGGCGGCGATGCGCCCGGTGTTCGTAATGTCGTCGAGTGGATTCGCGTTCAGTAAAACCAGGTCGGCAAGCTTGCCGCGTTCGACTGTTCCGAGGGTCTGCTCGAGCTTGAGAAAGCGCGTCGCGTTTACAGTTGCAGCCTGCAGTGCTTGCAGTGGAGTGAGTCCGGCTTTGACAAGCAATGACAGTTCTTCGTGGAGACTGAAGCCGGGATAAGTGTAGGGATTGCCAAAACCCGTATCGGTCCCGGCAAGAATGCCGACACCGGCTCGCTGCATTGCTCCCACAAGCTCCAACCTTCTTTGAAATCTTTTCTGCAGTTGTGCAAGTTCTCCAGCTGAGATGCCAAATCTTTGTTTGTAAAGAGCGAGCCAACGCTCGCGCACAGCGCGCGGGATGTATTTGAGGCGTGGATCGTTTGTTAAGACGTCTTCGGGTAGCGCCCCGGCTGCGCCCACCGTCGCGGTTGGACACTGCCAGGTGTCGTTGCGCACGAAGCGCGCAAACAACGCTGTGGCTTTTTGTTCATCATAACTATCGAGCGCTTTAATTTCGAGCTGCACGCGCGCGGCCGGCGCCGGATTCTTAGTGGCCATCAGGTCGTCGAACTCTTTTCTCAACTGCGCTTCATTGCGCGAACAGGCGAAGGGCAAACCAATCGTATGTTCCATCGAGCGCTGGCCCATGTCTGAAGCTTCCGCCGCGGAGATGGCGTTGGGTACATGCCCCGCGAAGGGAATCCGTTGCCGTTTTGCCTCGTCGACAATCGCAAGGTAAGTCTCGCGTGAGAGTAGGTTGTAGACCTTGATGAAGTCCGCGCCCTGCTGCTTATAAGATCTGACGGTTTCTCGAGCCTGTTGCGCGCTGGTTAAGATCTCGAACTCAGGACTTGAGAACCCGGGAATCCCAGGGCCTTCCAGAATCTTTCCGGGAACGGCGCCGAAGCGGGGTCCCAAGGTGTTGCCAGTCTTTATCTCGCTCCGGATCTTGTTGATCTCGGCAAATGAAAACGCGCTGGCCATCTCGCGCACGCCAGTAACGCCATTGGCTATCATGAGAGGGAAAAAAAACTCAGGCCGGCCTGGATAGAGAGAATGAACGTGCATGTCCCAAAGACCGGGAATCAAAAACTTGCTCGTCGCATCCACTATTTGAGCGCCTTTTGGCAAACGCACTGATTTGGTTTTGCCGAGCGCAGTGATCCGGTTGCCGTTAATTACCACGGTCATGTCGGGCTTGGACAAGCCGCTCTTCACATCGATCACCGTAACGTGAGTGAAGACGAGGGACTGGTTTTTGGGCTTTGGGCTTTGGCTTTTGGTTGTTGTCTCCTGCGCAGTCGCCGACGGAAAGAGCAGCAGGAATAGAAGCGTCAGGATTAGCTTTGGCATCGGGGCGAATAGTAAAGCGACAAAGGGGAATAGGGGAAGGCGCGACGTGGGGACGCGGGGATAGGGAGAGGGGGAACAGGGAAAGAGGGGAAAAGGGGAAGGGGAAAACGTTTGAGCGCGCGGCACCACTATTCTAAGTTTTCGATCATCAGACGTCGCCGCCCTCTGGCACTCTAAGCCTATTCAGACCAAGAGTCCTTGAGGATTTCATTTGCCTCATTGAGATCAAAATGTTCAGGATCGAAGTCGCCGCCGATCCATTCGCGCATATCTTCAT
>JBPCMI010000172.1:0-8131 GCA_051002415.1 Pyrinomonadaceae bacterium
CCTTGAATGGGCTACGGTTCATAAGCATCTTTACGGTACCAGTCGCAGTCAGGTAGCCCGGGACGTTTCGCTGGGGCGCGACATCGTGCTCGAAGTAGACGTGCAGGGCGCGGCCAGCATCCGCAATCTGATAGACGAGGCGGTGAGTGTTTTTATCCTGCCACCTTCTCTTGAAGTGCTTCGTGAGCGCTTAATCGCGCGCGGCACTGATTCCGCAGAGGAACTCGCAGTGAGGCTGCGCAATGCGCCGGAAGAACTGAAAGCCTATAAGACATTTGACTACGTGATTATTAACGACGATCTTGGGCAGGCTGCAGCCAAATTAATAACCATCATCGAAGCTGAACGCTTGCGCCTGTCGCGTCAAAGAGAAAAGATCCGAGGAGTAGTGGAAAGCTTTCTATTGTAACCGGCCGTAAACGCTCGCCGGCGTCACAAATTATTCAGGAGGACTATTACGTCAATCATGCCGTCCACAAATCAGGAATTAGAAAATGCTTTGGATGAGATGGAAACTCCGCAAGTCGATTCCAAATATCGCCTGATCATTCTCGCCGCCAAGCGGAGTAAGCAGCTGCAACGCGGCGCGCGTCCTCGTATTGAAATTGATCCGGTTAAGCACAAACCGACGCGCATTGCACTTGAAGAAGTGATGCGCGGCAAGGTGAAATTTACGATCAAGGAAACCAAAGTGTTGCCGATTGAAAAGTAACTTACAGCTACATCCCTTTGTAATCCGGTCCACCCCCACCTTCCGGTGTTACCCAGTTTATGATCTGGTAGGGATCCATAATGTCGCAGGTTTTGCAGTGGACGCAGTTTGAGAAATTGATCTGAAGTTTTCGCCGCCCATTCGCTCCGTCATCTACCATTTCGTAAACAGCCGCGGGACAAAATCGCTGGCAGGGATTGCCATATTCTTCCGCACAACGAGTGGCGCAAATATTGGTGTCAAGGACGTGCAAGTGCACCGGCTGATCTTCGTCGTGTCCCACCGATGCGTGATAGACGTCCGTGAGTTTATTGAAGGTGACCTTGCCGTCGAAACGTAAATCTTTGTAGCGCTGTGCGATGTTATCGCCCTGATAATTGTATTCGCTCAAACGCTTCATCACTTCATGACCGGATTCAGCCTTCGCCCGATCGAAAATCCCCCATGACCGGCCGCCCGTGATGAATTGAAATCCTGTGTTGACGATTCCCAGCCAACGCCCGTGCTTAAAGCCCGCGTGGAAGTTTCTCACCTTTCGTAGTTCAGGAATGATCCAGCTTTCATTTACGAGCTGTTCGTAGCGCTGCAGCTTACTAGCCGAGAAGTCGCCGGCGATTAAAGCTTCAAAGATTGCCTCAGCCGCCAGCATTCCGCTTTTGATTGCTGAATGTATGCCCTTAAGTCGTTGCGAGTTGAGGAAGCCGGCGCAATCGCCAACCAGCAACACGCCGTCAGCGTAAATTTGCGGCATCGCGAAGTAGCCACCTGCGGCGATCGTCTTGGCGCCGTAACGCAGCATCTTGCCGCCCTCGAGTAACTGAGAAATGTACGGATGTGATTTGAAACGTTGAAACTCAGCGTGTGGATCGAGCAATGGATCCCTGTAATCCAGTCCGGTCACATATCCGATGTTCAAGACGCGATTCTGCATCCCATAGATCCAACCGCCACCATAAGTTTGAGCGTCGGAAGGAAAACCGAGTGTGTGCGTGACCCGACCGGTGGGGTATCGATCATCCGGCAACTCCCACAGCTCTTTAACCCCAACACTGTAGACCTGGGGTTCTTTGCCTTCGTTCAAATTCAATCGCTGGCTTAACTCCTTGGTTAGAGATCCGCGTGGCCCTTCTCCCAGTACGGTGACTTTTGCGCGCAGATCGACCCCGGGTTCAAAGTTCGCCTTACGTTTGCCCTCCTTGTCGATTCCCTTGTCTCCGGTGCGCACGCCCACGACTCGATCTTCATCGTCGTAAAGCATCTCAGCGCCGGGAAACTCGGGGAAAATATTGACGCCCGCCGCTTCACACTGTTCACCTAACCACGCGGTGAGTCGATTTAGCGAGACAATGTAATAACCATGATTCTTGAGCGGCGGGGGCGTAATGGGTGAACGGATAGCTCGCTTTTCCGTCAGGTAAAGGAAATAATCTTCTTTTACGGGGGACTCAAGCGGGGCGCCTTGCTCAACAAAGTCAGGCAACAATTCGCGCAAGGCACGCGGATCCATCACCGCGCCGGATAGTATATGAGCGCCGACAGACGATCCTTTTTCGATGACGCCAATCTCGATATCACCGAGGGGCTCGCCCTGTTTCTCACCTTTGGCGATGGATTCGTTGTGAAGCTGTACCAGCCGTGCAAGGTGCAGTGAGCCACTCAGATTCGCCGGCCCCGCACCAACAAACACAACGTCCATCTCCAGCGTTTCACGTTCCATTAATCAGTCCCTACCGTTCCGCCGACAAAAATGAATGACCATTCAGTGTGGGAGTATAGCAAACGGTATCGCCGATTGCCGATTCTCCAAAAGTCGATTTCCAAATGGCTCTGGCGAAAGGAACTAATTGGCAATTGGCGATTGGAAATCGTCAATCGAATCGAAGCGGCAATTTCTCCTATCAATCGTCCGTCTGTACAATCACTCAAAGAAACAAGCCAGGCTTTCAGAAGACTATGTCAGACCACAAATTCACAAATCTGCTTATCAACGAAACCAGTCCGTATTTGCGACAGCACGCTCACAATCCAGTGAACTGGCACCCGTGGGGTGAAGCAGCGTTTGCCGAAGCAAGGAGCGAAAATAAACCGATCTTGCTCAGTATTGGTTACTCGGCTTGTCACTGGTGTCATGTGATGGAGCACGAATCATTTGAGAACGAAGAGATTGCCGGGCTGATGAATCAGAACTTCGTCAACATTAAGGTGGATCGGGAGGAGCGTCCTGATCTTGATCAGATCTACATGAACGCCGTGCAAATGATGACTCATCATGGCGGCTGGCCGATGACTGTTTTCCTCACTCCTGAAGGCGTGCCGTATTACGGTGGCACCTACTTCCCGCCGGTGGATCGTCACAACATCCCGGGGTTTCCGCGTGTGTTATTGGCACTGGCCGAGGCCTATCGCGAGCGACCGGACGAGATCGCCGAAACCTCTGCTTCGGTCCGCAAAGAGTTGGAACGCTTGAGCGCCGCCCAGGAATCCTCCGAACTGCTAAGTAAGGATCTGCTTGAGATGGCCTATCGCGGAATCGTCAAGAACTATGATCCGATCAACGGCGGCTTTGGAAGCGCGCCGAAATTTCCGCCAGCGATGGTTTTGGAGTTCCTGCTGCGCACGTATTACAGAACCGGCAATGCCGAAGCATTGCAAATTGTAACTGACACGTGTCGCAAGATGGCCGAGGGTGGCATCTACGATCAACTTGGAGGTGGGTTTCATCGCTACTCGACTGATTCGCGATGGCTTGTGCCTCACTTTGAAAAAATGCTTTACGACAACGCACTCCTGTCGCGACTTTATTTGCACCATTATCAGGTGACGCAAGACAGCGACGCACGCCGCACCGCAGAGGGAATCTTCGATTATGCGGTACGGGAGATGACATCGCCGGACGGGGGCTTCTATTCAACGCAGGATGCCGATTCTGAAGGAGTGGAAGGAAAGTTCTTTGTTTGGAGTCAGGCGGAGGTTGAAAAACTTCTCGGGGCTGCTGACGCGAAACTCTTTAACGATTACTACGACGTCACTCCTGACGGAAACTTTGAAGAATCAAACATCCTTAACGTCAAACGCTCACTTCAGGACGTTGCAGTTAAGAACAGAATGGAACCGGCGGCGCTCGAAGCCCTGCTCGCAAAGTCGAGAAAGCTGCTCTTCGACGTACGCGAACAACGCGTGAAGCCGGACCGTGACGAGAAAATCCTAACCGCCTGGAACGGAATGATGCTCGCGAGTTTTGCAGAAGCCGGTGCGATACTTGATCGTGAAGACTACACCAATGTCGCGAGGCGTAATGCGCGGTTCGTTTTAGACACTCTGCGAAGCGAAGGACTGCTACTTAGAACCTTTAAGGATGGTGTCGCCAAGTTAAACGGTTACCTTGAGGACTACGCCTTTCTCAGTGAGGCGTTACTGACGCTTTACGAAACAACAGGCGAAAGCGAATGGCTGGAGGAATGTCTCACGTTGACGGCGAAAATGGTGGAAGAATTTTGGGATGATGAAGCCGGCGGTTTTTTCTTTACCGGGAAGAGTCACGAGACTTTGATCGTTCGTTCAAAAGACTTCTTTGACAACGCGACGCCGTCAGGGAATTCGGTTGCTGCCGAAGTCATGTTGCGGCTAGCGACGCTGACGGACAACGAAGACTACCGGCGCCGGGCAACGACGGTGTTACGGCTAATAGTCAGCAGCATGACTCGTTACCCAGCCGGATTCGGGCGAGCGTTGGGTGCGCTCGACTTCCATCTCAGCTCGCCCAAGGAAATCGCGATTGCCGGCGATCCGCAAAAGGCGGCGACCCGATCGTTGAAACGCGAAGTCTGGAAACGCTACCTTCCAAACAAAGTGGTGGGCGAGGTCCGACCCGATCAGCCCGGCGCTGCCGAGCTGGTTCCCTTCCTCAGCGAACGCAACGTTAGTGGCGAACCAATCGCGTACGTTTGCGAACATTATGTATGCAAGAACCCTGTTACTGCTCCGGCTGAACTGGCCGCGCAATTGGAGGAAAGGCCGGAAACACGTCGTCATATCAGTCACGCTTCGACCTAGCTCTCTTCTGCTCACCCCTCAAAAAGCGGTAGTGCCTTTGCACCGCAAACCGTTAGTTTGCGCTGAATGGATGGCCTTCAAGGCAGACGAAAACTAACAGTTTGCGTTACACGGACCTAACTAAGGCACAAAAAAACGATTTCTTGACTCAAACCTTTTGAAAAGCTATCTTTAGCCTCTTGGCCAACATGGTTGGCCATTGGCTTGGATAAGCAATCCACTTAAATAGTTTTCAATAGACCTCACTAACCTGCTGTCCGACGCTTGTAGTCTGACTTCGGCGGCCTCGAAACTCTCCAGCCCCAAAGCTCTTAGTCCCTCGGGAAGGAATCAAGGGAAGATATGCAAAAAAAGAATTGGTTAAGTGGCGCCGTTTTTATCGGTGTATCACTGGCGGGAGCGGCGCTACTGATAGCCTCGTTGCTGTCGACTACCTCCCTGCCAATTCGAGGTGACGCGGGCCTCTTCAGTTGGTTTGGTCTACTCTTGCTCATCTTCGTGGCCAGCGGGTTTACGGTCTCGGTTACCAGCAACGATGGTCAAAGCGAGAGCAAGAAGTCAGCCGCGGATACTTTTGTGTTTCTCGCGGTAATGCTTTTTGCAATTCCGCCGCTTGGCTCTCCCGGTCCAGCGATTGTGCTTGCCGCTATCGTTGCCTTTCTCTCGACCTATAGTTCCGGAAACCGTAGACAGTTGATTCTCACAACGGCTATCGCCGTCATTTCAACTTCGATATCCGCATCATGTTACGGTCTGCTCGTCGGCGTGTTTGCAATGGATTCTGAGCTGGTTGGTCAGGGCCTGCCCATTAACGTATTCCTGATCCCACTCTGCGCGCTCGCGCTATTGCAATACTTTCTTACTACCTTAGCAACCGCCGCATTCATCAGCATCGATACCGGCAAGCAAGCCGCGCTGCCCTCACAAGAGAGCATCGTCTGGACCGTCACCGCGCAACTGTCGGCTGCCTCGTCTGCAGTTCTCTTCTACTCAGCGATTCATGGCAGTGGATTAGCTTATGCCATGCTGGGATTGCTGATCACGATCCTGGTTTACCTGCTCTACCGTTTTAATGAAAAGCGAGTGGCGGAAGTAAAACTTGCGGAGGCGGAGCGCCGCCGACACATCGAAGAGATGGCCGTGATTCATATGAGCACGATTGAGTCTCTAGCGATTGCCATTGACGCAAAAGACCAGACCACGCACGGCCACGTTCGTCGTACCCAAATCTATGCGCAACAAATGGGCGCCTTGCTACGCGTCAGCGAGTCTGAAGTTAAGGCATTAATTGCCGGCGCGCTATTGCATGACATCGGTAAACTAGCTGTGCCTGAATACATCCTCAACAAGCCCGGTAAGTTAACTGAAGCCGAGTTCGCCAAAATGAAGATCCACCCGACGGTTGGTGGCGACGTTTTGCGGCGCGTCAATTTTCCCTACCCGGTCGAGGACATCGTTCGCTACCACCACGAAAAGTGGGACGGCACCGGTTATCCCAAGGGCCTGCGTCAGGAAACCATTCCCCTGGTCGCCAGAATTATTTCGGTTGTTGATTTTTATGATGCTACCCGCTGCGACCGGCCTTATCGCAAGGGCATGACGCGTGAAGAATCGTTGACCTTATTGCAAAGCATGGCAGGAAGCGCTTTCGATCCGCGCGTAGTGGAAATGTTCGTGGCGCATGTTGAGGAATTTGACGGACTGATTGATAGAGAAGACATTCGTGAGCAGGTTCATTGCGAGGATGATCTGCTCGATTACTCAACCGCGACCCGTCCGGATGCGGGACTCGCCTCCGACGTGCTCGGCTCCCCTAAAGACACAACGGGATTCCGCTCAATTACCGAAGCCCAGCGCGAGGTTTTCGCGCTGCACGAAATTGCCCAGACGATTGGCTCATCGCTCAACATCAACGATACAGTCACCCTCGTCTCAAACAAGCTGCGCTCGATTGTTCCTTTTGACACCTGCATCATTTTTGTCGTCGACGAGAAGTCTGGCAAAGCAACCGCGGTTCATGTGGCAGGCGAGGATGCAGACTTTTTCAAACGCCGTCGTATGGACGTCGGAGACGGCATCACCGGCTGGGTTATCGCCAACGCGCGTTCTATGTGTAACGCGTCGCCGGAATTGGATCTGGTGGGCGTTCCTGAACCTATCGCCAAGGAATACCGCGGCATCCTCGTCTCACCGTTACTGCGCGAGGACGGTTCCTTCGGCGCAATCACCCTGCTATCAAAAAGTCGGACTTCCTACACAACCGAGCACGTACGCCTGCTCGAGTCTGTGAGCCAGCATGCTTCGAGCGCTTTGAACAACGCGTTGACTTTCGAAAAGACCAAGGAAAGCGCGCTCGTCGATCCCCTCACGGAGTTACCCAACGCGCGCGCCTTCTACATGTTGCTCGGCCAAAGAATTGCCGAGTGCCAGCGAATGAATCACGAATCACTTGCCGTGATTAGTATGGACATAGACGATTTCAAAGGCATCAACGATGAGTACGGGCACGCAATCGGCGACCGAGTTTTAGCGAGTGTCGCCGGAGTGATCCGGAAAGAGCTGAGACAGATGGACATTTTGGCGCGCTATGCTGGAGATGAATTTGTAACCATCATGCCGATGGCCTCGCAGCAGATGGCAAGCACCGTTGGCGAAAGGATTCGCGCCGCTGTCGAGGGACAGAGGTTTTCCGTGCGCACAGGCAAGACAGTTGAATTGGGCTTGAGTTTAGGAATCGCAACCTTCCCCACCGAGGGCGAAACAACCGAAGAGCTGCTCAGCTCCGCCGGCAGCGCGATGCAGCGGGACAAACACAGGCGCAAGACGATCCTGACCGTCGCCAAGGCTCCCATCACCACGATTGGCGCGCTTAGCTGAAGCCGCCCTTCATAGTTTAAGAGAGCGCTCATCGCTAATAGCGGTGGGCGCTTTCGGTTAGCAGCCCCCGTGTACTCACGGCGCAGGGGCCAATTTTGCAGGCCTTGCGATAAGTCGCGTATAATCCCCGGCATCACAAGAAACATTGCCGGGCGGTTTAGGATGTCACCACATCCTCACCGGCGTGTCGGAAGAAAACAAAAATGAGCAAACAGTCCCAGCCCTCCAACAGCCGTGCAGCTGCCGACGAACAGAATAGTGTGGCGGTGATCGATGCAGAGGCGCCCGAACCGGGTCAAATGCACGTCGAACCTGAAGCCGTAAAAAAAGACCAGAAGCGCCATCTCGCTGATTACGATCGCAAGACGCTTGTTGAACTGCTGCGGCAAATGCTGCTGATCCGCCGTTTCGAGGAGAAGTCGGCTGAAGCTTACAGCATAGGAAAAATCGGCGGCTTCTGCCATCTGTATATTGGCCAGGAAGCTGTCG
>JBPCMI010000173.1:0-17591 GCA_051002415.1 Pyrinomonadaceae bacterium
GTGAATACTCGACCGGGGCTGGTATTGCACCCTTTGGATCGCGCTGCCCGCACGTCAGCTCCGGATCCATTTCACCATGTGCGGAAAAGGCTGGACACCGCGTGTGAGGGCGTTCTGCTCGTCGAATGCCATGTTCCATACCTGAAGTAGAGGGAAACCAATGTAGATCCCGCGCCTGGCCGACTCGATAATCATTCCAGAGTCCCCACGCTTGTATGCAGTGCCGTGGAAGACATCCTCCGGTTCAATCTCAAGTTTAAGCAAAGCGGCCCACGACCAGGCGATGGTTGTTAATTCCTCCCCGCCCGTCGCTTTATTAATGTAGCCGAAGTCAGTTGAGCGGCGTTCAGGTGGCGCGAGGGCAATGTGCGCGGCTTCGTGCAGCGCGTCGCCGGGCGCGACGAGTAGTGACTCGTCAATCACCAGCGACCCGCGCGAGACGAGACTCCCCGGGAAGAGAGTCGGCACATCTATATTGCCGGCCCGCATTTCAATGCCTATTGACGCGAGAAACGTAGCCATGCGAGCCAGGCGCGGATCATGGAACATAGGCTGGCGAGCTTAGCAGAGTTGTCAAGATCGCACCGCAAGCCTTCGAAGCGCGCTGATAAGGCATGGCGCTATAAAGAGGCGTCCGTGGGGGCCCTTGATTGCCAAGAAGGAGCGACCCCCAGAGTGCCGCCCCTGGAGAAATTTAAGATTCCAGCCTCAGGTTCAGCGCGGCAGCAACGGTTAACAAACCGGCCCAGTATTTCGACCCATGCTTTTTGAGATCAGGTTCAAACAACGGCCGGCTGATCTCGATGATCTCAGTGAACTGAGGTCCAATAGATCCGAAAATGATTTCCTTTTCCGAGAGGCTTTTAGTTCTGATCAGGACGCCCAGCCAATCGATCCAATTCAACATTTGAAAAAGCGAGTCGCGATTTTTTACCGGGATCTCTTTGCTCTCGGAAGCCTTTTGAGCTTGCTTCACTTCGTAGAGAGCGTCACTCCAGCCTCCTTCCCAGCGCGAGCGAAAGGATTCAGACAAATTAAGAGCAATCTGCAAATCACGCCCGGCCTTCGCTTCCTTGCGAGCCAAATAGAGTGAGATAGCCGCGAATGGAAAACCGATAATTTGCGCCAGTAACGCCAGCACTTCGAGAATTTCTTTCATCGTCATCCGTTTGTTTTCGTTTGCGCCACACTAGCGAATTATTACCCGCAGAGCTCGCTCCCCGCTGTTTCTCGTTCATGGATCAGGAGGCTCCCCAACCAAAGTCACACCGACCCTTTATTCGCTCTTCGTCGCCAGAACCTCCAAATATTCACCATCGACCTGGGTTGTGTTGTCAGTCGCTTTATTATGCCGCGACCAGAGCTGTTCCAGATCGCCGCGCAGGGCAGCTTGACCGGCGCTGTCGAGTGCAGAAAACGCCCTTTGCGTGGGACCGTAATAGGTGCGGAAGTGTTCGACAACTTCCGCGGGCGTAAAAGGAAGATTGAACCGGCACATGCGACGCGTCAGTATCAATTCTGAAATTCCATCACGCAGACGGTCGCGCACAGTCGCTTCGTCGCCCCACTTCACGGGTGATGGCATGTTAGGTGGCGGCGGCACATGTTTCCCGGTGGCCTTGAACATTTCGCCAATGTGCCCTTCGGGTGTCCAATTCGCCATCGCGATCCTGCCGCCAGGCCGACAGACGCGTAGCAGTTCCGCAGCCGTCACTTCGGGTCGAGGGGCAAACATAGCTCCGAACATCGTCACGACTACATCGAAGCTCGCGTCGTCGTACGGAAGATTCTCGGCATCGCCATCATCAAACTGAATCGTCAGACCTTCAGCTGCGGCGCGCGCGCGTCCTTGTTCCAAAAGATTCGTAGCGATGTCGGCGCCAGTTACAACAGCGCCGGTGCGCGCCGCTGGAATCGTCAGATTGCCGCTGCCACAAGCCACATCGAGCACACGCTCACCGGGCTTGAGTCCCAGGCGGTTGATAAACTCTTCCGCATTCGTTTCCAGCTGCTTGGCGATTTGACCAAAGTCGCCGCTCATCCACATTGCTTTAAGCTTCGTCTTGAGAGATTCCATCTCAGTGTTAGGAGCACTCATTGGTTTCTTTTCCTTTCCTGGATAAATTTGGTTGGTGAAATGAAGTTAGAAGTGCAACGCAGGCCCGCAGGGCCGTTAGCTAATAGCCACGCCCGTGAGGGCGTGGAACAAGCGATTAAATTGATTCCCAGGTCCGAAGGACCGGCAGAGGATTGAGCCTAAGATAACTGTCGCACCTTCGGCGCTTTTATTCTATTGCGACCGATGTCCACGCCCTCACGGGCCGTGGCTATTAACTATCGGCCCTTCGGGCCTGTGTGTTGTAACTTCAAACTCGATCCATTAACCCTCTTTTGGCCGGTAGCGGAGCCTCTCTCCTAACCCGTCTTCGAGTGATCTCCAAAACACCGACCGCGCCGTGACCACTAAGTCAGACTGTTTGTTATCGCGCGATCTAATGAAAATGCTGCTGTTGGGTAGGCCCTGCAGCGGGCCACCAAAGAAGTTGATAGCGAGCCGGACTCCGCCGTCAGCGAGAGACAGTGTTCCCGAGCTGATGATTGAGTCGCAGCCATCAGCAGTAGGCGTGAAATGAAGGTCAGTCACTTCTTCACATTTGATTTCAATCGCCGGCAGTGGTCGCGCCTGCCGCTGGAATAAGAGCAGGACGGAAGTGTCGAGATGCGGGGGACAGCTCATGGCAAGATTTTCCCCAACATAACTCTCTGTGGCAATGGAGACCTCACGCAGGCAGGCATCGTGAAAGTCGCCGAAGTCGATCAGCAGTTGGTCGATTGCTGCTTGCAAGAGGAGACTGTTCCACATAATCCGTTCCGGATGGTAATGATTGGTCTGGTCGAACCAGAGTGTTATGGATCCGACTTAGTCGCCAACCACGCCTGCAAAGTACCATTTCTTATCCTTGCGAAATTCGAAGTAGTAACCGTTATCTCTGGTGACGCGCGTGATTACGCCTTTGCGACTCCATTGTTTGTGGGCAACGGTGCCGCGCGCAACTGATCTCTGCAGATCCCTCCAGGATCCATTGCGCACATTTTCATCCATGTATCTTAGCCACTGAACTGGGGTCAGTCCTCCCCCGCCATCAAAAAAGTCCGCGGGCATCACTTTAATGAGTCCGTCATGATCTCTCTTGTTTACCGCTATGGTGAACTGCCGCCAGAAACTCGGCCAGCTGCGATTTGCGGCGGCGTCCGCCGTCGATCCAAACGCAAGACTGTTACAAGCGATTATAAAAAACAGCAGTACAGAAAAAACGGAGCGAGATCTATTCATAGGGTTCTCCCGCAAGCGACTTTTCGAAATATACGCTCATCGGATCCTCGACGTATTCTCCGAACGGTGGCCGGCGCTGAAATCCATACCTGTCGTAGAGTCTAATAGCTTCTGTTTGAAAGATTCCCGTTTCTAGTCGCAGCAAATCTACCTGCCTTTGACGAGCATATTCAGCCAGGTGCTTGAGCATTGCCTTCCCCAGGCCTAATCCGCGATAGACGGGTCGCACGTACATGCGCTTAACCTCGCCATACTCGGCGTCGAACAACTTTATCCCGCCACACGCCGCAGAGTTTCCTTCATAGTCGGCCACAAAGAATGCGACTCCCTCACGCAGCAGCTTATCAATGCTATAGGCATGGCGACTGTGATCTGGATACGGGAGCCCGTTGAGATATTCATCCAGTTCATTGATCAGGGCCACGGCCTCGGGGGAACCAGGGTTTGCTTCGACAATCGTCATGCCCATGATGAGTAAGCCAATAGCACAGCGAAAATATTATGCGGCCGTTGAGATTAACCCGCCATAAATAATATGCCACACAGGTAAAATGAGAGACGCAGCGTCAACGTCGCCAGGAATCCATACTTTCTTAGAGCCAGCCGCAAATAACATTTGCCAAAAAAAAGCGGCTGGAAAATCCACTTCACCAAGACCAGGGGAACGGCGGCCGCAGTGACACCACTGAGATCCTTGCCGATATGTGGCAACGGTTCATAAAGGGCCGCAACCATGACAGCAAGCCAGAAAACCGGCGTTTGCAATCTGCCTCGCAAAATCAAATGAGAAATGAGCCAAACCAAAAACGGAATCGCAAAGAGGCGCAGCAAGGTTTCGAGGAACACAGCGCCATATGCGTAGAAAGCAATTGAGAGCGGAAGTGGTAAATGAAACGGCGAGGGGCTCGACAGATCTTTGATGACCGTGATTACGCCGTAAACCAAACCAGTAATCGTGGGGAATAGAAATCTTTGGCGCACCGATACTTCGGAATCCCAGATATCAGGAATTCCGGTTCTTCGTTGCCCTTCAATTAGCGTGGACGGTGCCAGCAGAAGCAGCGCCAGCAGAGTGATTAGCGCTAGCTGGCCAAAATGCGAGTTTAAAACTTTAGCCATGCTTTACGGGTGGCGCTCGCGGCCCGACGAAAACAGTGAGGTGCTTTCATTGCCTCTAACTTCTGCCAGCTGCGCTTTGAAAATCTTCCTGTCGCGCTGCAGCGAGGCATCCCAGTCTTCAATGATCTTCCCGTTGATTGCGAAATCCACTGACTTGATCGTGCTCAAGCGTTTCAGTGTTTTGACAATCGGCGTCAAGACTTTTTCCTGCCCGCAGGCTGGACCTAACACGTGTAGGTATTTTTCCGCGCCCGATCGAAAGTTTACGACTGCAACTCCATCCTTGATCGAGACGCCGCGATAATACACACCCAACGGACCAAGACCTTCCATTCCTTTTGCCTGTTCGGACACATCTGGGCCCGCGAAAAGTAAGCGCAGCGCCGCGTCCGCAAGCTTTTTCGTCGGCTTGACCTTCCGCTTGACAAATTCGCCGGCGCCGCAGCTGTTGGCAAATTCCGGCAGCTTTGGATTAGTGAAATATACCAACACCTCCATGTCGCGGCTTACAACGGGCGTGCCCGTACAACGCCTCGTCTTCCACACTATTCGCGCACTATATGAACGTGCGCCGCAGTCCACCCAGCTGTGACTCACTTTCACGAGGTCATAATCTTCATTACTACTGCCGTAACAGTTTCCGATTTCACCTTTACCCGTAGTGATTTTACGCCCACGCTGATTGGCCGCGGGCATGAGTTGGGAAATAATTCTCTTAACTCCGCTGCCCAGATCATGATGTGGATCGGGAAGGTTGGTCGATACGAGTGTTGAACCGAACACAACGTCACGCTGGACAATATCGACCTCACAGGCGAGCCCCTCATCGCTGTACGTAGCTGTTAACGAGAGTCCCGGGGTGACCTCAAACACCTCTGCTGGCGGACCGTACTTCGATCGGAAGTCTTTCGCTGTCTGAGCTCTTGTTAACATGCCGAGCGGGGAGAGGGAGATAGTCGCGATGATGCAAAGTAATAAGTACTTCATGGGTTACTCCTTCTCGCCGGGCACTGCTTATTGCAGGTTTGCGTTGAATGAATGGCATTCAAGGCGCACGCAAACTAACAGTTTGCGTTACAACGACCTAACCAGCGCACTACCCCCGGCCAGAGATTTACTCAGGCCGTTCCTCAGGACTGTCTGTTTTCGTCCTCGCATACTCGAGCCAGTCACCTGAGGCGATCAAGGCATTAAGAGAATAGAAATCAGGATTGGGTTCATAGGTCCAACACATCGTCCGTTGCACACCGAACGAAATCTCAACCTGCTTCCGCAAATAATTGCTTGATGCTTCAAACTCATCCAACTGTTGCAGAAGCTCATCGTCAACTTCATAGACTTCGCCAACGACCAGCGAGTTAGATTCATTTAGCAGCATGCCCGGGTAGGGTCCCAGATCATAGAGGTTGCCGCTTACCGTCGCCTCGGCAATAAACTTTGATTCGGGAAATCTTATCGACATCGAACGCGCACTTCCGTCTCTCAATGAGCCGTAAACAAAGACCAGGTGCTTAGTCATTTACTCTAACCTTTCGCAAGTTTTAAGTGGAATTTTTGCTTGGTGCGACATCGATCTAATAACCGAGCTTAGGTTCGCCCATAAACTGACACGTGATTACCGGTATGTGGTGCGTAGCTCGAGCCCTTCCAGTCGCCAAACCTCTCTTCTAATACCAGCCCTGCATTTGTAGCCATGGAATCGAGGACTTCAACTTCGGGATAAAGCAGGCGGGCCTCGTAAATTCGTTGACCTGTTCTCGTAACAAGCTCGGTCCTAACGTGGGAGCGCCTTCCTTCAGCCGTAATTTCATGCTCGCCTCCCCCAGGGCGAAACATTTCGAGCACTAAAACGCCATCTCTTTTAAGCATCGCCGCAACGTTATGAAGACACTGCTCCTGGCGTTTCTGTGTTTCAAGCAGACAAAACGTACTCACTAAGGCAAAGATCAGATGAAACTGCTCGGCCAGCCGTAGAGTTGCAAAGTCGCCTTCGAAGACGCGCATGCCATCAGCGCCAGATTTACGGCGCAGCTGTTGCAGCATACCGAGCGACGACTCAATTCCGGCGACAGCGAGTCCTCGTCCAAGCAAGGCGAGCGCTGTACGCCCAGTCGCGGCGCCCAACTCGAGAACCGATCCACCCCGCGCGAGCTTGGTGAGAGCGCGGACCACGTCTTCCCGTGGCGGTCCATAGATTTCATCATAGAAGTCGGCGCAGCTGTCGCCATAGTGAGAGGTCATAGTTTCAGTGTTTGGTCGGCCACTTCGCCCGACAAGCCGCAGCATAACACTGAAACAAAGCTGCACGCCGTCGTTGCTTCTCCGATAGTTTTCCGCTTAGATCATCCGCGCTGCGACAAGTGCTCTTGGGTCCCCACCTGATAAGCCTCCCTGAGCCAATTGCGGACCTCGTCATCCAACTCACTCAACGACTCGACTCGAAAGTGGTGCACGTAGCACTTGGGCGTCATCGTCTCGATGCGAGTAAAACGGAGGTTCTGCAAACGCCGGGTGAGCACGACATGAGCGTACAGTCCTTGATCCCCGAGTTTATTGACGGCGGCAAAGATCATGCGCACCTGAAATCCAACGCGCGTCTTTGCCGGCGCAATTTGCACTGGGCCGCAATCGCGCACGAGGGCGCTGAAAGCTTTGTAGAGTGATACCGCATACTCGCTTTTACCGGCGAGGAACTTCGCGACCGAGTAACGCCCACAAGAGTGCGGCATATTCGGATTAACAAACTGCCGCTTGCACTTCGGACACGTCCAGAGTGGACGCGAGGTTATGGATGATCGACCAGACATCATTCCTTTATCTGCCGTTACCCAGCTGCGAAGTGGGCGACTGGTTTGAGCTCCGGCATCATTGCAGCGCTTCCTCCAGCAGTGCCGCCAGACGCCAGCCTCCTTTGTGAACCCTATCCTTAACAGTCTCGGCTGCCCAAATCGCGTAGAACTTTCCTCCTGTTTTCTTCCGCTCTTCGGCACGACCACTGGTTATCTCCGGATGATCAGTCGTTGTATTCGTAGGTATTTTGATCGCCGAGTACTTCAGACGTTGATGGGCGCTGTGAGCGACGGGCAAGATCTCGTTGGCCATCTGCTCAGCCCAGCTCTCTATGTCACCAGTCAGCTGCCAATTCGCCGGTTCTTTATTTGCCAATTTATTCGCGACCGTTGCGTCCTGCGCGTTGCCAAAGGCGTTGGTTACGGTTTGGCCATCCCAATAACCGTGAAACTTTCCCGCGGAAACCGGACTCCCGTGCATTAGCGTAAACAGGGTAAGTTTGTTGCCTCCCTGATCCGCAAAGCCCTTATTCGTTTTGCTTGGCTCAAATGGTTTTCCATTCGCGTCGAAGAATTCCGCGCCTGCGTGGAGCGGCTGGTGGATGTCTCCGAGATAGTGCGCCAGCAGGATAACCGCGACGGATTTGGTTATGGCGCGATTGTTTGGCTGCGGTTCTTTGTTCGTGAGAACTCGAATGCAGAAGGGAATCATTTGCACGATATCAAAGTCAGAGACTCCTACCTTCGCGTCAGCGTATTTGTCATCGCCAAATACCGGGAACATCGGTGTAGTGAAACTCATTGTGACAAGGATTAGACAGATTAGCCTTCACGAAGCCGCGCAGCTCGGCGTTGATTCGTTTCGAGGCCGGCACCGTTTTTGAGGGCCCAACCTTGTTCGGATTGTCGCCGCACTTGGCCCAACCTTTAATCTCGTCGGGAAGGGTTGCGGCTCGTTCCAGGGTCAGGCCATCCAACAGGTCATTAACCTTGGTAGCGAGGGTGTTGTTCTTCGCAATTCGCCGATCCGCGATGGCTCCGACTAGATGATGTCCGCGCGGTCCATAGGAGTAAACGTTTGCGGAGAACAGAGAAATAGTGAGTAGTACAAAGATTAGTTTTTTCATATCAGTTCTCTTGGGGGAGGGCGAGGCGAATTCCTCCAGGAAGTCTCCTTTCTGAGTGGATTTGAGGACGGAAACTACGACTCGCACAGGCTCGTCTCGTGACGGTGGCGGTGTCGCTAAGCGCGAGGGTTGCAATCCGCGCGGAGTGTATCCGCAGCGAAAAGTCAGGTCAAATTACTGAAGGGGTAGTGTTCAAATTTTGAAATAGATGTAGGGGCGTCCCTCCGTGGGCGCCCCCAATAACCCTAAACTTTCCTCAACGCGTCGGTACGTTACACACACTAAACGAGCCGCGCTGCTAGGTCCGCAATACGCGCCAGGCCCAAATAGTTAACCCTGCGGAGATTAGCGTGAAGATAATAAATACCGGGTCAGGGACCAGTCGTCGCTCCATCACCAGTCTAACCAAATGCGCAATCGTAATTAAGCCAAAGATCGCGCCGGTTGTAATGACATAAGCTTTCATAGAGTTCCCTCAAGTCAGTTCCGTCATAAAGTGTGGGTTAGATAATCTCAGACTGCTTCATGCCACTTACTTAACAGTCTCTGTTCTTTCTCACGATCAATTCCCGCCCTCAATTCTTTATCCATGCGAGTTGTTTTGTACCACGCCAATGTGTCCCCGATTGTCTCGCGCAAAGGTCGAAGAGTGAGACCGGCACGAACCGCTTTATCACAATTCATAAACATAAAGCCCTGCAGATGCGGCGCCGCTTCCTCAGGCAACCAGAGGGGCATCTCGCTCCATGCTGCGACTTGCTCGTGCAGCAAAAAGTCTTCACTCACCCAGGTGAAAGCCGCATTACTGCCACTGACGGTTTTGCATTCTGCCAGCAAGCTCGCCATCGCCTCTGAACCTGGCAGGCCGTTGGCGTTGTAGACACCTGTCTCCTTCTGCTCGATCATTCTCACAATCCATTCAGCTAAGTCACGAACATCAAGAAACTGCACCGAGCGGTCAGGACGACCCGGAGCCAACACCTCTCCGCCGCCGGCAACACGCACAACCCAGTAGGTAAATCTGTCGGTGTAATCGTCGGGGCCAACGATTAAACCGGGACGTATGTTCAGCACCCGCTTCGGCATCACTGCTTCAACCGCGACTTCACAAAGAGCTTTTAAGCCACCGTACATTTTTCCGTAAGTCACTGCCGATGTTTGCCCCGAGGAATCAATTGCATTCGCCGCTACCAACTGTGCCCCCGTTAAGGTGGCGAGAGGTGAGGTTTCGTCTACACCGACAACGCTAAGATCGGCGTAGACGGATTGACTGGAAATGAAGACGTACCGATCTACCGAGTCAGCCAGGACTTCTGCTGCTGCTCTTACCGTGCGTGGTAGATATCCACTTGTATCGATGACGGCGTCCCAACGGCGCCCCCTGAGTTTTTCCAGGTAGCTGTTTCGATCTCCGTGAATCACTTCGGCATTTGCGACGGCTGCGGATGAGTGCTGACCACGGTTGAAGAGCGTGATCTCATGGTTACGCTCGAGGGCTGCCGTCACTAGATGACGGCCTACAAACCTGGTCCCGCCAAGAATCAATAACTTCATTTAGTCTCACGAGCGTTGTGCAGAAGTATGTTGTTCGGCTTCTACTCGCGCAGCCGAAACCATTTCTGTTCAGTCACGAAATATGTCCAACAGATCACGAACAATTGGAACGGCACCCTCACGAGTAAATAAAGAGGCCCGGCCCCGTGACCGCCAAAATCTACCCGCTGAACAGCCGAATAAATGTTCGCCGGTAGAACACCGACCAGCATGATGATTAGCAGCAGACCGGTGAGTCGCGTCAGGTGAGGGAGCCACACGCCTATGGCCCCGAGCAATTCAAATATTCCCGTGACGCATATAAGTTCGACACGGTATGGGATTGAGGGTGGAAGCATCTCTGCCATCTCTTCACTTCTGATGAAATGACCGATCGCGGTGAAAAGAAAAAAGAGTGAAAGACCAACCCTGGCTCGTTTAGTCCGAGTAGTCCGGAAAACAGAACTCCGTTGCCCCACGAGAGTAAGTATCAAATAGGGAACTACGAGCAGCAGTAAAAGAAATAGAAGTGTCAATTCCTCGCTTGCGGCGGCCGCCTAAGCAGCGCAGGATCACTCCGCTCCAGCATCCGCGCGATTACGATGAACATCGTTTGCTACGCATTTCTAGCTCCGACATCAAGTGCGAAGCGGGGAATGATGACGCAGGGAAGTGGGATGCGGCAATATTTGCGGGAGAGTCGGTTAATAAATCCCGGCTGCCCTCGTTAACAAAGAGCGGAAACTAATCCGATTGCCAATTGCCGATTGCCGATTGACGAGGACCCACCGGCTATCCCGACGTGTCGGGATACTAACCCCAACTAATCGACAATCGACAATCGCCACTTGGCAATCGGCAATCGCAATCGGCAATCAGTATTTACTTCAGCTCAATAAAAGTTCGTACTTAACCAACGTGTATTCTATAGAAACAATTAATCTGACTCATAGATTTCTGCAAATGAAGCTGCCCTAAGTTCTGTAAATCTTCAGGTCCTCGAAGGCACGATCTACGGCTTCCTCGGTCCGAACGGCGCCGGGAAGACTACGACGTTGAAGTTGGTTTTAGGGTTACTCAAAAGACAACACGGCGAGATTCTGGTCTTCGGGAAGCCTTTTGCAAATGATCGCGTGGAGACTCTGAGAAAGATCGGTTCGCTGATCGAGAGCCCTTCGATCTACGCGCACCTCACGGCGGTTGAGAACTTGAGAATTTTGCAGAAGGTCTATCAATGTCCGAAAGAACGAATTGCAGAGGTACTGGAACTGGTTGACCTGTCGCGGACGCGAAACAAAAAGGCCCAGCAATTTTCCCTCGGCATGAAACAGCGTCTCAGCATCGCCATAGCGCTGCTTCACAACCCATCGCTGCTCATCCTGGACGAGCCCACCAACGGTCTGGATCCGAACGGCATCCTCGAGATTAGAGAACTCCTGCAAACCCTGAATCGATTGCACGGCATTACGATTCTGATTTCCAGCCACTTATTGTTCGAAATTGAAAAGTTCGTCACTCATATTGGCATCATCAATAAAGGAAGAATTCGGTTCCAGGGAACGCTCCCCGACTTGATTAGCAAGCGTCAGCAAAACTCATTCGTCGTTTTTGAAACCAGTAATGACGCTAAGGCTGCCCAGATCATCGGTGAGTTCAGTCTGAGTTCGCGAACCGAAGCCGGCAAGATTACGGTGCCGTTTCTCGACAACAAAAGCGCGGCCATCAATCAGCGTCTCGTACAAAACGATATCGACGTTTATCAAATCAGCAAGATTGAGAATGACCTGGAGCGAATCTTTTTCGACGTTATCGCCGAATAGCAAATGAATTTCATCAACAGTCTACAAAGCGAATGGCTGAAGAAGCGACGAAGCCTGGCAGCCTGGCTGGTAATTGTCGGCGGGTTTTTTACGCCCTCGATTATCTTGATGGCGCGGATCAAGAACGCTCACAAGTTCTTGGCTGTCTACCGATCGGATGATTTTTGGATCAAGCTCTGGAACCAAAGCTGGGAGTCGATGGCGGCCTTCTTACTTCCAATCGGAATCATTCTCGCGGTGGGCCTGATCACTCAAATCGAATACAAGAACAACACCTGGAAACAGCTTCACACAACGCCGCAGCGCTTCAGCACGATCTTCTTTGCGAAGTTTGTTGTGATTCTGATTATGCTTGCTCAAGCTCTTGTGCTCTTCAATGTGGGCATTTACCTTTCCGCGGTCATTCCCGCGGCGCTTTTTAATAACCTTCCTTATCCGGTGGCGCCCATCCCTTATCGAAGTTTTTTCATCACTAACATCCACTTCTTTGTTGACTCTCTCCCCATTCTTGCTTTGCAGTATCTGATCTCGCTGCAGTTCAAAAACTTCCTGGTCCCAATTGGCGCCGGATTTGTAATTTGGTTTCTGGGTATTGGAATGCTTTCGTGGGAATACAGCTACTTGTTTCCCTACGTCCACAGCACGATCGATTTCTTGGTAAGTTCCGGACAATTCGGCAATCGAAAGATCCCACCCATCAATATCCAACTGCTGGCTGTGATCTACTTTGTCATAATCACGACCGTCAGTTACGTTTTGTATGTAACTAAAAAAGAAAAAGGCTAAGTTTTTTGGAGTGCGCAGACTTGTCAGCGCTTTTGAAAGCAGCAACCCCCGAGATGTCGGGGCCGCACTCCAAAAGAGTCGCCAATCGCCAATCTTAATCAGCTTCGGGACTTCGCGGCGCTCCTTCCAAAGTCGCAGCTCAGGATTCTTCCTCGTCAGTCTCATCCTCGTCTAGTTCACTCTCCTCGTCGGTTTCCGGCGGATAAACAAAATCGACAATGGGCGGAGTAAAGCGTATTAGACATAGCCCGACGACGGTATAGGCAATTCCGGCGATGAGGTAATACCCAGGCGTGGTGTCTGGGTAGTTGAAGTAGCCGAGACGAAAGAGAGAGGAGTCAAACAGATATCCCACTCCGTAAAGGATCTGGATGACACCAATTACTATCAGCGCCAGCGCGAACCACTCTTCAGCTCTCAAAATTTTCCACCTTCTAGTGCAAGCGCGAACCCTGAACGAGATAGCGTGGAAGGTGAGAATTACTGCGACTGTCGAACTTTGACTTAACGCACCGCAGCCGACCGGCGCAGCATCCACGAATACAAGAAGACGATCACGCCGATAAAACAGAGCAGTCCCAGCCACGGACCGAGCACAAAGTCCTCCGGTAAGAGTCCAATAGGAGCGTCCTTCGACAAGCCAACGATTAGGCCCGCGTTGAGCACACCCCACAAACTCTCACCGACTATTAATCCCGATGCCACGAGTGTGCCCAACCGGTCAGCGCGTTCAGGGTTTGCGACCGAGCGAATTCGCCGGCTGTACCAATGAGAGATGACCGCACCGACGACGACGGCGAAGGTCGCAGACATGGGAAGATAGATCCCAATGCCGACCGCGAGCGGCGGAATACGAAGTTTCTTAAACGCGCCGAGCGTGATGTCCAAAAGAATAAGTCCAACGCCCACGAGCGCGCCGATCCCAATCATCTTCCATTCGAGATTGCCGCCGATCACGCCCTGAGCGAGAGCCGAGATTAGGGTGGCCTGGGGCGCCGGAAGCGGATTCAGCGCCACCACGCCAACGTTGGGAGCTCCAGCGAATCCATACGCGCTTGCCAGTAGGTTGAGCACAAACGGAATCACAGACGCGCCGGCTGCGACGCCAACGATCAGAGCGATCTGCTGACGCATCGGCGAGGCGCCAACCAGCTGGCCAGTTTTCAGGTCTTGCAAATTATCGTTTGAGATCGTCGCGCAAGCGAAAATAATTGCGGTCACGAAGAGTGCGAAGGCGACGAGCGCGGGCCGTGTCTCCGTCGTCGGCGACACCGCGAAGATTAGTACCGAGGCGCAGATGACGATCGAGAGAATGCCCACGCCGGAGATCGGACTATTCGAAGCGCCGATCAGTCCCGCCATATAGCCGCAGATTCCGGCGATCAGAAAACCGACGATGAGTACGAACGGTACGGCGATTAGCGTAAGCTTCAAGGCGCTGGGCGCGAGCACTGTCGACCGCGCGAACGTGAAAGCCAGCCACGCGGTAATGACCATGCAGGCGACGGTAAGTATGAGAATCCACCGGGGTGAGAGATCGCGGTCAAGGTCGTCGCGTTCGCCAGTGGCGCGAGAACTGGCAAGCGTGCTCACGAGTCCGCCGACAACTGGCTTCGCGAGCTTCGCGAGTGTGTAAATGGCGGCGATTGCAATTGCTCCGGCTCCGATGAAACGCACCTGCGTGCGCCAGATAGATATGGTATGCGCCGCGAGGGTTACGTCGTCGGCGGCGGGCTGCATCGACGTTAAAATTGGCACGGCAATCGCCCATGCGATCACGAGACCGGTTAGCATCGCCATCCCGACCGACAAGCCCACGAGATGGCCCGCACCGACGAGTGCGAGTGAGAAAGCGATGTCGTAACCGCTTGACGCTGTAGCGCCAAGACGGAAGAACCCAGTAACCGAAGCCGCGGCGATACGCGTCGCCGTCAAGATGGCAAGCCCCGCTGAGGCAACCGAGCCGAGGATTACGGCAGTGAGTCCTTCTCGTGCTTCGCCCGTGTTGTCCTTAGTTTCGCCACGAGCGCCTGAGCCGACTTTCAGTACTTCGGCCGCGGCGACGCCTTCCGGGTAAGGCAGATCCGAGTTTGTGACGAGGGCACGACGGAGCGGGATAGTGAACAGTACACCGAGCACGCCACCGCTCAGGCAGATGAGGAACGATTGCCAGAACGGAAATCCGGTCCACCAGCCTACGATTACCAGTCCGGGCAACACAAAGATGATCGCTGAGAGCGTGCCGGCGGCGGAGGCGACGGTTTGGACGATATTGTTTTCGAGGATCGACGAATCCTTCACCATGCTCAGGATGGCCATGGAAATGACCGCCGCGGGAATTGACGACGCGAAGGTCAGTCCGACCTTAAGTCCGAGGTAGACATTGGCCGCCGTGAAGATCGTTGTAATTAGCGCGCCCAGGATTAGGCCGCGTATGGTGAGTTCTTTAGGCTTCATAGTCATAGGCGAAAGTGTTCACGAGATAAAAAAACAAAATTGCGCCCCTAAGCGGGTTCCGCTCTCGTTCTGATTTTTCTCCGGTATTCTAGTAGCAGATGCAGCGGGGGAGAAACATTTTAATCGCGCCGGTGGATTGTAGTTGTTGAATTCAACTTGGGAGGTGCAACTCAACCCCTGGTGCTTTGCGCCATCCGATTTAGTTCTGAAAGAGCGACATAACATTTAGACTCAGCATTATTCTGTCGCACTTTCAGTGCTTAAGGTTCTGCTCGGCAAGATCCAGGGGCATTGCGCTTCGCTACGCTCGCACTTGCCCCTGGCTACCTTATTTCGCGCCTGCGGCGCTGCTCTGCAATTCAACGGATCAGTATTGGCTATTGATTGCACTTTCCAATTTAAATCCCCGAGGTACCAAACTTTTCATGTTTGTGCGGCGGTCTGGGATTCCCTGCGACTCTTCATGTACCGCCGCATTACGGCAATTCGTTCTTCCGCATCGGGAATGCCCTGGACCACTGGCTCGAGATGCTTCAGGTAAAGGTACGGCGGAATGCCCGGCATCGCGCGAATCTCCGAAAGGAATGGCTGAAGCTTGGCGTACACAACTACGTGTTCGGTGTTTATGGCATTGAACATGTCAACGTTGATAGCTCCGAAAACGACGAATGCCGCAGCCATGTCCCAATACGAGGCAACCATCCGAAACTCGGCACTGTGTTCGCCAACCAGGACATTAAGAATGTCCTGAGTGCTTTCGGGGTAAAAACCTATGGTAAACCAATCGCGCGCCTTACGCATGGTCGCCTCAGATCTCAGCTCATACAACTTTAGAATGCCAATCATGCTCTCCTGTTCGTTCATTGAGAGTTTCCTTTCGAATGAGATATTGAAGACCAGCAGCGCTCTCTAGTCGCGCCGCCGATTCAGGCCCAGGACAGCAGCCACCACTAGCGAAACAACAAACGCCGGTACGGCGGTAAGCACGGGCCAAGCTACAAATGCGATGAGCATCCGCGGTCGATAACCCGAAGCTGAGCCAAGGTCATGAATGTTAGCTGCGAGTGCGAGCGCCAAGGCGCCGAACGCGACACCTAATGACGCGTGCCACGCTGTTGTCCGCGTAGCGTTGCGAAGTCGAAAGTGTTCGTGGGCTATGTGGGCCGTTAACACCAGGCCACTCATCACAAACGCGGAGAGTCGCCAAACGTATTGCATCTGGCTGGAGGCCGCCGCTCCCGCAAGTGCGGACGAGCCCATGGCAATGATCAGATAGAAAACGCCGGCGATTATCGCCGTGCCGAGCCATCGTTCGTGGACAAAGTGATACACGCGTTTGGCCTTACGCTGTCTTTCACCTGCGTAGGGAACTGCTACCGTGCAAATGCGGTGGTGAAACTTTCAGTAACTCCTGGCCCTTTCTGCTCCCACCGTCAAAGCCTTGCCTCGCTCCGAGCTTCGGCTCAAGGACCAAGATGTTGTCACACTCCCAGCACAAACTCGCGTAAGAAATCATGCTTCCTGGGAATAAAACTTAATGCCAAAAACAGGATAGTGGCAAATCGCGTTGAATGAATTGTAATTCTGTGGGCGCCACAATGAAGCAATCGCTTGCGACTATTCATCATGAACCTCTTGGCATGACGAAGCGATCATCCGCGGCGCGCTTCAGATTCTTCGTCGAGCAATCTCGTAGTGTTCTCTGTCACACTTGGCGGCTGGACCATCTCAGCGGTCTCACCTCGCTTACCCTTGAAACTCTCAATGGGAGCCATCCGAGACGCCGGCAGTTCAGCGCGCGTTGGAGTGATTGGTTGTGCCGACATCATGGGGGCGACAGGCGATTTTGAGGCAGCTCGTTTCAGCGCTCGTTTGTCCGCCAGAAAAATCCCGTAGAACACGCTTATAAGGCCGAGGACAAAACCCAGGAATGGCAGCACCAGCATAACGGCAAAGTCATCATCGATCGCTGACATGAACCCCACGAAAAGCGTAAACGCCAGGCTCCCCAGCATTATCCATGCGCCTCGCCGAACTGCTTTCTGACCACAAGAACGCGGCGCCGCCTGCACATCGGTACCCTGAATGAGAGCGTTGCCGCTGGCGATCAACTCCCGCACCGCGCCGATTGAAAAACCGCAGCGCGAGCAAAAGCGGACTTCCTCGGACAGTTGTTCTTGACTACACTTCGGACAATACATAGAGACCTCAATAGACTCAGTGTTCCACCTAGTGAAAGACGAAAACTGCGACAATTAAGTTCAGTAGGTTCAAGGCCGGGGCTACCATCTGCCCGCCGCTTCGCGGCTTCGTTGCAGAAACGAACAAATCCTCACAAATCGGCAATCAACAATGAGACGACCCATCCGCTACCGCGGACGGTACTGACTTCAGGTTCCAACAATCGCCAATCGGCAATCGCCAATGACCTTAGTGTTCATTCGCTTCTCCAGCCGCTTTGAAGTCGAACTTATCTTTGCCTTCCTGGTAAAACACACAATCGCTGCCGGCGCGACAGCCGCTGACGTGCTTCCAGTCCGCGGGCATGACAACGATTGATCCCGGGCCAAAGTCCTTGGCGGAGGCGGCGTCTTTTTCACCCGTGTACCAAACACCACTGATGATC
>JBPCMI010000174.1:0-16192 GCA_051002415.1 Pyrinomonadaceae bacterium
GCTCCAGGTACCGCCAGGGTTCGCGCTCTTCGCACCGACCCTGCACGACGAACAGCCGGCGTATCTCTCGGCTTATAAACACGCGGCTCGACGTGCGGGTTCGCTGATATGGTTAAGTGAAGGAGAGCACCGACTCGGTTTAAGGTTGTGGGGCGCGCTGCCGGGATCGGTTGTGGGCATGCAGATCGATGCGACGCCGCGGGCGCGTCAGCAAGAAACCACTCCGTATCTTTTGTACTCCGGTCGCATTGATCCCAACAAGGGTTGCGGCGAGCTATTTGACTACTTCCGGCAATTCAAACAAGAGCATCCTTCCGACCTGCGATTGGTTCTCACCGGCAAGGACGACATAGCCATTCCCGATCATCCGGACATAGATTTTCGCGGGTTCGTTTCTGAAGAAGAGAAGTTTGCTTTGATGGCGGGTGCGGCGGTTTACATGATGCCGTCGGGTAAAGAGAGTTTTAGCATTGTTACCCTCGAAGCGATGGCCCAAAAGGTTCCTGTACTTGCGAGCGGCGCCAGCGAGGTGATTGGCGATCACATACGCCAGAGCGAAGCGGGAAAGATTTATGACGAGTACAGCGGGTTCGCTGCGGCTCTCGACGCGCTGATGCGAGATGCGAACTTGCGAAGGGAGATGGGCGAGCGCGGGCGTGAGTATGTGCTGGCAAATTTTACTGAAGAAATTATTAAACGAAATTTGATTGCAGCGGTGGAAGCGGGTGTGGCGGCCTTCAACTCAAAATCTAAGATCTCCGATCTCAGATCGCAAATTCCGATGGACGACACCACAGCCCTGCCAGCAGCAAACTTCAATGCTGCCCCAGACCCTTCCCAGCCGCGCTACTACGTCGAACCCAAGTCGCTTGATCTCTCGTACACAGCTGCGCAACCACTGCCCGCCGGTTGGACTGAAGCCGCACTGCGCGACTTCGTCACATCAATCCAGGTAGAAGACGGCCCCGAAGAGGAATTAGAGAACTACGCGAACGACGATTTCAAGCGTTTCATCTACACGTTAGGTCTTGTTCCCGAGAAAAGCGATCTAACTATCCTGGAGCTCGGCGCGAATCCTTACTTCACCACGACTTTGCTGCAAAAGTTCCGTCAGCCGCAGCTCCATTTGGCAAACTTCTTTTCAGCGGGTAGCGAATCCGAAGGTAGCCAGCGGGTTACGATTCACCAAACGGGCGAGGTCATCAATTTCAGCTACGAGCATTTCAATGTCGAAGAGGACAAGTTTCCCTACGCTGACGAAATGTTTGACGTAGTTCTCTTCTGTGAGATTCTCGAGCATCTGCTGCAGGATCCGGTTCAGGCGCTTGCCGAGATTAGAAGAGTGCTCAAGCCCGGAGGCACTCTGATCGTCACAACACCGAACGTGGTCAGGCTTGAGAATGTGCGCAAGATGATTGCGGGAGAAAATATTTACGATCCCTATTCTGGGTACGGCCCGTACGGCCGTCATAACCGAGAATACACGCAACAGGATCTATTCAGTTTGCTAACGCTAAACGGATTTCGTCCAAACATCCTGTTCACCGCCGACGTGAATGATCGCGACAATTCCTCCGGATCCGTTGACCAGATCGCCGCTCTGAGAAATCGTCGCCCGGAACTGGGTCAATACATTTTTTGCCGCAGCACGTTGAATACCGACGCGAAGCAAACGCCACCTGTGCGACCGGATTGGCTCTATCGCAGCATGCATTCAGGGGCTTAGATAGTGCGCCCTCGCTGCGGCAGCCTAACAACTCTCTTTTGATGGCGAATCCAGACTTCAGCTCCCGACTCGAAGCTCTCCTGAAACGTCCTTTCCTTCACTCGCTACTGGTTGTTCTTTTCTACACCTTTCTTTTCGTTGCTTTCTTTTCCCCTTCAGTCTTGCGCGGCGCTCCGCTGGCAGTCGGCGCTGACGGCCAGCATCTTTACTTACCGAATTTCCTGGGACGCAAAGTTTTTTGGGACCACATGATTTTTGCCGGCTTTCCGATGATGGCCGACCCACAAGTAATGACGTGGTATCCCCCCGCGCTGCTTTTTTCCCTGCTTCCGGGATCATGGAACCCGTTCATCCTGCTTGCTTATGTGCTCACGGCGTCTTGCATGTACGGCTATGTGCTGACAATTACTGAATCGAAAGTGGCCGCACTTACAAGCGGCGTAATCCTCGGCATGAGCGGCTTCATGATGGCCCACCTTGGTCACGCCGTCGTGATCCATTCGGTCGCGTGGGTTCCGTTACAGCTTTGGTCTTACGAAAGACTGCGACGGAGATGGAGTCCCCTGTGGTTTGTAACCGGCAGCGCGGCAATCGCATTGAGTTTTTTGGGAGGTCACACCCCAATCTTCACCCTGGGGTTCGGACTGGCCGCAGCGTACGCGCTGGTCCTGGGCTGGAGTGCGCCAATCGGACGCGTGCGGTATTACCTGACTTGCGCCGTAATGATGGTTTTAGGCATCGGGCTCGTGGCGATTCAGATTGTTCCCACTGCGGAGATTGTTGGAGAAAGCGTTCGCGCGGGCTACAAGTTTTCCGATTTCATTTCTCACTCATTGCCACCGTATCAGGTGCTGATGCTCATCTTCCCTAAAGTTTTTGGGGGCCTGAAAGAATCCGGTGCACTTCCTTACTACGGGGCGGAAAACCTTACGGAACTTACAGGATATGTCGGCTTGCTGCCACTGCTGCTGGCGGCTATCGGATTAGCCAAGTGGCCGCAGCGCTCTCTGACAATCTTCTGGCTTGCCGTTGCGGTTGTCGCTGTAGTTTTGGCAATGGGAGACGCGACACCTCTTGCTCGAATCATTTATCACGTTCCGGTCATCAATCAATTTCGCGCGCCGGGAAGACATTTGTTGGAGTTAACCTTTGCGGTTTGCGTGCTCGCTAGTCTCGGGATAACGATTCTGCTCAAACAAAAGACAACGTCGGTGCTTGTTTTCAAAGTCGTTATGTTGGGAGCGGTGGTGCTGATTGTCGGAGCGGTACTCGTATTTACGAATCTTCCAAGCCTTGAGGCTTTGGCCGCTCATAAGGATTTGTCTCCGGATGCAGTAAGGCGCTGGACGAGATGGGCAATCGCGATCCCGCTCGTGTTGTTTATCTGCTCAGCAGTGGCGCTCACCTACTGGTCGCGGCGGCCCAAGTCTTTCACTGGGGGCGCCTTACTATTGGTCGTGCTGGTGATCGATCTGGCGAGTTTTGGATGGTCCTATGATTGGCGCTACGCGGGCATCGACAAAGATGCGCTTCAGCCTCCGGAGATCGCGACTCGCTACCGTAGCCTGCTGCAAGACAATCATCAGCGAATCCTCCCGACGCGCGGGACCATGGCGCCTCGCAGCGAACTTCCTCCGAATCTCTCGCGCTTGTGGGGCGTGGCCAACGCCAGCGGTTACAACTCCTTAATTCTTTCGCGTTATAGCAAACTGCTAAACATGCAGGACGTAGGAACTATCACTCGCCCTGTCTGGTGGGATCCAAATGATCAGAGTTTAAACCTTGCCGCCGTACGTTACCTGCTGATGCCGCAAATGGAAGTTGTCGCGGATCAATCAGGAAGGTTATGGCAGAAGGAGGATTTGCAGTTATGGCTCGGCGCTGGCTGTAACCCCATCTCGACGGACCAGGTCACGTTCAACCTGACCGACCTCGCGCCAAGCACTGACATCGCAGTCGTGGCTCGACTTGGGTGTGCTGTGAACATTCCAGACGGAGCAAAGGTTGTTCAGATAAAAGTCATCGACACCGACAACAAAGCTGAGACGCATAGTTTGTTAGCAGGTCGTGACGTAAGCGATTGGGCCTACGACTGTGAAACAGTCAAAAATAGTCTCAAGCACAGTCGCGCCCAAATTTTTGAAAACTTCGCCGCCAAGGTCTACGAAGAATCATGCCAGGGTCATTACTACCGCTCCAACTTCAAATTGGACGGACGCAAGAACATCAAGAGTATCGAACTTCGCTGGACCGGGCCGTCAGGCTCGCTGATTCTGGATAAGATCAGTCTGATCGATGACCAACTGCGGCTCTTCAGTCAGCAGCTTGGTGCCGGGAGTCGCTTGGCACCCGCCGCCAACGAACAAAAATCTCTCTACCTTTCACGTCCGGTTGATCCGATGACCATGAATCATCACTGGCGATTTGTAGAAGCGCAGGAAGGTTCTCGTGTGTTCGAGAATCTTGCCGCGCTGCCACGCGTCTGGCTAGTCCCCGAGGTGATCGTGGTCAAAGCCGAGGAAGCTCGCATTGCCGGGCAGACCTCCAGGCTGCCCGGCGGTCGCGAGTTTGATCCGAGGCGAATTGGATTGATTGAGAAACGCTTGTCGCTGGACTTGGCGCAGACGGATCCGAATGCCAGCGCCCGCGTCATGAGACTGGCGGATAATACGATGGAAGTCCGGACAGATTCGGCGACATCCGCGTTTCTTATAACCAGCGACCTCTATTACCCCGGCTGGCGCGCGACGATTGACGATCAGCCGGTCGAACTCTACCGGGCTAATTATGCCTTCCGCGGGGTGGCAGTTCCCGCCGGTAACCATGTGGTGAAGTTTTCCTACCAACCGCGCCGCTTTTACCTCGGCGTCGGCATAAGTCTCGTCTGTTTATTCACCCTTACAGGTTTGGGACTTGTAGGCCTGGCAAGACGTAATCGGAAGCGTTAAAAGTCCTGATAAAAACAGAATCAAAGTCCAACTTTCGACATCCGAACCGCGTCTATATATCCTGGCCGGCAAGTTGAAAAGTCTAATCTAACGTGCGCTTCGGATTAGCACGCCGGTCAACCTGAACGGAAACCTCGTTTGGCTGGGTCTTGGCGAAGAGAAGTAACGCAAACCGTCAGTTTCCGATCGCCATCTAAAATGATACCGATTGACACTAATTGCGGCGGCAAGCTATATTCCAAGGTGCCTCCTGGGTGGCGTGGCACCTCCAAAAGAGAACACCTCAGCCCGGCTCTCTTTTCCGCTAAATGAAACTTAGGTAGGAGCTGCAAAATGAAATTAGCCGTCACTATTCTGTTGATAACCCTTGCGGCCTCGAGCGCTTGGGCCCAGGCGCCAACGCTGCGCATCGTCGCTCCAGACCCCAATCTTCCCGCTGAGCTTTACTACGGAAACACCAAAGTAAAACCGCTGCGCTTGCGTCCGGGCACGAATACCCAGATTACGATTGATGACGCCGACTTTTTCGTCTTCCAGCATTACGTCGATTTTCTGAATCGCCTGCCAGAGCCTGGTGGTTACGCCGGCTGGCAAGCTGTGCTCAACGGTTGTGTGCCTGTGACTGCCAGCTGCGATCGGATCCACGTATCAGGTGCGTTCTTTCAGTCGCCAGAGTTTCAAGAGCGTGGTTACTTTGCCTACCGTCAGTACTCCGTCGCCTTCGGCCGTAAGCCGGATTTCAACGAGTTCATTCCTGACCTGCGGCGTGTAACCGGCTTCCTCGATGCGACGCAGTTAGAGGCTGCCCGAGTCGCATTGATCAATGATTTCATGGCGCGACCGGCTTTCGCCTCTACCTACAACGGACTGGCTAACGGCCCCTTCGTCGATCTGTTGGTTGCTACTGCGGGCGTGACCTTGCCGAACAAGCAATCATTAATAGACTCGCTGAATGCGAACACGATGACCCGAGCGCAAGTGTTTCGGGCGATCTTGGAAAGCCCTCAGGTTTATGCGAAGTACTACAACCAGTCTTTCGTGGTGATGCAGTATTTCGGCTACCTGCGCCGCGATCCTGATGCGCTGTATGTGAATTGGATTCAGGTGTTAGATGACACCAACGACCCGCGACATATGATCAACGGGTTCATGAACTCGTTGGAGTATCGCAACCGCTTCTAAAGCGCGGGAACAACTGAAACAACAAAAAGGCCGACTCTCGCAGTTGGCCTTTTTTGTGTCTGCGTGTAGATAATCATCAGCAGCGTTTTTAAGAGACCACGTACATTAGATTTTCTTTGATGGCTACCAACGTTCCCGACATCTCGATTGTCATCCCTGCCCTGAACGAGCGCGAAAATCTTGAGCTCCTGCTGCCTCTTTTAAGCGAGGTTGTGTCTACGCTCAACCTCAAGTCAGAAATAATCATTGCCGATGGCGGTTCGGCTGACGGCACGGCAGAATTCGCGGAGCAGCAAGGTGCCCAGGTAGTGCTGCAATCTGAACGGGGATATGGGGGCGCCCTCTTGGCCGGTTTCGCTCGCGCCCGTGCAGCCTATGTCGTCACGATGGATGCGGATTTGTCTCATCCTCCAGTCTTCCTGCGCGACTTCTGGCAACAGCGCGCTACAGCAGAGATGTTAATTGCCTCGCGTTATATCGCCGGAGGCAAGGCTGACATGGGACCTTCTCGTCGCGTGCTAAGCGCCGTCCTCAACAAAACGTATGCGCGTGTCCTCGATTTGCCACTCGCAGATCTTTCCAGCGGCTTTCGCCTGTATCACCGCGATATACTGGAAAAGCTTGAACTACAATCGCGTGATTTTGATGTTCTGGAAGAGATTCTTGTTAAGGTGCACTTGCTGGGAGCGCGAATCAAAGAGGTGCCGTTTCATTACCAGGCCAGAAACTCAGGAAAGTCGCATGCAAAATTACTCAAGTTCGGTTGGGCCTTCGTGCGCACTCTCGTCCGCATGAGACGATTACGCAACACAGCACGTGTTTTGAAGAAGTAAGGTAAAAATTTGAGGAGCTTGCTATGGAAGTGCACCGTCTTACTCCGATTCTAAACGTATCCGATATTCAGGCCAGTTTTGCCTGGTTCGAAAAGCTTGGCTGGGTGAAAGGTTGGGACTGGGGTGATCCAGCGACTTTCGGTGGCGTTTGTAATGGCAAGTGCGAAATCTTTCTTTGCCAGAACGGTCAGGGTTCTCGCGGCGGACCACTACCAAGACACGTCGAAGGCGATGATGACACTGGTGGGGTTTGGATGACGTGGTGGCTTGGGTCGCCGAGCGAAGTGGACGCAGCTTATGAGCTTGCGCTTGAGCGAGGTCTCATCGTGCTAACGCAGCCTTCCGACGAGCCTTGGAACGTGCGCGAGTTCCACCTCATGCATCCTGACGGACATACGTTCCGCGTGAGTGCTGGTCTCGAGGAAGAATGATCCGATTGCCGGTTGCCGATTGCGATTGCCGATTTGAAGTGGTCTCCTATAATGCTCAGTCAGGAAGGGCGGCCTGCCCCCGCTTCTTCTTATCGCCAAGCACTTCGCCATACACATCCACGGTCAGCCTGGCCGTCCGTTGCCAGGTAAATTCGGCGGCATGACGCAGGCCGTCCGCGGAAAGCTGTGCCCGTCGGCGCTCATCGTTCCAAAGCTGAATGATCTCGGTCGCTAGTTCTTCGACGTTGGTGGGATCAATTAGCACGGCCGTTTTGCCAACCGTTTCTTCAATCGCCGGAATGCGGCTCGCAATCACCGGGGCACCACACGCCATTGCCTCAAGGGGCGGTAAACCAAACCCTTCGTACAGAGACGGATAGACACTAATCCGGCAGGACGAATAAAGAGCGCGCAACTCATCGTCGGTGGTGTAACCAATGAAGCGCACGCGTTCGGCGTTGCCACTCTTGGCGATGAACGAATACAGCTCATCCATCAGCCAGCCTTCCCCGCCGGCGATTACTAGCTGCGGCCGCAGATCTGTAGTTCGCACAATCTGATCGAAGGCGCGAACGAGTGTTAAGAGGTTCTTGCGCGGCTCGATGGTGCCAACTGCCAGTATGAAATCTGGTTCAATCCCGAGACGTTGCCTGATTGCTAACGTCTCTGCTATAGGCAAAGGCCGAAAGCTTTTGCGCGGAGCTTCTGGTGTTACCGCAATCTGCTCCGGCTTGATCTTCAAGTGCTCGCACATCTCGCGTTTCATACTTTCTGAGACCGCGATTATTTTTGCAGCTGAGCGAATCATTAACGGCAAACGACGCCGGGAGCGCCTCACCATACGAGGTTCGTGGTACTCGGGGTGAAGCAACAGCGAGAGATCATGAATCGTCAGCACATTGTGCCGCCGATGCCAAAGCGGCACCTCATAGTTAGTGCCATGAAAGAGATCGAAAGAGTTTTGCCGGAGAAATAACGGAAGGCCCATCGCCCACCAGCGGCGGCGAAAAGAAGCTGATTGAGGATAATTCAGGGTAAGGTTGGCGATCGTCGCCTGCTGCAGTTCCTGGACGACCGAATCACTAAAAGGGAATGGCGAAATAAGCTCGAAGTTATCACCCGGCGAGATCTCAGCAAGCGCGCGTGCCAGCTGCAGGGTGTAATGCCCAATGCCGGTTTTGGGAGATGACAGCGGAAAGCCGTCGAGCGCTATTCTCATTGCCGATTGCCGATTGGCGATTGCCAATTATCCCAGAACCGCTCAAGAGCGTTACCACCGTTATCACTAATCGGCAATTGGCAATCGCCAATCGCCAATTTCCTACGGTCCGAAGCGGAAGCGATACTCCAGCGAATTCACGAACCCATTGATCATGTTCCGCGAGTTGTTGGTGTTGTTCAGCTCGTCGATCCAGTTCAGGTAAGAAGCATCCGGATCGCGTCGCAGGTATCCAAAGTACTGCATCACGACAAACGCCTGATTGTAGTACCTATTGTAAACCTCAAGACTCTCCACGATATCTCGCAGCACTGTCGCTCGCGTCCTCGTGCCATTTCCCAAGGCCGCAATCCAGAAGTCCCGGTTGGGCGAGGTCACGCCTGCTCTCGCCAGCAACGTATCAACGTACTGTGTGTTACTCAGTCCATTGAAAGTTGCCGCAAACGCCGGCCGGCTCATGAACTCGTTGATGAGCGCTACCTTTGCTGCTTCCAGTTGTGCATCGCTGAGGAAACCGCTGACGCGCGCGAGGTCGGGAATGAACTCCGCATAGTCCGGCTTGCGACCAAAGGCAACCGGATAAAAGCGGTAGACGAAATAACCGCGCGCCTGGAATTCGGGCGACTGGAAAAAGTTTCCCGAGACGTGAACCCGATCGCAGCTGGTATCTCCTCCCGGGCAATTGTTGATAGTGTTCTGCCAGGCCGCGAATCCCCCTGGATCTGGTTCACGACCAAGGAAGTCGATGTAATGCTGGCGCACAAAGAATGCAGTTCCTACGATCGGATTGGGGCCGATGGAGGTTTCGTTGTCCGTAACAGTTGCAGTTGCCGTAGCCTGCGAACCCAGCGACGAGCCACTGGGACTCGATAATGTAAGAGTAAAACTCTCAGTACCTTCGGCGTACGAATCATCAACAAGGGGTATTGAGAACGACTTGGACCCTTCCCCTGCGGCGAAGTTGATGGTGCCGACCGAAGCCGCATAGTCGCAGCGAGACGAAGCGATTCCATTAACAACGTTGCAGTTGGTGAGACCGGCGGTGTCGCTAGTCGCATAGTTGACACTCGCGGCCCCTGCAATAACCCCGCTGCGGCTCATGGTGATGTCCACCCGACCTGCTCCCTCATTAGCATTAAATGTCGCCTGGGTCAGTTGCACTGTATTCGGCGAACCTGAAGTTAAAGACAAAGTGTAAGCGCCTGTGATACTTGGATCGTAAGACGTTGACTCAATTATGTAGGAACCGCTCACCGGCAAACTAAAGAACCCATTCACCGGAATTCGCGAGTCGAGTTGAACGCCGCCCTCAATGTCGTCGTTCTCGGCAACGACTGCTCCCGTGGGACCGAGTAAGTAGAGATAGGTGTCGTATGTTGACCCTGTGCTCGTCAAAGCGATGCTTACCTGCTCCCCCGCCGTTCCGCTAAATGAATATTGATCAGCATAGGTGTTTTCGCGTTGCGAAGATCGACAATCGTTGCTGGCGAGGGAACCGTTGATCGTCTGCCCCAATGAGATGGGAACGATATTGCAGCCGGGTGCGCCAGGCTGGGAAACGATGAAGTTCTGTTCGGCGATACGTATCAAGCCCTGACGGGCGAATCCGTTAGTGTTGGGCGCCACCGCGAAAGTAACCGTGCCCGAGTTTGTGCCCCCGTTGCCGGAGGTGACGATAATCCAGCTGACGGCGCTGTTTGCGGCCCAGACGCAATTTGTACCGACGGTGTTAACGTTGACGCTACCCGAACCTCCCGACGAGCCTACCGATTGTCCAAAACTGGAAAGCGAATAGGTGCAACCAGGTGTCAGAGCCTGCGCCAGGCAAGCCACTTTTAAATTGGCGCGCGCCTCAATTTCGCTAACCGAGAAAGCACAGAATGTTTGAGTCGTACTGCCACTGAGACTCGCGTTCATGATCGAGTTAGTGCAGCCGGCCTGCGCATCAGAATGTTGCGCGTCGAAGTTGTGCCCGATCTCATGAGCGGTGACAATAAATTTGCCGGGCGTGCCACCAAGCCGCTGGGACATTCCATATCCCTGTTGCCCGAGGGGACAATCCAAGCCTGGTCGCCAGGCAATGCCGATCGTGCTGCTCTCAAAATCTTTGCCTGTCCACATGTGAACGAGGTCACGGTTTAGAGAGCCATGGTTGGCATTCCAGTAATTAGTGAACTCCGCCAAAGCAGGGCTTGCATTTGTTGTTGTGTACGGATCACTCGCTGTCGACCAGACGTTCTGAAAGACGATAGTGAATTGCAAACCGAAATGTAGGTCGTAAATGGCCTCGACCTGGTTCATGATGCTGAGGATTTCGTTGTTAGCAGCCGTAGCACTGGTGAAGAATGTGAAGTACTCAAAGTCTGCTTCCGTCGCCAGGTCAACAGTTCTAGGGGGCGAAAACAATTCTTCGATAACCCCGTTCGTACTCAGCTTGTTCCCGGTTCGACTCTCAACCCGAAGAGCTTCGCCTGATACCTTTTCTGCAAGAGTAGTTACTCCGCATTCGCCCAATGATCCTTGGAGCAGATCGGATTGTTGATAAAGGACGAAATCACGGGGTCCGGCCTTGGCCGAGTAGCGCTTCGCCGGCTCAATAAAATAAATCTGGCCCGGCGTGATGATCAGTCCTTCGAAGGTTTCGCTGTCGACGGTGATACGGGCCTGGCCGTCGGGTATGCCGGCGATGGCGCCTTTGTAAGTACGCGCGGCTCCCCGCTCGAGCTCACGAATCACACCGCCATCCATCACTTCCTGGGCGCGGTAACGTGCGGCCCGCATGTCGTGTGGTGTAAGAGCGATATCAAATCCGCCTGCAGAAGTTGGTAGAAAGATGCGCCCAGTTTCCTTGACCTGGGTTGCAACGATCGCTGAATCCAGCTCCAGCTTGTCGTAGCGGCGCAAAAGTTTGTCGACGTCTTGCGCGTAGGGCTTACCGCTCTGCACCAGAACCGCTGCGTTCTGAGCAGCGTGAGAAGGACGAGTCAAATGGAGTGAGAATGCGCTCGCGGCGACAAACAGCATGGCGAGCAGGAACACGAGGAGTTTTGAATTTCTTGGCACAGCTTTCTCCGGACAAACCTTTGTTAAGAACATTTTTGCCGGAGAGATGCAGGAATCCGCAGCTCAGCCGGTCATTGATATTAGAAAGAGTCTTTCACTATCTGAGGCTTAACCCTGCGCCGGACAGGTCGGGGCGACCGATAGCAAATGTATCAGACAAACCTTAGGTCGGGAAGATAAGCAGCAAAACCTATTTCAGATGTGGCTAGGTCACCCCTTCTTACTAACTCGAGCTAGGTCGCCCCCCCAATCGGCAATCGCCATCGCCAAACGCCGAAACTAGACGATACTCCAGCGAATTCACGATGCCATTGATCATGTTCCGCGAGTTGTTGGTGTTGTTCAGCTCGCCGACCCAGTTCAGGTAAAAAGCATGCGGATCTCGACGCAGGTATCCAAGCGCGGCGCCGGCGACTAGTCGGCGGCCGAGACTCTTATTGAAGGCAGCCTTTCGAGGATTTGCGCGCTCGCCGCGCGCCTGACGTGGCGAGAATTGGGCCAAGGCAGAGCTCCTGATTTGCTGATTCAGGCACTGCCCAGTGTTCAGATACCTGTATTCCTTGATAAATGATGGCAACCAACGGAGGCCGCCGAAAGAACCCAGATTAGTAGCTATAGTTACTGGAATCGTTGCCTGAAAACCGGGAGATCTAACGGAAGTTTTGACCGATTTGCTCGGTACCAAAAGTACCGATTCCGTTGAGTCGGAAGCTAAATACGAAGCGGTTTTCTTTGCGTAATCCGACATCGAAAGTGTAGTTCTGCGCCGTCACCGCGCAGCAATCCCAGGTATAGCCGAGGGTGACGGTTGAGCTGATCAGTGAATCGGTTCCGCGCCCGGGCCGCTTCTGAAAATCGAAGAAGAACGAGGCACCGCCAAACAACCCCTGTTCGCGATTACCAAGAAAGATTGATGGGCTCCATTGCGAGCCACGTTGCGTTCCAGGTTCGTTCCCATTCGCGTCACCGAACCTCGCTAGCTCGCCAACAAGTGCTACAGCGCGCGTGTAGTAGAAACTCTGAAAAGCCTGCACGAGAGGGCGGTTGATTCCAAAAGTAGTGGAGATGGCGCGCAAGCCGCCGTCGCGAGTATCCAGGTCGGTTCGCAGGTCGACGAAAATATTGTTGCTGGGACGATATCGAGCTTCGATGTTGATTGGCGAGAAGCGTCGCGGAAAACCTCCGTAGCTGAAACCGGAAAGCGTATTGATCGGATAGAACTGGTTGCGTTGGCCAGGACGCAACACCCCGCCAAAAGTCGGATCGAAGAAGTACTTGCCTCGAATTGTAATTGTCAGTGCTTCATACGGTTGGCTCGAGAGCGGCGTAGTCTCTTGTCTAGCGGTGGCGATGCCTGCCACATTCTCTGTGGAGCGTCGGGTGAAGAAACGGTTAGAAATGCCAAACTCAATCTCATTCGTATTGGCAATGGCATCGTTGTAGTCGAAGCGGATCAAACGATCGAACTCGTTAACGCCGTAGATGCGGCGATAGATGACGTAAGGTTCAATGACATGACGGAAGAAGAAAGCATCACCGCGGTGAAAGTCTCGCGCGAAAGCAGGAGGTCGGAAATCCAATTCAAACTCGCCGTAACCACGCGTGAGGTTTTGACTCAACACTGAACGAGTCGCCGGATCGATTTGGTTTGAGTAGAAAGTTACGCGGGAGCTGGCTGTCGCAGTGATGTTGAAGCCGGCAAACGTGAGCGGCACCTGGACGCGTGGATGAAAGTCCAAACGCTGGACCAGGGATGGAGAAATGATCGGCTCGCCGCCAATCTCAGCTCGGAAGGCGACCAGATCCTCCACAGTCTCTTTACGACTCATGCCACCGGCAGTGCCTTCGAAGGAAAAATAAACCGGAAGCCGCTTCAAAAAACTCAGCAAGCCTGGCCGCTTTTCGATTGAGATACTGGGCAGCTCGCGAATGCGAATTCGCGAAGTGGGCAGAGACGTCACCTGGGTGCGCGCGATGAAGTTAAAACTGTATGAGTTGTGGTTCTTGTTAACAAAAACCTGCGAGCGTTCTTCGGGCGATATCGCCTGCTGAATGTTGTCAGAGAAAACCTGGCGAAAGGCGAGATTGGAAGTGATGTTCACGTCCGCGGCAGCGATAAAACCATTGGAAAAGTAATGGACGCCATCAACGTAGAAGCTCGAGCCACCTTGATCCGGATGCGTGGCGTCTGCCTTTTCACCAAGGATTCGATCCTTCACCGAGTAGAAACCAAAGTTCAAATATGAACGTGAATTTGCGCGGGTCCGCACATCGGCTCCGACACCGATGCCGCGTGAAGTGTAGATGTCTGTGCGGAAGGTAGCGTCGGCAGAGCGGCCCAGCGTCTTGTAATAAGCGCCTGAAAATCTTGCGCCCTTCGCGCCGGAACCACCGAAAGTAGGTGTAAGAAACCCGGAGGCGCGATCGCGACGTTTGATAGAGATAGAGGTGTACGGCAGGTAGAGCATCGGAATGCCCTTGATTCTCATCGTCGGCGAATAAGCCCGCACGCGGTCCCCGGTTTTTATCTTGACGCGAGATGCATGGAAGCTCCACTTGGGGACGTCTTCGTCACAGGCGGTGATCTGGGCGTTAGTTGCGACAATGGTATCGAGGCTGATTTTCTCGACGCGATCGGCAGTGAAGAAGATGCGCGTGCCGTCCTCTGTCTGATTAGTAAAGCCGGTTGAGTCGACAAAAAATCCGGTCTTGGTACGATAGTTCCATTCGGCGCGCGTACCCGTGATGCGTTGCTGGTCGCTTTGATCGAAAACCACATTACCTTCAGCGATAACCTTGTTCGTGGCTTCGTAAACAGTGACCTTATCGGCCTGCAAACGATAGGTGCCGATGCGCGCATCCACATTCCCCTCATACACAAATACTTGAGCGTTGGGCGGCCCGGAAACAGTTTGGGTGCCGGCGTCGATCTTTAGCTCCTCAGTGGTTTCGCCTTGCGCACCAGTCCTCGGTGGCAACCGCGGACGCACTGGCTGATCCTGAACGAGGGGATTGACGTTGGGAGTGTCGGTCATCGGATTGGTGACTTTCCGATCGACTGGATTTGTTTGTTGCGCAAACGCAGGCGCAGCCCCACTCACGAGAAGTCCGGTGAGTGCAACTAGAACGAACAGAGAGATGTTTGTGGGAGCCGCGGCGCGCAAACGAGTGTGAGTCCTCCCGATTTCAACGGGCGAGCACTAACCAAATAATCCCGCGAAAAAGCGCGCGCCTTGTTTATGTAGAGCGAGGCGATGCTAACACGAAAACTTTCGACTGTTGAGCCCAATCTCTAACTTAATTTGAGAGTCCAAAGTTCAACGTCGAAGGTCCAATGTCAGTTGAATGCTTCAGCCTCCAAACAAAATGAGATCAGAGGATCAAAAACGAATCGACTTTGGACTTTGGACATTGGGCTTTGGACATTAATATCGAACTCCAATAATGGCCAAGAAGCTCATGATTGTGACGGGCGAACCTTCCGGCGATGCGCACGGAGCATCCTTAGTGCAAGCATTGCGCGCCGCTGCCACTGAACCGCTGGAGATCTTCGGCGCGACCGGGCCTTTGCTGCGCGCGGCAGGTGTTGAATCAATAATCCACTCAGACGATCTCTCGATTATGGGTATCGTCGAAGTTGGTAAGGTCCTGCCGAAGTTTTGGAATGCTTACCAGTCGCTCAAGCGCGCGGCCCTCGAACGAAATCCGGATGCGGTGATCCTGGTCGATTGGCCCGACTTCAATTTTCGTCTCGCTCGTGCGCTCCATCCCCGCGGGCTTAAAGTTATTTACTACATCAGTCCACAGCTCTGGGCCTGGCGCTCATATCGTCTGCGAACGATTAAGCGCGACGTCGATCTGTTGCTGGCGATTCTCCCATTTGAAGAAGAATGGTATGCGACGCGCGGCGTTGAGCATGTGGAGTTTGTCGGCCATCCGCTCGCCGGCGAGGTGCGCGCCACGCAGGACCGGGCCGAATTCTGCCGGCAAGCCAAACTCGATCCTAAGCTGCCGATCATTTCGCTGCTGCCCGGAAGCCGCCGCAAGGAACTCGAACGCATTTTGCCGCCCATGCTGGAAGCGGCTGCACTAATTTCGGCGCGCCACCCGGAGATTCAATTCGTCGTGGTGGTCGCCCCGAGTCGCTCGTCAGATGAAGTGCGCGAGATTACGCGGGCCACGCGCGCCACGCCGCTACCCTTGCCTTCCGTTTTGCACATCGCGACTGGCTCAACGCGCGAAGTACTCGCAGCTTCCGATGTCGCCGCGGTAGCAAGTGGGACAGCGACACTTGAAGCCGCGTTGCTGGGAACGCCCATGGTGATTGTTTACAAAGAGTCGACCATCAATTGGCACACGCTAGGGCGCTTAATCACGACCGAACACTTTGGGCTCGTGAATCTGATTGCGGGGGAAGAGATTGCGACTGAGTTGATGCAGGACGATCTCAACGGCGAGAGCCTAGCTAATGAATTACTTTCCTTGCTGGAGCCCGAAAAAAATCGAGTTGCCCGGGAGAGGCTGCGCGAAGTAGCGGAACAACTTGGCGAAGGCGGCGCGTCTGAGCGGGCCGCAAAAAGGATTTTGGAATTTATTGAGTAAGGCGGAGTCCGCGAAGCGGACGAATGAAAATATCCCAGGCACTTTAGTGCTGGGGAACGCAAGGCGAAAGGAATAAAGTCCGTGAAACGGACGACTGAAAGAATGAATGATCTTCAGCCGTCCGCTTCGCGGACTGACAATCATTAAACGATTCAGTCCCAGCACTAAAGTGCTGGGCTATTTCATTC
>JBPCMI010000175.1:0-9266 GCA_051002415.1 Pyrinomonadaceae bacterium
CGCGCGAGGCGCGAGCTGATACGTTTCTTGATAACTGGTTCCAGCGCCGCAAGCTCTCCGCCGATTCGCAGGTGAATATCCAGAAAGCGATTGTTAACAGTCTTAAGATCGACAGAGGCTGAAAAACCATCGCCGGCCACCGAGCCTCGCCCATATCCGGTCATTGATTTCATAGTATTGATCTTGGCTTTCAGCGTTCGAGTTACTAGCTCTAATCTTTGAACTTGGTACTTTGTACTTTGTTCTGGTGTACTCAGTCGACCCTTAGCGCAAGGATCGTCAAACGAACAAAGTACAAAGCTCAAAGATCGGCGCTTTCTAAGAAACAAGAGCCTCCGAATTTTCTTCATCAGCAAACTGCATCTCGTAAAGTTTTCTATACTGTCCCCCGCGGGCGAGCAACTCGTCGTGAGTTCCAGTTTCGATAATCCGCCCGGCTTCCATCACGACGATCTTGTCTGCGCGACGCACAGTAGAGAGCCTGTGAGCAATTACAATCGTGGTCCGATTGCGCACCAGGTTGGCAATCGCGCGCTGTACAAAGCGTTCGGACTCGGCGTCGAGAGCCGAAGTCGCTTCATCCAAAATCAGAAGCGGAGCATCAACCAGAAGCGAGCGGGCGATGGCCAAACGCTGACGCTGTCCGCCTGACAGGAAAACTCCACGCTCGCCTACGATCGTTTGATATCCCAGGGGCAGTTCCATGATGAAGTCGTGAGCGAAGGCAATCTTTGCAGCCGCCTCAACCTCAGCCTGGATCGCTTCGGGTTTTCCGTAGGAGATATTGTGCAGCACAGTGTCATTGAACAGAACCGTCTCCTGCGTAACGAGGGCGATTTGGCGCCTCAAGCTGGCCAGGCGCACGTCGCGAAGGTCGACGCCATCCCAGAGTACCGCGCCGGAAATCGGATCGTGAAAGCGGGGCAGAAGTTTTGTCAGAGTTGATTTGCCGCCGCCTGACTCTCCCACTAACGCGACCATTGTTCCGACGGCTACCTTCAGACTCACGTTGCGCAAGACTGGTCGACCCTCGTTCGCATAACCAAATGAAACGTCGCGTAACTCAATCCCGGTTCTCAGCGGCTGCAACTCTTCTGCGTCTGCCTTCTCCGGAATCTCTACATGTTCGTCCATCACTTCCCAAACATGATGCGCTGCGGCGAGCGCCTGCTCCATGTTGTTTTGCAAGCGCGACAACTTGCGCATGGGATCGTAGCTGCGAAACAGAAAGAAGAGGAAGGCTAAGAACTGCGCGGCATTCATGCGGCCGGAAACGATCTCCTGTCGACCAAAGTAGAGCAGGAAAACAACAAAGACCATGCCAAGCATCTCAATGGATGGGGGAGCGAAACCGGAGATGCGTGCGGTGCGGAGGTTGGCGCGCACGATCCGCTTCGCCACAGTCGTAAAGCGCTCAGCTTCCCGTTCCTCACCGCGATAGGCTTTGACGATGCTTTGATTGGAGAGCGCTTCCTGGGCCGTGTCAGTCAGCTCTTTGCTGCCTTCGAAACTGTCGCGCGCCAGATTTCGCAGCCGCGTGCCGAAGCGTGCTGTCAAAATCGCTACAAGCGGGGCGAGCAGCAGCGAGCCCAGAGTCAAACGCCAGCTATAAAAAAAAGACGCGCCGAGGAAAACGATTAAGGTAAAGCTCTCGCGCAACATGTCGCGAATCGTGCTCGTGACGGCGGCCTCGATTGCCGCCGCGCTGGATACAAGCCGGGACACCAGGTAGTTGGTGCGATGCCGTTCGAAGAAACTTGCCGACTGTGAGAGAACGTGGCGGTAAAGGTCCTGGCGCAGCTTTAAAACCGCGGACTGGCCGATGCGCGCCATTAGATTAGTGGAGAAATATTCAGCGACGCCCTTTGCCAGGGTGAAAGTGAGCAGAAGAATCGAGATCGTCTTCCAGGCGGCCAGACCAGAATCGGGAATGATTTGTTCCAATCCAAAGAGCGTGGCGGTGCGCTGACCTGCTCCCTGAGAAAATGCCTGATTAAAAATTGGTACGATTAGCGCGCCGATGGCGCCTTCCAGCAACCCCACGATCACCATTGCGAAGGTCGCCACTATGAAGATTCCCCAGTGAGGTTTTAGATACCTGAGGAGTCGTCTGAAATCGTTCATCGGCTGTGCGAAGTCTCTGATCCGTTGGTATAAGGAGGGTTTTAGACGGTTGTAAATCTGAAAGCCAACTATACTTAGGCGCGCTTTAGCCCGTCAAGGCTACTAACTGAGTTGCTTTGCTATCCTGGCTGCAAAGGAGCGCTGAAGTTGCAGTGGTTCATTGAAGCCTTTTTTCGCTTCATGGCTGGAACGCTTTGCCCGTCTCAGGCATAAGTGAGTTATAATTCGCTTACAAATTTCTTGAAATTAAATTCCTTCCCCGGCGGGTCTAACTTGGAACCACAGGCTGCCAGTAAGTACGCCGACAAGCGACTTCTCATCGTTGATGACGACGCGGACATGCGTCTGCTCCTGGCCGAGTACTTTCGCCGGCTGGGTTTTCAAGTTGATGAACGAGAGAGTGGCGCTGCTGCACTCGAGCCGGCAGTAGGGGGGAGGTTCGATTGTTTCATCTTCGACGTCTCGATGCCGGGAATGACCGGTTTCGAATTACTCAAACGAGTGCGCGGTCGCGGTGTGAAAACCCCCACGCTCTTTCTTACGGCGCATGATGCCCTCGACTACAAAGTCGCCGGCTTTGAGGCTGGCGCGGACGACTATCTCGCTAAACCATTTAGCCCGCGAGAACTTGAGTATCGCGTCGAAGCCTTGTTGCGTCGCTCGGGAATGGTCCAAGATTCTCGCGACTCAGACCGGATCGAGGTTGGCGATCTAGTCATCGATAAGCGGCGGCACGAAGTAAGCCGGGATGGATCGAGAATCGATCTGACGCCGCTTGAGTTTCAAATCCTGGAGTTGCTTGCTTCGGAGCCGGGACGCGCGTGGTCGCGTAATGCGTTATTGGATCAAGTTTGGAGTACCGATTACGAAGGCTACCAGCGCAACATTGATCCTCACATCAATCGCCTGCGCAAGAAGCTTGAAGTCGATCCCAAGAATCCGCGCTACGTTCTAACCGTGCGCGGCGTAGGCTACAAGTTGAATGAAGCTCCGTGAGGTGAATGCTTTAAGCCGTTCTCGCATGTGTCACCGTCTTCAAGCAATCAATATTGAGATTTTCTTCAAGCTAGCGCACCCGAAAGTTCGTTCTTCTCTTTACCTTCCTATTGCCCCACGCGTTCAGTGCCAGAGGTCTCTGCCGGCGCTGAACCTAACCAGCACAATCAGCGCGAACATTTAAACTACGAAAATGTGGATTGCCGGGACGAGTCTGTTGGTCGTTTGGTTCATTCTGAAATTTGTCTTCCACAAGGGCGGATTCGTCCACGTGCTGCTGCTGTGCGGGATTTCAATATTAGTTATCCAGTTCGTCGCCTACCGTAAAACGCGCTATCAAAGGGATTAAGTTAACCTATTTGCTTGATCTTCTGAGGAGCGTTCGGCAACAATGATTCGCGACTTGGCATCAAGATAATTGGCTCTGCGGCATTCGCAGCGCCGCTTCTGGTCGATGCGGCTCTCCAACAATCAGCATTAGGAGTGGTTTTGACATGATATCTACTCGCGTTTCTTTTGTTTCGTTCGCTCTTCTCATTTCGTTAGTAGCCGCCACGACTCTGCCCACCGCTGCCCAGGCAGATCTTCCGCGGCAGACTGTGGCCATAACATATCCGCTTGATGAGACGATCAACGTCAAATTTCGCGGCACTACCTTACTACCGCGATTGAAAGGTGAAGCGAAGGTCAAACGCGCGGGCCGGCGAGGCACTCGTGTTGAATTGAGTATCAATAATTTGACACGCGCTAACGAGCTGGGTGGCATCTACACTACCTTTATTTTGTGGGCCATCGCCCCTGACGGGCGCGTGGACAATCTGGGTGAAATCAAACGCAGCGGTAGCGCCTTGGTCGATTCAAAACTCGACGTGACTACCAACCTGCAAACGTTTGCCCTGATTATCACCGCCGAACCGCATTTTCTGATGAAGGTTCCCAGTCGCATGGTCGTTTTGGAGAACCTCCCTCCGGCGCGCCTCAGCGGCAGCAACATCGAGACTGCAAATGTGCAGTACATCGGAAACTCCGGTGATTATTTCCGAGACGCGCGCGTACCGGAACTCGCAGATAGCGATTACAAAACGACTCCTGTTTCGCTTTTAGGGGCACGCCAGGCGGTGAACCTGGCGAAGTTTGCCGGCGCGTCCTCAGACGCACCGGATGAGCTGCGTTTGGCGGAAGATGATTTGCAGGCAGCTGAACGGGCATGGCGTGTTGACCAGCCGTCTGCTGAAGTTGATGTGCTCGCACGCAAGGCAACGTCATCCGGCGCGCGCGCCGAAGAGATGGCGGTCGCGCGCAAGGCAGCGCGCTTGCGCCGTGAAGATATCGCGCGCCGCGACGCCGCTCTTCGTTCTGCCGAGCGGACTGCCGAAAACTCGGAGCGAGAGATTGCGCAGTTACGGAGCGATCTGGAGCGTGAGACACGTGCGCGCGAGCTTGCGGAAAGAGATCTGGGCGCGGCCACTGAACAGTTGCGCGAACAACGCAGCGAGGTCGCTCGCCTGCGCGACGAACTTCAGGCGGTCAGGTCTGAAGGAGATAACGCTCGCTTGCGTTTGGCCCGGATTGAGGGCGAGCGCCAGGCGGAGGCTGTACGCCGTGAGGCAGAACAACGCGAGCAGCAGTCGCGCGAAGCAGCTGCGGCTTTGCGTCAAACGCTCGCCAAATACGGCACCGTGAAAGAAACGGGCAGTGGCTTTCAGCTGATCTTGCCGGAGTCAATGTGGATGGGTGCGCGCGTTGCCACGCTCAGTTCTGCCATGGCCGCGAAGCTTGAACCCCTCGCAGCTTTACTTGCGAGTAATCCGGATTTTCAAATTCTGATTGAGGTCTTCACGGACAGCAACGGCGACGAAGTTTCCTTGCAGCAGCTAACTCAGGAGCGAGCGCGAGTGCTCTCCGATCGTTTGCAGGCCGCAGGCGTAGAGGCTGCGCGCATTCAGGCGAACGGAATGGGCGCAGCAAATCCACTCGCTTCGAATAAGACAGTAGCCGGCCGCGCGCGCAACCGCCGCACCGCAATCACCTTCAGCCCCTCAACAACGCGGACGGCGAGCAGCCAATGATTAGATTGGCGATTGACGATTGCCAATTGCCGATTACGCGGTCCCTCTGAGGTTCACCACCTCAGAGTTGCAAGTGGCTACCAGCTGGCTTGGCGAGACTCTAATCGTCAATCGGCAATCGGCAATCGCATGTCTCCGCTCGACGTCCTTCAACTCATCGGCTATAGCATCGGCGCGGCGTTGCCTCTCTGGTTGGGCGTCCAGCTAATTTCCCGTCGTCATAGTTTGGGTCCAATCGAGCGTTTGCTGTTTGCGCTCGCGGTGACGATGGGAGGTTGGCATACCAGTAATCTCTTCATCACTATCCACGGACTGTTTGGTCTTTCTGCCAGTCAGTGGGCCACGGCCTTACGTCTCGCCGATACGATTGCCGTAGTCAGCATCACCTTCGCCTACTCGTTCCTGCTTCATATCCATTTGCACTTCTGGGCCCAGGCGAACGGGCGCGGCCTGACGAAGAGTGAAAATGTCCGCGCCTACCTCTCATACGTTCCGACGCTTTTCCTGCCCGTAGCCATCTGGACCATTTGCAACGGGGCCTACGCACCCATGCTAACGAAGGTGAACTTCTTTGTTCTCCCGTTTGCGCTTTGGATCTTTTACGTGCTGGGCCTGATTGCTGTTACCGAGTTGTTGATTGCACGCAAGGCCCCGAACCGCAGCGAACAGCGGATTATGAAGACGCTTGCGGTTTCGTTCATTGCCATCGCCTTTCTGATTCTGGCAGCTTTGGCTGTGGGATTGGGCGAGGGAACGACTGCGGGGCTTTATCTCAAGACAATTGCGAACCTTGGATCTTTGCTGCCGTCGGTACTGCTGGCTTACTACATTTACCGCTATCGATACCTTGAACTGATCATAGAAGAAAGCCTAATCGTCGCGAGCTTCGCGACGGTCGTTCTCGCTATCTACATCTACGGTATCCGCACGTTTGGTGATTGGTTGAGTTCAAGATACGGAATTAAATCCGGCGTCGTTGAGGCCCTTTTAATTCTTGGTTTGACCCTCGTGGCGGCGCCGCTTCGGCGTTGGCTGCAGAAGCGTTTTCGCAAGTTGTTTGAACGAGAAGCAGCACTGTATCGCGAAGTTGTCGCCCGCATTGGGTCACAACCGGGGCATTACAAGCAACTGCCGGAGCTATTGCGGTTCGTGTCAGCCCGTACTGAACAGGCACTGAGTCTGAGACGCGTCGAAATCGTTCTTGCCGAAGCGGCATCAGCTGAGTCTGAAAATACTACGGAGTGGATCAAAAGACTTCTCGAGGTCTCCCGCAGGCATCAATGGTCTCCGGTTGAGCATGATCCCGCGCTGGCCGAACGCGATTTCCAAATTGCCTATCCGTTGCGCCGCGAGGAGCGCGTACACGGCGTCCTTTTGGTGGAAGGTTCTCCGGCAAGTTTAACGACGGAAACTCGTGCGGTACTCACAGTGCTGGCAGGGCAGGTCGCCATTGCAATCGAAGACTCTCGTCTAGTTGCCGAAAATGTACGTCTAGAGCGCCGGGTGGCGGAAGGGGAGCGGCTCGCGGCGCTTGGGCAGATGGCTGCGACAGTGGCGCACGAGATCAAGAACCCTTTGTCAGCGATCAAATCGATCGCCCAGGTAATGCGTGAAGACGAGGAGTTGAGTGTGGAGTATGCACGTGATCTTAGTTTGATAGTTGGTGAAACTGATCGTCTCAGTCAAAGCGTAACGCAGCTGCTCAGCTTTGCCCGGCGGCAAACTGCCGAAACCGTACCGCTGCCGGTTGCTGAGCTGATCCACTCGATCGTGGCACTGTTTCGCGCCAGCGCCGATCAGCACGACATCCGTTTGATAACGAAGGTCGAGACTGACAAAGAGTTGCCGGGCACAGTGGTACCAGCTGTGAGAGATGCAGTTTCTAATTTGCTGCTTAACGCGTTGCAGGCGATACCGGATGGAGGCAAGGTTGCAATCGCGGCAAGCGAAACCGGAAAAGAGCTGTTGATTACAGTGGAAGACTCCGGCCCAGGAATTCCACCGCCGCTTGCTGCGAAAATCTGGGAGCCATTCTTCACAACCAAGCAGCGCGGCACGGGATTAGGCCTTCCCATCGTGCGCAAGCGAATGGAAGAGGTGGGTGGCTCAGCCGAAATTCAACAACCTGCCAATGGCGGCGGCGCCCGTTTTGAGTTGCGACTGCCTCTGTCTTGAAACTCGCGCCAATACGTAACTCTTATTCACGGAACTTTCTTCGTTGAGTGGCGTGTCTGCTACTGATTTTTGGGGGCCCCTTTCCGAAAGCAGCTTGATTGATACGGCCACCGCGTTGTTCGTTAAGACGCTCGATCCACTCAAGCCAAACTACAACCACACGACTCGTTTTGGAGGAGGAATGGCTATGTTTTTGATTAACGTTTCCCGGAGAATTCTCTTTGTTTGCCTCTTAATTGCCGCGACGACGCTCGGCGCTTCAGCCTTTGCCCAGGGCGCGGACCAGGCTGAGCAACGCGATACGAAAAACGATGAGATTAATCTCGATACGCAACTCTACCTGTTATTCGCTACAAACCAGGAAGTTGACGACGCCAAGCTGCCGTCGAATCTGGAACCAGTCGTCAAGCAATTGCGTGCTTCGCTGCCATTCAAGAATTATCGTTTGGCGGCAACACTAATCAACCGCGTTAAGAATCAGGGACGACTGAATCTTCAGTGGGTCGGAGGCCCCTTGCTGGCTTCGGCTGCCACATCTGCCCAAACTCCAAGTTTCAATGAATTCAAGGTTAACCAGGTAAAGCTCGTGACCGATGCGAATGGCCGCGATGTAGTACGAATGGACGGTTTCCGGTTTGGTGCGCGGATTCCAATTCAGACCGGAACAACCATCGCCTCAAATAGCCCGGCTGTGCCAATCCTGAACTACGAAAACACCGGGTTGAATACCGACATCAGCATGCATGAGGGTGAGCCGGTTATAGTTGGCACGCTCAATTTGGGGCCCTCCGGCGATGCGATCATCCTGGTGATGTCAGCCCGAAGAAGTGCGAAATAGGGCTTGTATTGGGGTTTTCGCACGTCCACGCCATTCTTCGCAGGGCTGATGGGGAGCCGGAGGACGGTCAACCCTCAGCCCTGAAAGTTTGACTCGTAGGAAACCCGTTTGTGGGATATTTTCCCTTGCAACAAGAGACTATGTAGGGTACCGTACCGACGTTCGCAGTACATTCTTAGCAACCAGCTAGCGAGTTTAGGCCACCTTCACTCCCGAAGGCCAACCCCCCGCCCGAAGCTCTGCAGCTTCTCCCTTGGTTCTTTCGAAAATAGGTGGAAGGCTACAGCCTTCTATATTTTGCTCTTCTAGTGCCGTGAAGAGTGGTTGGCCGAACGGAGTGCGTCAACTTGCCATAATGAAGCTGATCCGCTCCGGATTTCCAAACCAGGGCGGTTTGCTTCAAATCAAGGAGAAAGCATATGCGAAATCCAGTTTCATTTTTAAGGGGTCTCGTTCTAGGCATCGCTGCGTTCGCGGTAATAGGACTCAGTAGTAGCGCAGCCAAGGCTGACGAGGTCTACATCGCAGGCAACACAAACGGTTGTTTCGGTGCAGCTTGCGTTCCGCCTAGCACCGGCGGTGGATCACAAACGGCAACGCTCATCGGTCTGACCTATACCAACTCGACATTCACGGGCACCACCGCAGGTGGCTTCCTGGGCATCGGCAACATACCCTCGCCGCCCGCCAATGTCGACAACCTGGGATCTTTGACACTCACGGGCGATCCGGCTAACTACAACGGCCAGTCTTTTACACTCCGTGTGACCTTCACTGATCCGCAGGGAATCACGGGGTCAAACTCGGCTACCTTTACGGCAACGTTGACAGGCATGGTCATTGCAAATGACATCGGTGGTGTGACGTTAGACTTTAATAACACACCAACCCTTTTCACCTTCAACGATGCGAATTGCGGGGCGACGACCATTGCCGGACAACAAACAACGTGCGGCACAGGCTCCTTCCTGTTTCGTGTGAACGATGTGTCTGTCACGGCCGGACGAATGTCGGCTATTACGGGCGACGTGCTGAGCGCGCAACAGACGACAATTCCGGAACCG
>JBPCMI010000176.1:0-11298 GCA_051002415.1 Pyrinomonadaceae bacterium
TGCATCTGGACGCCGGATAAGGATCTCGGGCAATGCGTTGTTGGCGATCGCGTGGTGCAGATCGATCGACGCAACAATGAGATTCGCAATGCCGATCGCGTGCGCGCAAAGTTTGGAGTCGCGCCGGAATTTATTGCGGACTATCTGGCTCTCGTGGGTGATTCTGCTGACGGATATCCCGGCATTCCCGGTTGCGGCGCAAAGACCGCTGCCAGCCTCATCAATCGCCACGGACACATCGAAGAGTTTCCTGCCGAAGTTCTCAAAGGCGACAACCGCGCGCTCGCTTTGCTCTTTAAGAATCTGGCGACGCTGCGCACCAACGCGCCGTTATTCAAGAACGTGGAAGAGCTGCGCTGGAAAGGACCGCTGCCCTCGTTCGCAGCAGTAGCTAAGAAGATTGATGACGAGCGTCTTGTCGCTCGCGTACAGAAATTGGTTTCGGTGAGAGGAAGCGAACAACGCTGAAAATTCCCACGTCAGGAAGGGGGCCTGCCCCCGCAGTCAATCGGCGCGTAGCGCCGTTGTGATTTTAGCCCGGCTTTTCAAAGCCGGGTTAGAATCCCGCCAAAAGCCTTAGCGTCGCGTCAGCGACGCCTGATTATGAGGGCCAGACGGAGTTCAATTTGATGAACATTACTTGTGGGCCTAACGCCTCAATCGTCGCTACGCGACGAAGTTCTTGTCTGTATCGCCTCCCCGGCGTTGAAACGCCGAACTAAAATCACAACGGCGCTACGCGCCGAATTCCGGCTAAACCTGCTACCGCTCTCGTTAGCCGTTCAGCTAAACTGTCCTGGTTCCACAAGTCTCCCTAACGTCCCGGCAATAGTTTTCAAAATCCTATCCGCAGAACAGGATAAACGTGCGCCTAATACCATTAACCATTCTCATTTTTGCGTTGATTTCAGCCTTTGTCTTGCCGCCCCGAACTTCCCTGGCTGAGCAAACGCCCCAATCCCCGCGTCCTAATCCTCAAGCCACTCCAACGCCTTCCCCAACCCCCGCGCCGTTGCCGCCGCCAACAGTCAACATCGAGAACTACCGGGCACCGGCTGCTCGCATCATTGGCGCAGCGCTGACAAGTGACAAGGCTTACGCGCGCCTCGCGCACCTCACGGATCACATCGGAAATCGACTCAGCGGTTCGAAGAGTCTGGAGCAGGCAATCACCTGGGCCCTTGCCGAAATGAGGCGCGATGGTTTGGACAATGTGCGAGGCGAAAAGGTGATGGTGCCGCATTGGGTGCGCGGGCGAGAGAGCCTGGAGCTCACCAGTCCGGTCACCCGTGAATTGATGATGCTGGGACTTGGCAATAGCGTCGGCACGCCTCCCGAAGGCATTAGCGCCGCTGCAATTGTGGTTCGCAATTTTGCTGAGCTGGAAAAATTGGGAGAGCAGGTCCGCGGCAAGATCGTTGTCTACAACTCCCCGTTTACCAACTATGGCGCGGCGGTGCAATACCGCCAGAACGGTGCTTCACGAGCCGCTCGCTATGGCGCCGTTGCTGCACTCGTGCGCTCGGTTACACCCGTAAGTCTGCAGACGCCGCACACGGGTGCGATGGTCTATGCGGAAGCGCAGCCAAAAATACCAACTGCGGCGATCACCATTGAAAGCGCGGAGTTGTTGCAGCGTATGCACGATCGGGGTGATCAGCCGATGCTGCGACTTAAGATGGAAGCGAAGTTTCTACCGGATGCTGAATCGGCGAATGTAATTGCCGAGTTGAAGGGTTCAGAAAAACCCGGCGAAGTTGTCGTGGTCAGTGGACACTACGATTCGTGGGACGTGGGCCAGGGAGCGCACGATGACGGGGGCGGTTGCATCGTCGCCTGGGAAGCAGTGCGGTTGCTGAAACAGCTCGGCTTGCGTCCGCGCCGCACGATTCGGGTCGTGCTTTATACAAACGAAGAGAATGGGCTTCGTGGCGGCAATGCCTATCGTGATGCTCATCGCAGTGAGATTTCCAAACACATCCTCGCAATCGAATCGGACTCCGGCACTTACCAGCCGACTGGTTTTGGGCTCGCGGCCACTGCAACACCGCAAGCGCGCGCCAACATGCAGGAAATCGCCAAACTGTTGAGCGGCATTCGCGCCGACCGTATTGCTGCGAATGGCGGCGGGGCGGATATTGGAGCAATCATGCGCGAAGGTGTGTTGGGCGCCAGTCTTGATGTCGACAGCTCACATTATTTTGACATCCACCACACGCCAGCCGACACGCTGGACAAGATTGATCCGCAAAACCTCGCTCTCTGCGTTGCCACCATGGCAGTGATGGCTTATACAGTTGCTGACATGCCGCAGTCGCTGAATTGAAGTGCTCAACCTGATTTGAGAACCACCTATTCGAGGTGAATGAGAATGGCTACTTTGTTTCTACGTGCGGCGCCTTATGCCAAGGACGCTTTGAACCTTCCGGTCGCAGACGTCGCGGCATCCATTCCTTATTACGAGAAGACTTTCAACTTTACGATTGTCTCGCAGCAAGACCAGCCGCATAAATCCGCCATACTCGCGCGCGATCAGATTCAGATTGGTCTCGCTGAGAACGGAGGCGATCCAACTCAGGAAGGTTGTTTCTTTGAAGTAGACAACATTTTGACTGCGTTTGAAGAGATCAAAGGAATAGCGCCCACGGATTCCGATATCGACACACGGAATCTTTATGGCACGACGTATCGCGTTTTCTTTGAAGTAGCACCAGACGGTTTGTGCTTTATGATCGGCCAGCCCGTAAAACCAATGTGAGGCTCCGGAGGAAGTAAGTGCCAGCCATCTCCCCGCGATTCCGCAACGACGGGGCCGTGCTATGAACAAGCCAGAAATTGATTCGCTGTTCCGTGAAGCCGTCTCCTGCATTGATGCGGGACAGTTGAGCGCCTTACAGAGTTTGATCTCTGCTACTCCGCAGCTTGTTCAGCTTCGGTTGGAATCACCCGGCAGTTGGTTGCGCGACCTTGTTGATGGCTCGTTGGAAGGATATTTCAGAGATCCTTATCTGCTTTGGTTCGTCGCGGAAAATCCTATTCGACATGAGAAGCTCCCCGCCAATATCGTCGAAATCACCAGTACGATCATCGCGGCCGCAAAACAGGAACGTGTGCAGAGCCTTCGGGAACAACTTGATTACACCCTTGGCCTGGTAGTGACCGGACGCGTGCCGCGCGAATCCGGTGTGCAACTCCAGCTCATGGATCTGCTGATCGACGCAGGTGCAACTCCAGGCGCCGGTCATGGCGCATTGTCAGCTAGAAATCTGGAAGCGGCGGCACATCTAGTGAAGCGAGGAGGCAAGCTGACGCTCGCTACCGCGATCTGTCTTGAGCGTGATGCTGATGTCGAGCGTCTGGCGAAAGCTGCGAGCACGCGAGACAAGCAGATTGCACTGGTGGCCGCCGCGCTCCATGGCAGGGCTGAGGCGCTTGCGAGACTGCTACCACTCGGTGTGGACATTGATGCTTTCAGCACCGGCATAGATCCTCACGCGACGGCGATCCATCACGCTGTGGATTCAGGATCGCTCGAAGCCGTGAAAGTGCTGGCCGAAGCCGGCGCCAGGCTGGATACGAGAGACAAGGTTTACAATGGGACGCCGCTGGACTGGGCCGAACACGAAGGGCGACGCGAGATCGCTGACTACTTGCGCGCGCGAACCAGGACGATGGGAGACTAGATGGCGATTGCAGTGAAGGGAATGGCGCCGCTCCTGCAGGTGTTTGACATGCCGGCCGCGCTTGCCTTCTATCGCGACAAACTTGGGTTTGAAGTGGTGCAAAGCAATGCGCCGGGCGACGATTGCGATTGGGCCATGCTCAAGCTTGGCGACAAAGTGTTGATGCTGAACACCGCTTACGAAAAAGAGTTTCGTCCGCCAGCTCCTGACCCGCGGCGCACGGCGGCACATATCGACACGACGATCTATTTCAGTTGTCCCGATTTAGAGAGCGCTTACCAACACCTGGTTGCGGCGGGAGTTACGGTTGAACCGCCTAGTATCACTGGATACGGATTCAAAGCTGTGTATGTGGAAGATCCGGATGCTTTCGTGTTGTGCTTTCAATGGCCCGTTGAGTGAGTAGTCTGTTTCACCTGGTTATGGAGATGAAAATGCGCACTTTAATTTTGATCCTGGTAACGCTTTCTTCGTTTGTGCTGGTAAGCGGCCAGGAGGTCACACCAATCAGAAACTTCGTTCGTCTTAGCGACGACTTTTGCACTGGCGCTCAACCTCGTCTGGAACATCTGGAGAAGTTGAAAGCTGATGGCGTGAAATCGATCCTGAACCTGCGCCCGGCCGGCGAGCATCGCGCGGCCGAAGAGGAGGCCAAAGTTAAAGAGCTTGGCTTGCAGTATTTCAACATTCCGGTAGTTTTTGGTGAGCCGAAAAAGGAGCAAGTTGCCGAGTTCTTCAAAATCACTGATGAGCGGAAAAACTTTCCCATCTTCATTCATTGCGCGGCAGGTATCCGCGTCGGCGCCTTCTGGTTTATCAGACGGGTACTCCGCGACGGTTGGACTATTGAGGCCGCGGAAAAAGAAGCCGATCAGGTGGGCTTGCGCGAGAGTCCGCACTGGAAAGAGTTTGCGCGGAAGTACATTGACGAGCATCGCAAGAAATAATTCAGGGGCTATCCGTCTTGAAGGAGTAGGTATGCACACACGTAACCCTAGATCTAGATTCCTCGCTCTGCTGATCGGCATAACGCTCAGCGTTTCCGTAATTTTTCCAAATACGCGCGCCCAGGATCAGAAGTTCGCGCTTCCCGACTACCCGTTGACGTTAGGGGTGTTTGTTATGCAGTTCTATCCCGGTGGTACGTTTTCGATTGAAGGGAAGGGCTGGCCCACCGTAAACGGCAGCTGGAAACTGAACGGCTCTGAGATGGAACTGGGAGTCGCACCGGGCAGCTGTGAGGTGCCGGGACACTATCGCCTGCGCCACGAAGGTAAAGGCCTGGGGTTTGAGCTCGTATCCGACGAATGTCGACTGCGCAAAATGATCCTTAACGGCAGTACCTGGAGGTCGGCGGATGAACCTAAGACGACTCCGGTGCGACGCATCTCGCACACTTCAACTGCACGCCCGGCCAAGCAGCCTGATGGGAAGTCTGCAAATGGAAGCTGGCCATCGTTTCGGGGCGCGCAAGCGACAGGCGTAGCTGAAGGTCAAAATCTACCCGATATCTGGAATGCTAAGACTGGCGAGAACATCCTTTGGCGCATACCAATTCCTGGTCTCGCCCATTCGAGCCCGGTAGTTTGGGGTAACCAAATCTTCGTTACCAGTGCCGTGAGCAGCGATCCGAAAGCAACATTTCGTCCCGGCCTTTATGGAGATGGCGACGCTTCTGAGGACCGTTCGCGCCATCGCTTTATGCTGTATGCCGTAGATAAGCGAACCGGCAAAATTGTCTGGGAGCGTGTGGCGTATGAAGGTGAACCGCTCGATAAGCGGCATATCAAATCCACCTACGCCAACTCCACACCTGCTACCGATGGCCGGATTGTAGTCGCGTGGTTTGGTTCGCAGGGTGTGCATGCTTACGACGTGAAGGGACGCGCGCTTTGGAAAGTTGATCTGGGGCGAGTGGACATGGGAGCTTACGACATTCCCACGTACGAGTGGGGTCCCGCAAGTTCACCGATCATCTGGAACAATCTCGTCATTCTTCAATGCGACACGCAAACCGATTCGTTTTTACTGGCGCTCGACGCCGACACTGGTAAGACAGTTTGGAAGACCGAGCGTGAAGAACTGCCTTCATGGGGCACGCCGACACTTGCCATGACGGCAAAGGGTCCGGAGCTAGTCACCAACGCTTCAAACTTTATCCGCGGCTACGATCCGCTGACGGGGAAGGAACTCTGGCGACTCGGGCGCAGTTCCAAGATCACAGCTCCGACGCCGATCTTTACCGATGATATGTTCGTAATTGCGAGTGGGCGTGGACCAGAAAGGCCCATTTTCGTCGTGCGCGCAAATGCGCGCGGCGACCTCACTTTGGCGGAAGGCAAGACCGATAGTGAGGCAATTGTTTGGAGTCGCACCGGCCGCGGTTCATACATGCCCACGCCGCTCAGCTACAAAGGCAACCTCTATGTCCTTTCTAACAATGGGCTGTTCGACGCCTATAACCTAAAGACGGGAGCTGAGGTCTACCGGCAGCGATTGTCGCCAGTTGGTAGCGGCTTCAGTGCCTCTCCCGTCGCTGCTGATGGCAAGATCTATCTCTCAAATGAAGATGGCGAAATTATGGTGATCGCGGCGGGAGATAAATTCGCGCAGGTTGCAACCAACTCAATGGGCGAGTTGTTAATGGCAACGCCGGCATTTTCGGCAGGCGTGATGTACGTGCGATCAGCACAGAGTCTTTTTGCCATCGGGCGCAAGCCGTAGCGATCAAAGCGCGGAATTAAGATCGACGCGTAACGGGGCGCGGCCAACATATTCAAGAGATTTGGTAAGCTTCTATTTTACGACTTAGCGTCGCGGGGCTTGACGCCGACCTGCAATCTCAAGATATTGGAAATCACGTAGCCTCATGCTTGCTGTTCTCAGAGTTCGAAGAAGGTCGCATATTTTGAAGAAAGAAAACTCCATCAAGGAACTCAACATTAAGCGGCCGCGTCGTGCCGTTGTGTCCGCGAAGGAGGCTTTGGAGCGGATGAAGAAGTTCTCAAAACGGAAGGAGCAATTCCTTGCCACTGCTGGAACAGGCAAGAGTGGAAGTGTACGTTCCTGACCTGCCTGCACCTCACTATCCTAATTTGCTTTTGTCGTTTCAAGAAGAATTCACTTACGCATTTGGTGGTTGTACAATTGTGCGAGGGCTTGACGGCAGCTATCTCTCTCTCGCAGGCGCGAACACTCCGGACCGCATTAATCTAATCTATACCGACTTGCCGCTTGCCCTCTCAACAAGCTTTGAGAGCGTAGCTCGGTACGCAGACGAACTGAAGCAAGCTGCCTTCGAGGCCCTTGCTGAGGAACAGTTTTGGTTGCCGTGGAGCAGGTATACCACGCAGTATGAGTTCGAAGGCTTCTCGAGGCGCTAATTGGAAATTGCCGGTAGTCTTGGATTTACCTTTAGTCGATCTCCGCCAAAGCCACCGCCAACAGCAGAATCTTCTTGATGCCCTTGTAGAGAGGCTCGATCTCGCAGTTCTCCGTCAACGCGTGGGAATCGTTGCATGGTCCAGCACCCGTCGAGATTGAAGAGATGCCTGCCAGCAATGCGGCACTGGAATTATTTGAGCCGGTGTTTGTGATCGGCGGATCAAATCCCATTGCTCGATGCACAGCCTCGGCCAGCTTCACTAGGCGCGAATCGCGGTGACCCGGAATTACTGCCGCCGGCGACGTAGAAATAACTTCGGTCTTCAGCTTCATCTCCGCACGCCGCGCTTCATCTTCAAGAATTTCAGCAATTCTCTTTTCCAGGTCAGCAATCACGTCGTTGTTGGTGGATCGCAGATCAACGGTGAACCACGCGTCGGAAGCTTTAGCGTTGACTACTTCCGATCCGCCAAGCATTCCCACATTCAAATTCGAGGGCGGGTTGGTCGGAACCTTCAGTTCGTAGATGCGCGCGATCGAGCGCGCGAGCGGAAGACTTGCAGAATAGGGAGGCGTGCGCGAGCGGGTGTGACCGCCGGGTCCGATGAAGTGGTGCTTGTACCAGTTGATGCCGATGCCGGCGTAGGTGAAGCCTTCATAACCACCGTCGAGGGCAATGTAATGATCGATCTTGCTCTTGTTCTCTTTAACAAACTCCTCGGCGCCCCGGAGGCTGGTCTCCTCTTCCACAGTGAAAACAAAAATCAAGTCACCTTTAGTCTTGATCGCTGCTGCATCGAGGGCTCGGATGGTTGCGAGCAGGGCCTCGATGTTGCGCGTGTCATCGCCCACTCCCGGTGCATGAACTCGGCCATCGCGGACGGTGGCTTTGATCTTCAAACCGGGTTGGAAAACTGTGTCGAGGTGCGCGTCAAAAACTGCTACAGGCCCACCGCCAGTGCCCTTGCGAACGGCGATCAGATTGCCAGTCGCATCGTAGCGAACTTCGCTTAGCTTGTACTTGCGCAGTAGTCCTTCGATGTAACGCGCACGTTCCCGCTCATGTTGTGAAGGCGCGTTGATTTCGGTGATGGCAATCCATTCGCGCAAGATGAGCTCACGATCTTTGTCTATTCGATCCGTAGCCGCTTTTACACGCGCATCGTTCTGCAGCGCTTTCACCTGGTCTAGATACTCAGCCGGGGTCTGAGCATAAACGAGAACCGGAAACAGGAGGGCTGCGAACAGCAGCAAGATTCGGTGCATGAGTTTCCTCTTAATCGAATATAGTAGAGCGGCAGCATCATTCTAAGCGGTTCCCAAAAGTTTCGGCCAGCGAGCAACCGGCTGCAATTCATCAAATGGATTTGCACCCTAAAAGCGCGTTCAAAAAAATTGGAGCGGCACGCGAGGGTCAACCGGCCAATGAGATCGTCGTTTGGCTGGACCGGCTGATTTTTGGTTGTCTGTTTCTTTTTGCAGCAGCAGCGCCACATTCGATTGCTGCCACACAAACAGCCTGGCTTTTGGGCATGCTGTTTTGGGTGATACGCCTTGCTTGCTACCCACGACCCCGTCTGATTCGCACACCCGTTGATTATCCGCTGATCGGTTTTTTTCTCCTGACCGGACTGTCTGCATTTCTCTCATATGAACCATTTGTCTCGATAGGAAAACTGCGCGCCGCCAGTCTTTTCACGATTGTCTATCTGGTCGCGCAGAATATTCCGTCTCATCGGATTGTGCGCTGGCTCGCCCTCGTTCTGATCGCCTCATTCACTGTTAACGTAGGCTTCACTATTGCGGAGCGTGCGTGGGGGCGGGGCATCAAGGTACAGGGCGTGACAGCCGCTAGCCCGCTCGCCGCCGCCGTTTTCAAAAACAGAAGAAGTGCGACTGCCACTCCGATACTTAACGGCGACACCATTCTTACGGTGGACGGGAAAAAGATCAGCGACGCTTCGACTCTTGCTGCGGCACTTGCCGCGTCGTCTGAACCCAAACCAGCGCAGGTGGGCATCTATCGCGTGGAATGGATGCCGACCCTGGAAGTGCCACGCGGAAAGTTATTACCGGGCGCAACTGCCGAAGCGCAACTAGGCATTTCGAGTTGGTCTACCAGTCGCGACTGGCGCGCCTCAGGATTCTTTGGACACTACGTGACCTATGCAGAAGCGCTGCAACTGGTGCTGGCGCTCGTGCTCGGGATCTTCATTTGTTTACCGCAGAAACTTAGCGCGCGGGGACTATTGCTGATGCTGTTGCTCGCAGCGTTTGTTATCGCGCTTATCCTGACGGTAACGCGAGCGAGTTGGGTCGCTGCCATAATCTCGGCCCTGGTGATCCTGTTATTCAGCAGTAGCCGCAAAACGATTCTCATCGGCGGGGCGGTGGTATTGCCTCTTATCCTCGCGGGAGTTTTTGTGTTGAAGCAGCAGCGAAGTATCAACTTCCTCGATCGTGGCGATCAATCAACGACCTGGCGCGAAACAGTTTGGCACGAAGGATTCAATCTCTTGATAAGCAAGCCGCGCCACTTGTTAGTTGGCGTCGGCATGGATTCGATCAAGGCCCACCGAACAGAGTGGGGTCTGTTTGACCACGGGCGACTGCCGCCCGGGCATATGCACTCGAACCTATTGCAGTTGGGGCTGGAGCGCGGCGTCCCGGCCTTGCTCTGCTGGCTGTTATTGCTGGGAGTGTACGCGCGCAGCTTATGGCGCGGGTTGCGGAGTGCAGAGTTGAATGATTGGATTGTGCGAGGTGTGATTCTCGGCGCGTTGGGTGGGCTGTGCGGATTCTTCGTGAGCGGCCTCGTGCACTACAACTGGGGCGATTCTGAAGTGGTGATGATCTTTTATTTCACCATGGGGCTCACTTTAAGTCTCAAGTCTCAGGACCCAAGTCCTAAGTCTCAAACATTTCACCGCCCAGACGCCAAGACAGAAGGGCGCAAAGAATGATTTGGTTGATTGTGCACCGGCAGGTAATCACGCCATGGGATTTTGGAGAAGACATATGGATTAGCAGGCGTAGGTGATCTACCTTTTCGACTGTCGGGGGTTCTTGAAGCGCCTCAAAGGGGTTAAACGCTCTATCTAACTGTCAAAGCCTTTCTTTGCGCCTCCGTGTCTTGGCGTCTTGGCGGTAAAAGTTTGAGACTTGAGACTTGAGTGCTGGCGTTAGTAGTTCGTCAATATTTCCTCACGTGCGAAACCCATCTGCGACAACCGATCTCGAGTTTGGGAAATCATTTCCTGCGAACCGCAGATCAAAGCAATTGGCGATTTAAGATCGGGCAGCACGTGATCCAGCAGGGACTGTACGTATCCGGTCGGGCCCGACCAATCATGACCGTCCGGCCGCGAAATAACTTGGCGCAATTCCACTCCCGCTCTTTCCCAATCTCCGGTTTCGTCGCGATAACAAAAATCGTCCGGTGTGCGTGCGCCGTAGAGCACCACTAGCTGCCCAAAATCCTCCTTGCGTTTCAGAACGTAGCGCAACGCGGAGCGGAGCGGCGCAACCCCGGTTCCCATGGCGACAAACACCAAATCATTTCCCCTATGCGCGTCGAGGGTAAAGCCATGACCAGCGACATCCAGCAGTTCGACGCTGTCACCGGGTTTCATGTCGAAGATTACATTGCTAGCTCCCACTTTTTGCTTTACGAGGACTTCTAATTCGGGATCGGTTGGGGAACTGGCAAAAGCAAAATACGCTGGGTCCTCTCCGGGAACTCTCAGAACGGCGACTTGGCCAGGAATAAATTCGATACCATGTACCCCGGATTGTTTTTGCGGCATCAAATCAAACGAGCGGGTGGCACGTGCCTGATCGCGGACGTCGGTGATGATAAGGGGCGTTGTTATTTGATAACTCCACTACAGATTCCGACGACAGTCTAACAAAAAGGAGTCAGGAGTCAGGAGGAGTTTCGGCAGCGCCTATGACTCATGACCACCAACTAATGACCCTGACAAGTCTGAATGTGGCGGCCACCCCTACAAACATCTGAAGAGACACGTAGGGGCGGCACTCGTGGCCGCCCCATCGTTTTGTTATCTCCTCGGCGAATACAAACCGAGGGTGGCCAGTGACAGCCACCCCTACAAACCTTTTGAAGAGACACGTAGGGGCGGCACCCGTGGCCGCCCCATCGCTCTGTTATCTCCTAGGCGAACACAAACCGAAGGCGGCCAGTGACAGTCGCACCTAACAACCTTTTGAC
>JBPCMI010000177.1:0-5959 GCA_051002415.1 Pyrinomonadaceae bacterium
CATTAGGGATCCACTGACAGGCGTTCCGTTTCCTGTTGTGGGGGGACGATCCATCATCCCGGTTGGAAGGTTTGACCCGAACGCAGTTGCGATTCTTCAATTTATTCCGTTGCCGAATGAAGTGACGCCGGGCACAACCAACCTAAATCGCTTCCGCCGCGCGGTCGGACTATCCTCCGATATAAGTCAGTCAATTATTCGCCTCGATCACAACTTTAATAGCAATTGGTCAGTCTATGGCCGGTACATCCACGAAAAATATGCCCGGAACGATCCGGGTGGCAATCCATTCCTGGATCCCTTCGCCGTGGGGGCCGCCGCTGGCACTATCTATCCTTATATAGCTGAGCAACAAACAACGACACCCGGGAAGAACCTTGTGGTCTCTTTAAAGACTCTCGTATCGCCCACCGTGATTAATGAAGCGTCGTTCGATTACGCCTACAACGCAATCGTGTCCACATTTTCAGGAACGGGCCTGCGTGCGAACGCCCCGGGCTTCACTTCTCCCGAACTTTTTCCCAGTACGCTTCAGGGAGCGCTGCCCAGCATTACCTTTACGGGCCAGACGGCCAACTTTTCTTTTGTGAGTCCGCAAAACATCGAAAACCCCAGCTACACCTACCGCGACACGCTGACCATTGCCAAGGGAAAACACACGATTAAGCTTGGGGGTTTCTACTCGCGTGAAGCCAAAAATGAGAATGCCGGTAATGCTCTACACGGCAGTTATGCTTTCGATGGCACGCGGTCCGGTAACGACCTCACTGATTTTTTTCTGGGCGCACCGCGCACTTATTTCGAAGATCAGAATGAAATTAAGGTCCAGTTGCGTTACAACACTCTTGAGTTTTTTGGACAAGATTCATGGCGAGTGGCGCCGAATTTTACACTCGATTACGGCGCCCGGTATTCCCTCTATAGTAATCCAGTCGAACTCAACGACTTTCTTACTTCTTTTCGGCCTGACTTTTACGATCCCGCCCGCGCGGTCAGAATAGATCCGGTCAGCGGGAATGTAATCACGGGCAGCGGCGACCGATTCAACGGCATCATTTTCGCCGCTGAAAACTCGCCTTACGGCCGCCGCGTGCAGAGCAATAAGTTAAATACGTTGGGACCACGGGTAGGTTTTGCCTATAACATTTTCGGTGATGGCCGAACGGTGCTCCGCGGCGGCTTTGGCGTTTATCACGACCGCACACTTGTAGGAATAGTAGAGCAAAATGCTTTCGTTAATCCGCGCATTAATTCGCGCGTAACGATCGATAATCCACTCCTGTCCAATCCTGGAGCGGGAGTCGCACGCACCACACTGCCGGTAATTGGTTTGAGCAGCACTGGTGATCCCTTCAAAGTTCCGCGCACGATGCAATACAGTGTTTCGATGCAGCGTGAACTCTTTAAGAATGCAGTGTTGGAACTGGCCTATGTCGGAACCAATGGTCGAAACCTGCTGCACCTTGTCAATATCAATCAGCCGGTTCCGGGGGCGCTCACCGCGTTGACTACGGCATTGCGTGCCGCGGGAACCATCGGCGCTACGGCCAGAGCGTCAATTAACGCCGCCCGCCCGTTTCTCGGGTATGGCGCGATTAATGATCGGCGCACGGAAGCCAGCAGCGATTACCATTCGATGCAAGTCACCTTCAATAAGCGTATGTCACAAGGCCTGCAATATGGCGCCGTCTACACTTGGGCCAAGAACTTAACAGACGCCTCGACGGACCGAAGCGATGCGCCTCAGGATGTGCTTAGACTCGACCTGGAGCGTGCGCCATCGCAGTTTGATCGCACGCACATCTTCACGGCACACATGGTTTACGAATTGCCCTTTTTCCGGAACAGCACCGGTCTGAAACGGACGCTCCTTGGGGGGCTGCAAGTTACCGGGGTTTATTCGGCACAAAGCGGAACGCCGCTCACGATTACCCAAACGATAAACGCAGCCACACCTGCCAGTTCCCCATTCTCATTCGCTGACCCGTTGGGTACGGGAAGCACGCTGAGGCCCAATCTTGTCGGTGATCCACACGGCACTGGCAGCCTTACTCAGTGGTTCAATACCACAGCTTTCGCGCCTGCATTCACGAGCTATGGATCGGCAGGACGAGGGCTTGTCCGAGGCCCGGGTATTAATAACTGGGACATGGCAGTTTTTAAGAACTTTCGTTTCTCTGAAACCAAGAACCTTCAGCTGCGTTTCGAGGTCTTCAACGTCCTTAACCACGCACAGTACTTAAATCCCGGAACCGCTGCGACATTTTCGACCGACCCAACCGCCCCCGCTGGAAGTTTTCCGACACGCTTCATTCAAACCAACACCACATTCGGTGTAATCACCGGCACGCGTGATCCGAGAAACATTCAGCTTGGCATAAAGTTCAACTTCTAGGATTTCTTGCATACCTAATGCCCGCGACGTTAAAAGAACCTCGCGGGCATTAGTGTGTTTGACCGCTTGTGGTTAAATGTCAGCAATGGAAACCAACAAGTTGAGGTCAAGCAACACAGCGCGAAAGCTACTACTTCAAAACGCTGAGATTGTCCTTCCTGACAAAGTCTTGTATGACGCGAGCATTCTTATAAAGAGTGGGCGCATTTCCTCTGTGCACCCGGCAAACGAGCATCCGGAAGGCGACGCCGACGGAATTCTCCGTCTCGATGGGCTCAGGGTTTTTCCTGGTTTTATTGATGTTCACATTCATGGCTCCGTGGGTGTGGACACAATGACAGCAAATAAAGACGACTTGGAACGCGTGTCCCGCTTTCTGGCCGCACAGGGTGTCACTGCTTGGCTGCCGACGCTTGTGCCTGCCGCGATGAGCGACTACTCCAGAGCAGTTGGCGCGATCGAAGCGTTGATGCAACAGCAGGCACGTGAGGAGGTGCCACAAGGAGCGCGCGTCCTCGGTGTGCACTACGAAGGCCCATTTGTTAATGCCTCGCAGTGTGGCGCGCTGCACTCAGCGTTCTTTAAGACTTTCTCGGGCGTTGGAGATATCGAGACTTTGCCCGCGCCGCGCGCTTCCAACGCGATAAAGATGATGACGCTGGCGCCGGAGGTGCCCGGCGCAATAAACCTAACTCGTGAACTCGTGGATCGTGGTTGGATCGTTGCTATCGGACACACACAAGCTGGACTCAAGGAGCTTGAGCTGGCATTCTCCGCGGGCGCGCGACACCTGACCCATTTCATGAACGCAATGCCACCGCTTCATCATCGAGCTCCCGGTCCGGTCGGTTGGGGACTAACAAAGAAGGAAGTGACGCTCGATCTAATCGCAGACGGTGTGCATGTCGATCCTCTCGTGCTGCAGCTGTTGCTGCAGGCAAAAGGAACTGAAGGTGTGACTTTGATCAGCGATGCCATTGCCGCGGCCGGGATGGGCGATGGCGATTACAAGATCTGGGGCGAGACGATTTCCGTGAAGGGTGGACGTACCAGTAACGGAAAAGGGAGTATCGCCGGCTCTGTAATCACTATGTTGCACGCTATGCGCATGATGCGGTCGTTGGGAGTTTCGGAAATGCAGCTAGCCAAAATGGCTTCCACGAATCCGGCGCGGCTGTTGAGAATCGATCAGCTGCATGGATCAATTGAAGTCGGTAAGGACGCCGATCTGGTCGCGATAGATGAGCAGGGAGTTGTGAGACTAGTCATGCTGGCCGGACACCCGTTATTGATGCCAGCGACTTAGGCGAATGAGAACTCGGGTTTGAGATCCACTAAAATCACCTTCTGCGGCGGGGCATAGCCACCGCCTCACATCCGGCGGCGAAGCCGGAGCACTCATAGCTTCCTTTCGCTCACTAGTCCGTAACAGCCGATGATGAAGAGTACTAGCCCAATTACAATGTGCAAAATATCATCGACCCCGGTCCAAAGAAAATATTGTTTCGGCGGCAGGCCGGCGTAGCTCGCCAACGCCTGATAAAGATCGATAAGCCCGAATCCGGCGTTGAATAAACCAACGAGCCGTTCTTTCTGTGACCAGAGCACCGCCAGACCCAGTAAACCAAAGCAGATATGAAAGACGTTGTAGGCTGGGGCGCCGCTCGTAAGACTGAGTTGCGGCGGCACCAGAAATCCGGCCACGCCCACTACGATGAGTAGGGGAGCAAAAATAGCGAGGGTGATGAAGTTAATGCTTCGCTTCGCCATGGTCTAAGAATCTTTCGTGTAGAACCCGGCGCGCCGGTATGAAATATCCAGCAGTTCAACCGGATGGCAGACTCGCAATTGCATCTCAGCTATCTGGGCTCCCGCGGCGATTTGCATCTGACATCCGGGATTCCCGGTAGCCAGGAGTGTGGCGCCAGTTTCCCTGATGCGACCGAGCTTCTCCTGCAACACGCCCTCAGACATTTCGGGCTCCAGCAAGTTGTAAACTCCGGCGCCGCCGCAACAGCGCTCTGCACCTTCAAGCGGTACCAAATCAAGATCGGGGATAGCGCGCAAAACTTTCAAAGGCGCTTCAGTCGCATGTTGTCCATTCAACAAGTGACACGAGGCGTCGTAAGTGACTGCGTCGTCCAAGTGCGCGCCCTTCACGATTGGCTTCGTTTCGAGTTGCTGACTGACATCACGCACACGAGCTGAAAAACTCTGCGCCCGCGCGGCGAAGGTCAAATCGTCGGCGAGCAGGTGACCGTAGGAAACGAGTATCGCCCCACAGCCGCCGGCGTTTGTGATTACCGGCACGTCGCTGGGGCCAAAGGCCGCAATGTTTTGCAGCGCCAGGACGCGCGCGCCTTCAAGATCGCCGGCATGCGCGTGCAGGGCGCCGCAACACACCTGGTCCGCGGCGGCTTCCGCTTTCACACCGTTCACTTGTAAGACGCGTGTCGTCGCTTCGTTCACGCGTGCAAACAATCCTTCGGTAACGCAACCGGTGAAGAGCAGGGCCGGCCTCATTTGATCTGAGTCATTAAGCTTCCAACCGCCTTGCTCAGTTTGACCACTCAGTTGCGGCGCCGAGCTGACCAGCAAGCCTAATCCATATTGAAACCGCTTCGAAAATAATCCGACGAGGCGGGAGCTCAACAGCAACCCAGCCACGCCGCTTTGCCGAAGCAGGCGCGCGAATGCAAAAGCGAATCGTAAACGAGCCGGGTGCAGCCAAACGTGCTTCAGCGCGAGACGGAGCAAACGATAACTCAACCCTTTCTCGACGCCCTGTGTGTAGATCGTGGCGCGGCTCGCTTCGAGCAGTTCTCCATACTCAACTCCGGCGGGACAAACTGGTTCGCAGGCGCGGCAGCCCAGACAGCGATCAATGTGGGTCCTAAACGTAGCCGAGTCGGAGCAAAGTTTTTCTTCGACCACCGCCCGCATCAAGTAAATACGGCCGCGAGGACTATCGTTCTCGTCGCCGGTGAGCGTGTAGGTCGGACAAGCTTCAAGACAGAGGCCGCAGTGAACACAAGCAAGCAGCTTCTGTTCTTCCGAGTGAACCGCGTTTGTTAATTGCTCAGTGACTGAAATGTCGTGCAAAACACTTGTCTCAAACTATCGGGGCATCGTTTGCTGATTTCCTAACTCGACCTTTCCTTTCCGTCTGCTCACCCTCATGCCCGCTTCCGCCCAATGATAGGTGTCGGCATCGCAACAATTGGCGATTGCCAATTTGCCTTTAACCAAGGAGTCCAAACGAAAATTGGCAATTGGAAATTGGCAATTTACTAGTACCCCACCGCTAGTCCATCACTGCGACGCGGGTCGGTCGCGCCTAAACGCACTCCCGTCTTATCTTCGATCATGATCCCTTGCGCGTCGCCGAGATAGCGCTGCTTAGCGAACTTGTGCCCGCGAGCAAGCAGAGCCTTCTGCGTATCGCCGGACAATCCGTAAGGTTCAAAGACCAGCTCATCCGGCAACCATTGGTGATGAATGCGAGGCGCGTCGATGGCCTGCTGGATATTCATTTCGTAGTCGATGACGTTTGTGATCACCTGC
>JBPCMI010000178.1:0-11385 GCA_051002415.1 Pyrinomonadaceae bacterium
TGACTTCCGAAGAGGTTGCCGCGCTCGCGCTGTTGCTCGCTTCTGAAGAGGGTGGGGCGATCAACGGTCAGGCGATTAACGTCGACGGCGGCAGTGTGTTGTATTAGTAGCGCAAACTGTTAGTTTACGATTTTCTTCATCCTTCGGAGCTTTAGAAGACGCATAGGACGCAAACTAACAGTTTGCGCTACTCATCTTTTTGATCAGCTCATAAACCAACCGCATCGGTAACCCTACGATATTGAAATAGTCGCCCTGAATCTCTTCGATGAAGGGCGCCGCCCGGTCCTGGATTCCATAAGCGCCCGCCTTATCCAGCGGCTCACCAGTGTTTACATACCAATCGATCTCGTCTTGAGTTAGTTGAGCAAAGCGCACGCGTGTCACTTGATGGGCGACGCGGACATCAAGATCGGCGGCCCGGACGAGGGCGACTCCGGTTAACACCTGATGCCATTTTCCGCTAAGTAGCTGCAACATGCGTTGCGCGGTTGCCGCATCTCCCGGCTGTCCCAGAATTTCATCGCCGATCACCACCGTCGTGTCAGCGCCCAGCACGAGGTCGTCGGGAAACTGTTGCGCCACTTTTTCTGCTTTCGACTGTGCCAGACGCCGCACATACGAAATTGCGTCTTCATCGGCATAACGTGTCTCGTCGATGTTTGCGGCAACTGCAGCAAAGGGCCAGCCGGCTGCGCGCAGAAGTTCGGCGCGCCGCGGACTCTTTGAAGCCAGGATGATTTTTTGTTGTAGTAAGGTTGGTGCGTCCACGTTTCTACCCTGCGAATACGTCCAATCTATGGCGGTTACGCAAACTAACAGTTTGCGCTACACTGCGCGCTGCTCCCAAAATATTGGTTGGCGATTCTAGTAAGGAAATTGCTGATTGCCTAACCCTGCGGAGACGCAACGCGTTTATCGTGATCCTTTTTTAATGGAAAGCTTACTCAAAACTCTTCCTGCGATTATGAAAGCGGCGGGCGACTCAGCTGAGGTCGCACAAGCAGCCTGCTTTGTGGCGTGGAAACAGATAGCCGGCGAAGCACTGCGCGGCAATGCCGTGCCTCTGCGGCTTGATGATCGGACTTTGGTGATTGCTGTCGCCGACGCTACCTGGCAAAAACAGATGCAGTCGCTGAGCGGACAGCTCCTGTTTCGTCTAAACTCGCTATTGGGCCAGCCGGTTGTCACCTATTTGGAGTTTCGCGAAGATCCGGGGACTGTTGCCAAAGCGCGACTTACGCTAGCGGATTCACAGGAGTCGGGGGAGAAGGCGCCCGTTCCCACGGAAATAGTTTCGGCAGCGGCGGGAATTCACGACAAGGATTTGCGGCGGGCCTTTGTCGGCGCCGCGAGCAGTTGCATCCGTCGAGTTGAGAGCTCGTAACACAAACCTGTTCGCTTGGGACTCTTTGTTCCGAAGCGGTTAGTTTGCGGTTCATGAATCATGCAAATCAAAGAGTCAGATATCGAAAAGATTGCTGAGCTGGCGCATCTGGACATCACTGCGGGCGAGGTTGCCATGTTCGCACCGCAGCTGACGGAGATTGTTACGTACGTGGAGCAACTCAATGTGCTCGACACAAGCAACGTCGAACCGTCGTTAGGAGGCTTAACCCCCGAAGGCCAGGCGACCGACTCATCCCGCCCTGATGAAGTCGCGCCTTCGCTGGGCCAAAAGCTTGCTCTCGAGGAAGCTCCCGATGCAGCAGCGGGCCACTTTCGAGTTCCGAAGGTGCTCTAGGGAGTAGGCCGTCGGGAGTAGGCGGAAGGCAGTAGGCAGTAGGCAGAAATATTCAGGTAAGTACTCGCTTGGCAATTCGGAAACGTTAATCGGCAATCGACAATCAACCACGTGTCTATTACAGAACTAAAAGACCGCCTCATCAATAAGGAGACAACCGCAGAGGCAACGGTGCTGGCGTCGCTAAATGCGGCAGCAGCGCTTCAGCCTGACTTGAACGCGTTCCTGCAAATCGATGACAAAGGCGCCGTTGAACGCGCGCGGTCAATCGATGCGCTGCAAAACGACGGCAACAGCCTTGGGAGTTTGGCGGGAGTCCCTATCGCCATCAAAGACAACATCTGCGTGCGCGGCCTGCAAACTTCCTGCGGCTCGAAGATTCTCGGCGACTATCACCCGCCCTACAACGCAACGGTCATCGAACGGCTGCAAGCAGCTGGAGCAGTGGTGGTCGGAAAAACAAACTGCGATGAGTTTGCTATGGGTTCTTCAAACGAGAATTCCGCCTTCGGTCCGGTAATGAACCCCTGGGACGTCACGCGCGTGCCCGGCGGTTCATCAGGTGGTTCGGCAGCAGCTGTGGCCGCCGGGATCGTTCCGCTAGCCCTCGGTTCCGACACCGGCGGTTCGGTGCGGCAGCCGGCTTCGCTCTGCGGCGTCGTCGGCATGAAACCCACGTACGGTCGCAACTCGCGTTACGGCCTTGTCGCCTTTGCTTCATCCTTGGATCAGGTGGGAATTTTCGGCCGCAATACGCGGGACGTGGCCGCTGTGCTCGGCGTAATTGCCGGACGAGATCTACACGATGCTACCACCGCCGACGTTCCGGTTCCTGATTACGTCGCCGCGCTGGATGCGGGCTGCAAAAATCTGCGGCTGGGTTTCCCACACGCATTGTTTGGCGAAGGACTTGACCAGGAAGTACGGGCCGCTGTGGAGAAAGCCATCGAAACTTACAAGGGCATGGGCGTAGAGGTTGTTGATGTCGATCTGCCTCACGCAAAGTATTGCATTGCGGTCTACTACATCATTGCGACGGCGGAAGCTTCTTCGAATCTGGCGCGCTTCGACGGCGCGCGCTACGGATTTCGCGCCGAGGACACTCCCGAGCTGCGGCAGATGTATCGGAAAACTCGTGATGAGGGATTTGGCGCCGAAGTTAAGCGACGGATCATGCTCGGCACTTACGTGCTGTCGGCCGGTTATTACGATGCCTACTATCGCAAGGCCCAACAGGTTAGATCGCTTTTGAAGGAAGACTTCGCCCGAGCGTTTCAGGTTTGCGACGCGATTATCACGCCCACGTCGCCCACTCCCGCATTTCCGCTCGGCGAAAAGGTTGACGACCCACTCTCGATGTATCTGAACGACGTTTACACAGTGACTGCGAATCTTGCGGGAGTGCCGGGAATGAATGTGCCTTGCGGCCTTTCAGCAGATAACCTGCCAATCGGATTCCAACTGCTCGGTCCCTACTGGTCGGAAGCTACTCTCTTTCAACTGGCGCATGCTTATGAAAAAGTGGTGCCGTTTACTGCGCGGCCTCCGGTGCATGCTGACTAGAGAAGTCATACGCCCGGAGCTGCATTAGCTTTCTTTGCTTGTTCAAGGATACCGTCCAGCACGTCCGTAATTTCGGGAGAAAGAGCGTCGTCGGGTACAAATTGGGCTAATTCGTGATAGTCACTTTTTCTCATCAAATTGGGCAGCCGAAGTTTTTGAAAATACTGTTCGAATAGGCGATCAAGAAAATCGTCACTCATCTTGGTGTCGATCCACCAAATATCATTTCGATTTCGTAGGGCAGCCCTTGGAACAAAATCTTCGATGCATTCCTGCATCGCCGTTCTCCGTCTTTCTACTTCAGCTGCCTCAAATAGCGGCCCCCTCGTCAGGAATAGGCATCCTTTCTGGATCTTGCTCATCAGTCAAACGCAAGGGTCGACAATAAAATGATTCTAGATTTGCGTAGTCAAACTCCAGACCACATTTCCATTGTTTTCCTTCCGTTACACCCTCCACGATCATGTCGATTCTAATATTTTGGGTCTGTTGTTTACCGTTGCTCTTATCTATGTTTCGGGTGTGAAGATCACGCCAAAGTAAGTTCGCCGAGGGCACAGGTACGGCTATTAGGTCCCGCCGATTAATTGTTACACCAGGCCGCTTCTTGGAGGGCGTCTGACCTTTGCGTTTTTCATTCCATCGATTAAGACCAATGCTCCAGAGTGCAAGAGCTTGCAGCGCCGTAGTTTTCCCTGAATTATTCGGCCCGATGAAGACAACTGGACTGCCGAGATCGATCTCAACTTTCTTGAATCGCTTGAAGTTAATAATAGTTAACTTCGTCAGCACAGACTTGTTTCCTTTCTCTAAATAAAAGTGGAGGCGAATCGCATATAGCCGTTATGTGTGTACCTTGGTTTGTAAAGGGCGATCACGGATCTGCAACTGCAGTTGTGGCTATGAGCCTAGAATCTGACGTTATAAGGAATGGCTAGCTCTAGACTCGATACGGCGCTTAGTTCCTAGGTCTTGATTCTTGCATTCTCTGCTGCGGCCTTGTCTGAGGTCGTATTCCCTGTACTCTTATCCGGAATCCAATCCCCGGTAAATATCTCCACGACGTTCTTCGCTGTTCCCACCACCGGCGTCACATCCAACGCCACATGAACGGCGCCAGGTATCAAACCCTTCTTCTTGATATCGTGCCCCGCGAAACCAACCGAAAAGACCGGGCCGATGATCGGAATCATCTTCAAGACCTTCTTGACGACTTCAAACGCACCCTTCTTAGCGATTCTTTTCTTATGCGACTCAGCCATGATCAACTCCCCTTACGCTCTGCTCGTGACAGTGCGGCTATTGAAAGCGCGCTTTAATAGATGGTCTCGATAGATAGGCCCATGAAATTATAGAAAACAGAATGACAAATACGATCCAAAAGGACAGCCCGAGCATCCGCGAAAAACCGGAAAAATATAGTATTACCGACATGTTGAAATGCACGAATAGTAAGAGAAGCACGAATGCCAACCACAGTATTCGTGCCCACTCTTTTTGAAGGACCAAACCCATCGCGATAATGATTGAAGCCATACCCATTACGAAGTCCAAGGTGAGGACTGACACGTGCAACAGCAGCATGAGGAGGCTAGACGGCGGGTCAGCTACGCTCAGTATGTCCCTCGCCTGGATCAGGTATGGCACACCGAACAAAGAAGCGAATATCCCAAACACTCTTATCACAAAAGATTTGGGTTTCGCGGCTATGGCCTTTCCAGCAGCTCCCATTGTCCCTCCCGCACCTGGATCGATACTGTGCTAGCATGCACTCGTATTCAATAATTAATAAGCGGAGCCACCTTAACAGTTGCGACCGAAGACCGTTTCAACGCTCGTAATCATTGTCTGCGTCGCCGCCTCTCTGATTTCCTGTAACCGCTCCCATCAACCGACCGCGCGCAGACTGCTTATTTATACACCTCACGGGCAAGCCCAGCTTAAAGACTTTATCGCGCGCTACAAGCAGTTGCATCCCGATGTTGAGGTGCAATTTCTCGACATGGGATCGCGGGAAGTCCTCGAGCGCATTCGCGCCGAGCGCAACAGGCCGCAAGCCGACCTTTGGTGGGGCGCCGCGCATACCACTTTTCAAACAGCAGCCGAGGAAAATCTGCTCGCCACTTATCGTCCCAGCTGGGCCGACACAGTCCCGGCAAGCAGCCGCGATCCTCAGGATCGCTGGTACGGCATTTATGAAACGCCTCAAGTGATCGTCTACAACAGCGATGCGATCACTGCAGCGGAAGCCCCCCGTGATTGGGATGACGTTCTCGATCCGCGCTGGCGTGACAAGATTCTGATTCGCAATCCCAACCCTTCCGACTCGATGCGTGCAATTTTCGGAGCGATGATCTGGCGCTTCTATCGCGAAACCGGCTCGCCGGAAAAGGGCTATGATTGGCTGCGCCGACTTGATGCAAACGTGCATGAATACACTGCCGACGGCACGCTGCTAATCCAAAAGTTAGCGCGACGCGAAGGTCTGCTCAGTCTTTGGAACCTTCCCGACGTTTGGCTCTATAAACAAAAAGGGCTGCCGGTGGCTTACGTGATTCCGGCGAGCGGTACTCCGGTGATTTCGGATGGTATCGCGGTGGTCCAAGGCGCACCACACGAAGAGGAGGCGCGGCGCTTTTATGAATTCGCTACTACTCCCGAGAATCTGACACTTGCTGCGCAGACTTACTATCGTATCCCGGTGCGCACCGACATCGATCGAAATGCACTGCCGTCGTGGATGAATGAACCGTTCACACGCATGCCACTTGATTGGGACTTGCTGAGAAAGGAGGGCAACGGGTGGCTGCGCTATTGGGACACTGATATTCGGGGACGGAATAAATAGAACCTGGAACTTTGTGCTTTGAGCTTAGAACTTTGTACTTTGTTTGAGTTAACAAGCTTGAATCCTGCAATTTATCGGGCCAAGGCTGGGCAACGAAGACAGAACTAAGTACAAAGCTCAAAGTTCAAAGCGTTTTTTTTATTTCATGTCGCTTCTTACTTTAAATCAGATTTCAAAACACTTCGGATCAGTAAGAGCGGTTGCAGATGTTTCACTCAACGTGGAGCGCGGCGAGTTCTTTGGTCTTCTGGGACCGTCGGGCTGTGGCAAGACGACGACGCTGAGAATGATCGCCGGACTGGAAACACCTGACTCCGGCGCTATTCAGTTCAATGAGCGCGACATTACCTTGCTCCCGCCGGAAAAACGCGGCTTTGGAATGGTCTTTCAAAACTACGCGCTCTTCCCTCACCTTAACGTCTTCGAAAACGTCGCCTTCGGACTACGCGCGCGTCACAAACCAAAAGCAGAGGTGGTCAACGCAGTCAGCAGCGCGCTAGAACTCGTTCAGCTTCCCGGTTACGAGAAACGAAGAGTAGATGAACTCTCGGGAGGTCAGCAGCAGCGCGTGGCGATTGCCCGCGCAATTGCCATTGAGCCAGCGCTGCTTTTGTTTGATGAGCCACTTTCAAACCTCGATGTCGCCTTGCGCGAGGAAACACGAAGCGAGTTGCGTGAACTGGTCAATCGACTCGGATTGACCGCTGTGTACGTGACTCACGATCAGGAGGAAGCCTTTGCCCTCTGCGACCGAATCAGCGTGATGATGGGCGGGCGCATTTTGCAAACGGGCGAGCCGCGCGAGTTGTACGAACACCCGGCGCAAATTCCGGTCGCGCGATTTCTGGGACGCAACAATTTGATTAGTGTAATGCGACTAAGTTCGAGCAAAGCCACAGTTGCGGAATTCAAGACGCTCGCGGGAGGTCATACACTTCAGCTCCCGCACGCACCTGACGCTTTAGCGCCGCTGAACAAGCCTTGCTGTCTCGCAATTCGTCCCGAACATTTGAACCTGAGCAAGACAAACCCGGATCGTCCAAATGTCTTGCCCGCGAAAGTGAACGAGATCAACTTTGCCGGTGCAACTTCCAGCATCAAACTCGATGCGAATGGACTGCAACTGGAAGTGCTCGTGCTACAGCCGGACGGATTTTCTTCAGGGGATGAATGCTTTGTTGAATTACCACCCGACCGAATCTCACTTCTAACCGAGGGATGAGGGATAAGATAATTGTCCGCAAGCATCCCGTCATCTCGCTTCCGAATCCCTTCGCCCGGCCGTCTCGTTCTCATCGTCATCACCGCTGTAGTCCTGCTCTACGGTGTCGTCTATCCCAACGCGCACACTCTTTTGAGTTCTCTTCAAATTGATGGCCGCTGGTCGCTCACGACGTATCGCGAAGTCCTGAGCCAGGGCATCGTGATCGAATCGGTGCTGACGAGTCTGGGAGTGTCGCTGCTCACGGTGGCTTGCTGCGCGTTGGTTGGCGTGCCGCTCGCATTCCTTTTCGAGCGCTACAACTTTCCTTTGCGGCGACTGTTTGCGGCACTCGCGGCATTGCCCCTGGTGTTGCCACCGCTCGTCGGCACTGTTGCTTTCATTCTATTGTGCGGTGAATCAGGAATCCTCGCGCGGGTGGTTCAAACTGCGCTTCGCTTGGAAACGCCGCCCTGGACTTTGCGAGGCTGGGCGGCGTTGCTGCTGTTTCACACTTACACCATGTATCCGTTTTTTTATGTGCCCACTGGGGCGGGGTTGCGTCGTATCGATGCAGGCCTCGCGGAGGCGGCTCGCAGTTTAGGAGCGAAGCCGATCGCCGTGCTTTTGCGAGTTACGCTGCCGCAATTGACGCCCTCACTACTTGCCGCCGGCTTATTGACCTTTATGGTTTCCATGGCATCGTTCAGCGCCCCGCTCTTATTCGGCGGTAACGTGCGCGTCCTGACGCTCGAAATTTTCACCGCACGGCAACGCGGCGATGCGGGCGTTGCATTAACAGAGACTGTGATCCTCGCCGTGATCTCTTTGGGCGCACTGCTTCTATTTCAGCGTTATGAAGGGACGAGGAATTTTGCGGCTGCGGCACTCAAAGGAAGCGCGCGCCGGCTGCAACCGATTACGAATGGCAGAGCCCGACTCGCCGCGATGCTCTGCGGAATCTTATTGTCGCTGCTTTTGATTCTGCCCGTGGCGACACTCGCCCTCGTTAGTTTCGCGCGCGATGGGATCTGGACTACCCAAACTCTTCCTCCTGAATACACTTTTGATAACTACACGCGCATCCTTACCGAGCGGAGCGCGGGGGAAGTATTCGTCAACAGCCTCGCGATGGCCGGCATCGCTGCTTTCGCGGCACTGCTCTGGAGCTTCGCGGTGGCAACGCTGGTGACGGCCAAGACGCGCGCTGGGGGGCGACGCTTGCTCTCCCTGCTGGTGTTGGTGCCCTGGGCCTTGCCTGGAACGGTGGTCGCTGTCTCAATCGCTGAAGCTTACGGCAAACCGAGCCCACTGCTTGGTTCTTATATTTTGGTCGGCACGTTTTGGATTCTGCCCGTAATCTACTTTCTTCGTTTCATGCCGCTGGTAGTGCGAGCCGTGCAGGCAAGTATGGAGCAACTTGATCCGGCACTAAACGAGGCGGCGGGAAGTTTGGGTGCGAAGTGGTGGCAAAGATTTTTGGGCATTACGCTGCCCCTGGTTTGGCCGGGAGCCGTAGCCGGCACCCTGTTGGCATTTGTCATAGCTTTGGGCGAGTATGTCGCGTCGGTGCTCGTGTTTGTTCCCAATAACCGGCCCATCTCAATTGCGATCGCTTCGGAGCTGCGCGATTTCAATCTCGGTTCCGCCGCCGCATATGGAATGGTTCTGATTGTGATTATCGCCCTGAGCATGATCGTGGCGGCGAGATTGGAGCGATCACGGGCGTGAGGAGTTTTAATCCTTGCTGGACGCCAAGAGAATTGCAGGCAGGACAATTGCAGTCAGGAAGGCGGGCTTGCCCCCGCTCAGATTGGATGGCGCCTCAGTAGGCAGGAGTAAACCGCCCTTCCGACTGCAGTTCTGAACAAGGGGCATGTACTGGAAACTAATAATGAATTCACAATCATCTAGAGACGCTCGGGTTACTCCTTTCCGATTCTTTGTACTCTTCATCGTTATTGCGCTCCTCCTATGGTGTCCGATTGGGCCGCTTTCCCACTCCAGGGATTCTATTTCCGGGGCTAGCGCGGTCGACAAAGCCGACCTTCATCAAGCGCTTCTCGATCTCACAAACGCTGCAACTGTTATGTGTGTTGCCGCTCATCCGGACGACGAAGACGGTACGACGCTAACTGTCTTGCGACGCAAATACGGCGTGCACACCGTTACTCTCTTTTCGACTTACGGAGAGGGTGGACAGAATGCTGTCGGTCCCGAGCTCTACGAAGAGCTGGGCGTAATACGTGCGCGAGAGACGATCGAGGCAGCGCGTATTCAAGGTTCAGAACCACACTTTCTGGGTCTTAAAGACTTTGGATTTTCAAAATCAGCGGAGGAAGCCTTCCAGGTTTGGAGACACGACGAGGCGCTGCGACGCATGGTTTACAAAATTCGTGCCCTCCGCCCGGATGTGATCATCACAAACCACGACACGTCTACGGGACACGGACATCATCAAGCCACGGGTCGCCTCGTGCTTGAAGCTTTCGATGCAGCAGCTGATGCGAGCCGCTTTCCGGAACAGCTAACGAGTGTGCACGTTTGGCAACCGAGCCGGCTGTTCGTGCGGGCCCGAGCGGCGGCTTCAAGTATGGCCACGCCGTCAACAAATGCGGTGGCAGATAAATTTGTCGCCATCGATCCGAATGAAATGGATGCGATTCGCGGAAGCATGTACGCCGAACAAGCGCTCGCAGCGTTGCAAAAGCACGCTTCACAAGGACCCTGGCCCGCCTCAATCGCGGAGCGATTGCGCGGCAATCCCACGGGTAAGCTGCCGTTGATTCGCTATCGATTGGCCCGTGAGGTGGCGGGCGGTCCGGCACTTCCTTCCGAGCCTAAAGCGTTTCTCGACGGATTGCTGGTTGCTGTTCGTGCTCCAACAATCGACGGACGTAACTTGTCAGAAATCCTCGATCAACCTGATCGAGTGCTGAATGCGCTTATTGACTGGCGCCGGCGCACGGGAGCCGGATCGACTCCCGGTGAAGATGCGCAACGATCACGTTTGATCTCGGACCGAGTAGATCACGCTCTGGCTCTTGCGGCGGGTATTGCTGTGAAAGTGAGTTCGCAAGGGAAGGCATTGGTACCGGGAACACTTGCGCGTTTTTCGATTAACCTCTCCAACGCTGGAAATCGAACAGTTCAAATCAAGAAGCTGTCGTTGCGGGGTTGGGGCAATGTTGTGCCCCTCGATCCTGCAGAGCAGATGAGCGCTGATACTGAGACGATCGCTCCGGTTGATCTGGTTACGCCACCGACCGCAATGATCACAGTCCCCCACGAAGAACACCTGTACGATGACCTTCTTTTCGGTCATCCGTTTGTTGCGCAGGGGCAATTGGAAATTGATGGTGCGAAGTTTTCCCTGAAGGCCGAAAAGAGTTTCGACGTTGTGCCCGCCGTAGAGATTACAAACGTTTCGCCGAGTCCATGCGTCAGGACGGAAGCAACTCTAGGTCGATGCGATACCTTTCAAGTGACAGTCACCAATCATTTGGCGAAGCCGTTTGTAGGTTCCCTCTTGCTCGCGACAACCACTGCACAACTTCAACATCAAACCAGTTACCAGATTCAACTGACTCCACTCGAAATCTGCGTTCAGACATTTTCTAATCCTGAGCCCCCGCCGCCACGAGAGACGCGTAGCCTACGAAGGCAACCTGGCAAGGTTTTAATATCGATCTACGCTGATCCGGAACAGAGAGCTTTGGAGCAAAGGCCCTCGCTCTCCCAGCGGGGTATCAGCGTCATCTATGCCCATGCACTCGTGGCAAAAGGTCTCCGGGTTGGCTACTTACCGAGTTTCGATCAAACACTTGAACAAGCGCTGCGGGCCCTCGGAATGCCCTCAGATAAACTGACTGTCGCGCAGGTTTGGGACGGCTCTCTTAGCGCCTACGACACCATCATCCTGGACAACCGGGCTTACTACGCTCATTCGGACTTGATCGCTGCCAACTCGAAATTAATGAAGTATGTTGAGGAAGGTGGAACACTCATCGTGTTCTATCACAAAGACAG
>JBPCMI010000179.1:0-17273 GCA_051002415.1 Pyrinomonadaceae bacterium
AGCCAGGATGAATGATAGTTACATCAATTCCGCGCGGTTTCAGATCAAGTCGCAGGCTTTCAAAAAACGCTGACACAGCGGCCTTGCTGGCGCAGTACGCCGCTGACTTCGGCAAACCGCGATATGCGGCAAGGCTGGAAATCACGACAAGGTGTCCCGTCCCTCGTTTCACCATGTCAGGAACAACTGCCTCAACACTATTGGCCGCACCCAACACGTTGACGTTGATAACGCCTGCTACGGTGCTTCCCTTTAAATCGGCGCCATCGACTGTGGCTCCGACTCCGGCGTTGGCAATCAGCACATCAATCGGACCTAGTGCAGCGCGCAATTGAGTGGCAGCCGTGTTCAACGACTCGGCATTCATGACGTCGGCGGGTAAAGAGATTGCTTCACCGTTTGCGTTTTCAATTTCGCGAACCAGTTCTGCGAGAGCTTCTGCACGCCGAGCAATGAGACCGACTTTGGCGCCACGCTTGGACAGTTCCACGGCGAGTCCCCGCCCAATCCCGGACGAAGCTCCCGTGATCATGACTGTCTTATCTCGCCAGAACATCTCAAAACTCAGGTTTGAAGTTTCAGGTTTCAGGTTTCAGGTTTCGAGTTTCGGGTCTCAGGTTAGGTTTCAACGATCAGCTTTTAGTTTGGTCTTTAACCCGTGGTGCGCGGCGAGTCTTTGACTTGCCGTCGCTCTGACTATTTGCTTAGGCAGGTCTTCGGCCTGCTTATGGGTCTAAGACCCTTATGAAACTAGCGACACAATCGGCAAGTCGGAGACTTGCCGCGCACCAGCGGTCAAAGACCAAACTCATAACCTGAAACTTGAAACTTGAAACCCGAGACGCCTGCCTACACCTCCACCACCACGGGCATGATGACGGGCCGCGCGCCGGTCAATTTCTGAATGAAACGTTTCAACTCCACGCGCACGTGCTCTTTCAGCAAACTCTGATCGGCGAGCGTATCGCGCGAAGCTCCCGTTACTGCCGCTTCAATTACACGCTGCGCGTCCTTCAGGGATCCGTTTTGTCCGTCAAAGCCCTGTACGCCGCGCACAACTATCTCGGGCGTTGCCTGTAGCTCCCCGGTTTGTGCGTCAATCGTGACGATCAATGTGACGATTCCTTCCGCAGCCATCTGCTTGCGTTCGCGAACCGTTTCCCGTCCGATCTGTTCAAAACCTGAGTCGTCAATAAACGTCCGGCCAATCTCACGCTTATTAATGATCGCGGCACGTTCGCCATCGAGCTCAAGCACGTCCCCGTTCTCAATTAGGATAATGTTCTCCTCGGCGTAACCAACGTGGTTCTTTATGAACTCCTTGTGCCGGAAGAGCATGCGATACTCACCATGAATCGGCACGACGAATTTGGGCCGCACCGCTTCGGTCATGATGCGGATGTCTTCCTGTGATGCATGGCCACTCACGTGGATCAGCCGGCGTTTCTCTTCGATGATGTTGGCGCCGCGCTTATAAATGAAACCAATCATGCGCGAAATCAGCCGTTCATTTCCGGGAATGATGCGGGCTGAGAGAACGACTGTGTCGCCTTCCTCAATCGACATTCCTTTGTAGCTTTGCACCGCCATTTGCGAGAGGGCCGCGCGCGATTCTCCCTGCGAACCGGTGACCAGGAACACGATCCGATTGCTGCGCATTTGTTTCGCTTCATTCAGCGGCACCAACAAACCGTCCGGGATGTCCAGATAGCCAAGCCGGTCGGCAATCTCGACATTCTTCAGCATCGAGCGACCGAGCACGCACACCTTGCGATTAAACTGCTGTGCGATATCGAGCACGATTTGCAGCCGGTGAATTGACGACGCAAACGCAGCCACAATGATTCGTCCCGCGGCCTCTGCAAATATTTCTTCAAAAGCAGGAATCACAGCGCGTTCGGAGGGAGTACGGCCAGGCACGGTAGCGTTGGTGGAATCGGACAACAGCGCGAGCACGCCTTCCTGTCCATAGCGGCGAAAGGAGCGCAGGTCTATCGGTTCGCCAATCACGGGGGTTTCGTCGACTTTGTAATCCCCCGTGTGAATGATCGTGCCCACCGGCGTTTTGATGGCTAGTGAGAAACAGTCAACCAGCGAGTGAGAGACGCGGATAAATTCAACGCTGAAAGGACCAATCTCGACGACGTCCCGCGGCGCGACGCGATGAAGGAGGGTGTCGCCCAGCAGGTCATGTTCGTCCAGTTTGCTTTCCGCAAGTCCTGCGGTGAAGTGCGAACAATAAACCGGCACATTGAACTTCTTCAGGATGAAAGGAAGTGCGCCAATGTGATCTTCGTGGCCGTGCGTCAGTACGATAGCGACGATGTTGTCGCGATACTCTTCCAGGAAATCAAAATTAGGAATCGAGATGTCAACGCCGTAGGCAGTCTCCTCGGGAAAGCCCATGCCGGCGTCGAGAATGATCATCTCGTCGCCGTAGCGCACAGACATACAATTCATTCCAAACTCGCCGATGCCGCCGAGCGGAATAATCTCCAGAACGTTACTCACTATCGATAGTTACTCTTTCGCCGAAAAGTTGGCCGCGACCTACGTTGCGTTCAGCACGGGGGCTGGTTAGGCAAGGCAGTATAACAGTAGTAGCCAACTCTCGGTACATGAGGGGAATAGTCTCAAGTCTCAGGTCTCAAGTCTCACGTCTCACGTCTGATGTTTCAAGACTCAACTCTAAGTTCAATCTCAGACTCTTCGGCTCAGGACGCAAGTATGACCCTTCACACTTGGGGTTTGAGACCTGAGACTTGGGAGTGCTGCCGTAATTGGCAATCGCCAATTGGCGATCTGCAATAGTTAATCGTTTGCCTTAGAGGAAAAATTGCGGAAGAATACGACCCACAGGACTATCGACAGCTGGCATTTCCGTCTTATCTCTTCAATCAACTAAACACCGAGGCTTTTATGCTTAAGAACTATGCCCTCCAAGTCGCCCGCATGCGGCAACTGGCGAGTCTGCTTTGTTTGATCGCGTTGCTCTTAGGCCCCAGCGCGGCGCGTGCGCAACAGGCGAAGCGGCCGCTGACACATAGCGACTACGACTCCTGGCGCACGATTCAAGCTCCGCAGCTTTCGCGAGATGGAAAATTCGTCGCGTATGCCTTCATGCCGCAAGATGGCGATGGCGAGATCGTCGTCCGCAACATTGCCACCGGCCATGAGTGGCGGGCGCCACGCGGACATCGCCCACCGGCGCCACCTCCTGACGACGTGCCCAACCTTGGCGAGTTTCAGGCGGGCCAGGCGCGGCTCGTCCGACCGGTGTTTACAGCCGACAGCCGTTTCGTGGTCTTTGCAATTGAGCCGACCAAAGACGAACTAAGGAAAGCCAAGCGGGAAAAGAAGAAACCGGAAGAGATGCCGAAAAATTCCCTCGGCATCATGGACTTAAGCTCCGGCCAGGTTGCCCGAATTGAGCGGGTCAAGAACTTCCAGGTACCTGAGGACGGCAGCGGTTACATCGCTTATCTGCTCGAAGCGAAACCCGGAGAAGTAAAACCGGAAGCAAAAGCCGAAGAGAAGAAGCCGGAGGTGAAGGCGGAACCAAATCCAGCAACTACGGAACCTGCTCCGGCAGCTTCACCTGCTGCAGCTCCTGCGGAAAAGAAAAGCAAGGAGAAGAAAAAGGAGTACGGCACTGACCTAACCCTCCGCAACCTCACTTCAAATACTGACCGCGTGTTCGCTGAAGTGCTTGACTACAGTTTTAGTAAAGATGCGAAAACGCTCGTTTACGCGGTCGCTGCTAAGAAAGAAGAAAACAACGGTGTGTTTGTTTTGAATCCGCAAATGGAGGCCGGCGCTCCCGCAGGGTTGCTCACAGGAAAAGGCAAATTCTTGAAGCTGACCTGGGATGAAGAGCAAACAGAGTTGGCCTTTATCAGCGACCGCGACGATGCGGCCGCCGCACAACCAAAGTTCAAACTCTACCTTTGGAACCGCCGTGATCCGCAGGCTATGGAGATCGTCTCCAGCGCAAGCACAGGTTTTCGAAAAGATCTGGTAGTCAGCGAGAAAGCATCACTGGCCTTTTCACTCGACGGCAGCAGGTTGTTTTTCGGTACCACGCCGCCGCCAGATCCTGAAAAAGATCCTGACAAGGAACCGCTTGACGATGAGAAGGTGGTAGTTGATCTCTGGCACTGGAAGGATGATTTCATCCAACCGATCCAAAAGACGCGGGCCGAACAGGATCGCAACAGATCATATCGCGCCGTCTACCACCTCAAGGACAAGAAATTCTTGCAGCTGGCAGACGAGTCAATGGAAAATCTGACTCCCTCCAATGATGGACGTTACGCCATCGGCTATGACGACCGCGCTTACCGGCGCTTGCGCGACTGGGACACGTCGTACACCGACCTCTATCTCATCAATACCGGGAGCGGCGTGCGCAAGCCACTCTCACAAAAGCAATCCTACAACCTCGGTCTCTCGCCGAAAGCGAAGTTCGCGCTCTACTTCGATGGGAAAGACTGGCACAGTCTTTCGATTCCTGATGGCCGCGATGTGAACCTGACAGCAAAACTCGGCGTGAACTTTTGGAACGAAGATACGGATACGCCCAGCATTCCGCAGTCGTATGGGTCGGCTGGGTGGTCTAAAGATGATGCGTATGTCCTGCTCTACGATCGTTACGATGTATGGCAGATTAAGCCCGACGGTCAGGGCGCAAAGAACCTCACGGATGGTGTAGGTAGAAAGACAAAAACCGAACTTCGTTATGTAAGACTCGATCCGAAAGAGCGCTTCATCGATCCCTCCAAGTCGATGTTGTTACGCGCAGAGAACGAAGACACTTACGACACCGGCTTCTATCGCGATCGCATCGACAGTGGCCTCCCGGAAAAACTTCTGCTGGGAAGTAAAAACTATACAAGCCCAACGAAGGCAAAAGATGCTGATGTTCTAATGTTGACTGCTTCACGGAACGATGAGTTTCCGGACGTGCTGATCTCAGGATTGGATTTCAAAGACTTGCGCAAAGTCAGCAATGCTGACGCCCAAAGAGCTCCCTTCCTCTGGGGCACCTCGGAACTTGTTAGCTTCAAAAATGTCGATGGCGTTCCCTTGAAAGGTAAGCTGATGAAGCCGGAGAACTTCGATCCCTCGAAGAAGTATCCAATGATCGTCTACATCTACGAGAGACTGTCGCAGACACTCCATGGCTTTGGTAATCCTGGACCCGGCACGTCAATCAATCCCAGCTTTTATGTCAGCAACGGCTACTTGGTGTTCATGCCGGACATCGTTTACACGATCGGCTATCCCGGACACAGCGCCTTGAAATGCGTCTTGCCGGGAGTGCAGGCTGTAGTCGATAAAGGTTTCGTCGATGAAAACGCGATTGGCATCCAGGGTCACAGTTGGGGCGGTTACCAGATTGCCTACATGGTGACGCAAACGAATCGTTTCAAAGCTGCGGCGCCGGGTGCGTTGGTCTCAAATATGACGAGTGCTTACAGCGGCATTCGCTGGGGCACGGGCTTGCCGCGCCAGTTCCAATACGAACGAACGCAATCGCGAATTGGCGGCAACCTGTGGGAGTATCCGATGCGATTTCTCGACAACTCCCCCGTGTTTGGCGCCGACCGGGTGCAGACGCCGCTTCTCATGATTCATAACGACGCGGACGATGCTGTGCCCTGGTACCAGGGAATTGAGTACTACCTCGCCTTGCGGCGCCTCGGTAAAGAGGCTTATCTGTTTAGCTACAACGGCGAAAAGCACGGTCTGCAGAAGCGGCCGAACCAGAAAGACTACACGCGCCGCTTGCAAGAATTTTTCGACCACTTCTTGAAAGGCGCGCCGGCTCCGGAATGGATGGAGAAAGGAATTCCTTACCTTCAGCGAGAGAAAGAGAAAGAGAAGTATCGCGTCGCGGATGAAGAGAAGTAGAAACGCGAATTGGCCACAGATGAACGCGGATAATCACGGATTGGAAATACAGGTCTTCGCTGATCCGTTTTCTCCGTACAATCTGTGGCTTAATCCGATTTAGTGCGCGAACGTCGCGTGGATCGCGCCCCGTTCGCCCGCAATGAGCGCGAAGCGCGAAACTGCTCTACCAATGACAATGCAGCGCGCCTATTGGCGCGTTGCAAGCTAAAAGCCAGGCGCTCCTAAAATTATGAAACTATCCAACTGTGCAATTCTCTTAATGCTATTGACGACAGCAGCACTCGCGGCGCCGCGCACCATGCGCCTGGACTATTACCACACGGGCACGGCTAGCGAAGAAGTTTTCAGTGTTGACCGGATCGTTTTGGAACCGCTTACGTGGCCGGGTGACCCGGGACGGGCAATTGACGATACCAATCTCGGAAAATATTTTTTCGAGGTTCGCAATCAGCAAACCAAGGCTGTGCTTTTTTCCCGCGGCTTTGCTTCGATCTACGGTGAATGGGAAACGACTGACGAAGCCAAGTCACTGCGGCGAACCTTTAGCGAATCGCTGCGCTTCCCTGCTCCCACCAGGCCCGTTGAGATTGTTTTGAAAAAACGCGATGCGCAGAATAGCTGGCGCGACGTTTGGACGACGACAATCGATCCAGCGAGTATTTTTATTGACCGCTCAAAACCGCGTGCGCCTGCTCGCCTCATACCCATTCAACAAATGGGCGATCCGGCGACCAAGGTTGATTTTCTGATCCTCGGTGATGGTTACACTGCTCGCGAAGCAAAGAAGTTCGAAGCGGATGCGCGTCGTCTGACTCGCGAGCTGTTCGCGACTTCGCCATTCAAAGAACGCCGCAACGATTTCAACGTCTGGGGTCTTTGCCCGCCGGCTGCAGAATCGGGAATCTCGCGACCATCCACCGGAATTTATCGCAACTCGCCACTCGGCGCGACCTACGACGCGTTCGGATCCGAGCGTTACGTCCTGACATTTGATAATCACGCCCTGCGCGAGACCGCGGCGTTTGCACCCTACGAATTTATTGAGGTGCTGGCCAATAACCGGACTTACGGCGGGGGCGGCATTTTTAATCTCTACAGCACTGTCGCTGCAGATAATGCCTTCGCAAACTACGTTTTCATTCACGAGTTTGGTCATCACTTCGCCGGCCTCGCGGATGAGTACTACACCTCGTCAGTCGCTTATGCCCCATCCACCGAGAGACTGGAACCGTGGGAACCTAACGCTACCGCTCTCCTTGATCCAGCTAAACTAAAATGGCGCGATCTGGTTTCGTCTGATACACCGATCCCAACGCCCTGGAACAAAGAAGCCTTCGAGACTTATTCACTCTCGATCCAGACTCGCCGCCGGCAACTGCGCAAGGAGAATCGCCCGGAATCCGAAATGGAGACATTGTTTCGCGAAGAGCTGGCGTACGAGCACGATTTGTTTGCTAAAGAAAAATACTTTGGCAAGGTGGGAGCGTTTGAGGGCGCTGTGTATGAGGCGCGCGGCTACTATCGGCCGGAAGTGGATTGCATCATGTTTACCCGCACCAATCAGTTTTGCAAAGTTTGCCGGCGCGCCATTGATCGCATCATCGATCTTTATTCGCAGGCAGGTGCGCGGACGGGCCCACTAACGATAGCGACGCGTCACTTAGTTAAGTGATTTGCTATGAGCCAAAACGGCTAACCCTCCGCCGCCATCGCCGATGAATTGCGCGAGATTGAGAACCAGCTCGTTGGCGCATGGGTTTCCGGCAATCCCTCAGTTCACGAGCGTGTGCTATCTGAAGACTGGAGCGTAATCGACGCCCAGGGTCCAATTCGCAACAAGGCCGAAGTTTTGGAAGAAATGTTTCGCCCAGGCGAGCGTGAAATATCGGGACGAATTGACGAGCTGAATGTGCGACCTCACGGCGACTGGGCCATTGTGACTGGCAAGACTCATGTTGCCGGGCGCTACGAGGGCAACGAGATCAATGTGACATTGCGTTTCATGGATGTGTTTCGCCGCACCGAAGGCAACTGGCAAGTCGTCGCTTCTCAAGCGACACTCCTAAACGAATAAGGTGGCAAAGATGATCCCTTTCTGACGATTGGCGATTGCCAATTGCCGATTGCCAATTAGCCCGTCGCGAAAGAAGCCAAACGGAAATCGGCAATCGCCAATCGCCAATCGAAAGGCCTGCTACTCGAATGTGATGACGGTGAGTCTTTCCTATGAGCTCCTTGATGCCCGCCATTTTCTTCGGTCACGGAAATCCGCTGAACGCGTTGCGGCAAAATTCCTACACCGAGCGCTGGTCTGCCATCGGCAGTTCCCTTCCTCGCCCGCGAGCCATCCTCTGTATTTCCGCTCATTGGTATGTACCGGTAACCGCAGTAACAGCGATGGCTGCCCCGCGAACCATTCATGACTTTGGCGGGTTTCCTCCGGCACTCTATGAGGTTCTATATCCGGCTCCAGGCAGTCCCGAACTCGCGACGCGCGTTCGCAGTCTGCTGGCGCCGGTTGCCGTCGAACTTGATCACAACAACTGGGGACTGGATCACGGAACCTGGTCCGTTTTGTGCCATGTCTTTCCACAGGCTGATATTCCGATCGTGCAGTTGAGTATCGATGAAACTCAGCCGCCGGAGTTTCACTATGCACTCGCTAAGCAACTAGCGCCGCTCCGCGATGAAGGCATCCTCGTAATTGGCAGCGGCAACATTGTGCACAACCTGCATACCTACGCCTGGGGTGAACACGAGGTCGAACCCTTTGATTGGGCGGTTAGATTTGAGCGGCAGGCGCGCTCATTCATCAGCGACGGAAAAGACGCGCAACTGGCCGGCTACGACTTGCTGGGACGCGACGCGCTGCTTTCGGTTCCCACTCCGGAACATTACCTACCGCTGCTTTACGTCCTGGGCGTACGGCGCCCCGGTGAGCAGGTGACTTTTCCAGTTGATGGATTTGACGGCGGTTCGATCTCGATGCTGGCGGTCCAGCTTGGCTAAGGAGAATGCGAACTTGGCGGCACAAAATTTTTCCTTTAAACGGAAACCTGACACTTGTGACCTGAGACTTGCAACTTGAGACTCCGGATCGGGTGCTACAATCCTCACCAATGCCCGACCTCCTGGTTAACCTGCTGAAGCTTCGCCCGCTCGAGCCAGCCCTCGAAGCGCTTGACGATGGCATTTCCATTCGTTGCGCGCAGCCTTTTGAAATCACTCCAGTCCGCAATTTCATCGAGCAACACTTTTCTGTTGCCTGGGCCGATGAAGTCTCAGTCGGTTTTTCATACAAACCTGTATCGGTGCACATTGCCACGCTTAATAGCAAAGTTATTGGCTTTGCCGCACACGAGTGCACGCGGAGAAATTTCTTCGGCCCAGCTGGAGTGGCGCCAGAGATGCAGGGCCGCGGCATCGGTAAAGCATTGCTGCTTGCTTCCCTGCTGGCAATGCGCGAGCGGGGGTATGTTTATGGCATTATCGGTGGCGCCGGCCCGATCGAGTTTTATCAAAAGACAGTAGGTGCAACGGTAATTTTAGGCAGCGAACCCGGAATCTACATGGATCTGCTCAAACAGCGATGAACCACGCGAGCGACAATCCTATTAGATCCGCGAAGCCAGGACGAGCGCCGCTTCCGCCCGGTCCGAAGGGCAATCTCCTTCTCGGAGTGATGCCGGAGTTCAGCCGCGACACCCTCGGCTTCATCGAGCGCGCGCGCAGCTATGGTGACGTCGTAAGAATGAGGTTTCTCTACCTTACGGCTTACTTTCTCTACAATCCTGACGATATTGAATATGTCGTCGCCACTAACGCAAAAAACTTTATCAAGTCGCGCACCTTGCGCTCGCCTTTTTTCCAACGACTGGTCGGCAATGGTCTCTTGACCAGTGAAGACGACGAATGGAAGCGGCAACGACGTCTCGCGCAACCCGCCTTTCACCGGCAACGAATTAACTCTTACGGCGAAGTGATGGTCGATTACACTGAGCGCCTGATGAGCGCATGGAATCATGGCGAAGAGCGCGACATTCATCGCGACATGATGCGCCTCACCCTCGAGATCGTGGTTAAGACGCTCTTCAATGCCGACGTCTCCGCTGATGCCGATAAGGTCGGCCGGGTTCTCGCCCAAATCGTAAAACCGTTCGCGGCGCAGGCCACCTTGAAGTGGATCATAGACAATCGCCTGCCCACCGGCGCGCATCGCCGCTTCAACCAGGACGCCAAAGAAATCGATGACATCGTCTACCGCATCATTGCGGAGCGACGCGGCAATGACCGCGATCAGGGTGATCTGCTGTCCATGCTGTTGCAGGCCCACGATGAAGACGGCAGCCAGATGAGCGACAAACAGCTTCGTGACGAAGTAATGACGTTATTCCTCGCGGGACATGAAACTACGGCGTTGACGCTCTCGTGGGCCTGGTATCTGCTGGCGCTCAATCCCAACACCGAAGCCAGATTTCATCAGGAGCTGGACGAAGTGTTGGGCGGCAATCTTCCTACCGTTGCCGACCTGCCGCGACTTAAGTACTGCGAGATGATCGCCAAAGAATCGATGCGTCTTTATCCACCTGCATTTGGACTCGGGCGCGAGTCGCTCGAGGAATGTGAGGTCGGTGGCTTTCGCATGCCAGCCAAGACTCAGGTGTTCATGTTCCAGTGGGTAACTCAACGTGACCCGCGCTACTTCGACCAACCCGCTGACTTTCACCCTGAGCGCTGGACTGAGGAGTTCAGCAACAGTTTGCCAAAGTATGCTTACTTCCCTTTCGGCGGCGGGCCCAGGTTTTGTATTGGCAACTCATTCGCAATGATGGAAATCATTCTGGTACTCGCTACCATTGGTCAGCGTTACCGCCTCAGCCTCGCTCCAGACCACGAAGTCACCTTAATGCCGGCAATGTCTTTGCGACCACGCGATGGCATCAGGATGAAAATTGAATCTCTCACCAATTGAACCATTGAATCATCGGGTCATTGAATCATTGCCGATTGCCGATTGGCTACTGACGATTAGTCAATCGCCCACGCTGCCAATCAATGATTATCGAATCTAAAATCAGCAGAGTTGTCTCAAGGTGAGCTGAATTTAGGTGCCGGCGATAATCAAATAATTGGCAATCGGCAATCCTGATGTTTCAATTGCCTACCATCCTCACTAAGCGCAGCCACTCCTCGAGCGTAATCGTTTCAGCGCGCCGCTGTAGATCGATCCCAGCCTCGCAAAGAATGATGCTGGCGCCGCCGTGCCCCTTAATCAATTCTAGTAACTCAGGCGGCGCTCCGCGCAAGTTATTAAGTATTGTCTTACGTCTCTGCGCAAAACCTGCGCTTACTAACTGCCACAGAAGCTTTTCGTTCTTAGCAAGCGCCGGCTGCAGCTTAAGCTTCAGCCGGATGACGCTGCTCCAAACTTTTGGCGCCGGGCGAAATGAACCGGGCGCAACATCGAAAAGTTTTTCAGTCTCGCAGTAAGCCTCGACAAAAACCGAAATATAGCCACGCTCCTTTGATCCATGTGACGCGACGAGACGATCGACCACCTCTTTCTGCAGCATCAACACCATCTCCGTAGTACAACGGCGCTGCGCAATCAGACGCTGCAAGATTGCTGTAGCAATATTGTAAGGAAGGTTGGCCACCACCCGAGCGTGAGTCGCAGGATTAATCACGGAGCAGAAATCGACAAAGAGCGCGTCCGCAGCAAGCAGGGTGAAGTTCTCTCGCGCAGCAAAAGTTTCATGCAGGACGGGGATTAGATGGCGATCAAACTCAATGGCAATGACACGGCCGGCTTTATTGAGGAGTTGAGTCGTGAGGGCTCCTCGACCAGAACCGATTTCGATGATTGTCTCTTCGCTCGCAGGAGACAGCGCTTCGATGGTTCGGCTGACCACCCCTTCGTTAATTAGAAAATTCTGGCCGAGAGACTTTGAGGGGCGAAGATGTGATGGGACGATAGGGAGATGGGGTGATGGGGAGACCTTGGACCTTAGACGTTGGGTTTTGGACTTCGGTCGGCCTTTAATCACCCTGTCTCCCTTTCGCCCCATCTCGCCATCACCCCGTCACCCCTTCAACACTTCTCCATTCACCCTCTTTCCGATTCGGGTAGCCGGTGATCTCGAAGTCGCCGCCGCGCTGAACGATTTCGACATCTTCAAGGTCAACCGCCTCGCTCAGGCGCTCAACGCCAGATCCACCGATCGCACTCGGAGCATCACGCCCTCCAATCAATCGGGGCGCAATGAAAAACGTCACCTTGTCTACAAGACCGGCCTGCAGCAGCGCGCCCGCGACGTTCGCTCCGCCTTCGACGAGCACGCTCTGCAGAGATCTTTTTCCTAACTCCGCCAATACGCGATCCAGGTCTCGGCCACTTGGCTCGCTAAAAATTTCCACGCCCGCCTTCTCCAGTTCAGTTCTTCGTTTTGCATCGGCATCGGGGCTAGTAAAGACAAGCAACGGAAACTCTGCCGCAGTCCCAGCGAGTTGCGATTGTGGCGTGATTAGCAACCCATCGTCTAAAACCACGCGAACCAATGGCCTCCTGCGAGGTAGACCAGAGCGATCGGTCAACAAAGGATCATCTGCTGTCGCAGTACCGGCGCCGACGAGGATCGCATCGTATTCCTGCCGTAGCTCCTGGACCCTGGCGCGTGCAGGCTCGCCTGTGATCCAGCGCGAATCTCCAGTGCGCGTCGCTATCTTTCCGTCCAGCGAAGTAGCAAGCTTAAGATGAACAAAGGGCCGGCCGGTTTTCATGAAGTGGAAATATTTCTCGTTCAGCTGCTGCGCTTCGCGCGCCATCAGTCCGCAACCCACTTCAACCCCAGCAGCGCGCAAGTGAGCAAATCCTCCCCCTGAAACTTTTGGATTCGGATCTTCTACAGGAGCGACTACGCGTCTGATACCAGCGGCAATCAGAGCGTCAGTGCAAGGAGAAGTTCGACCATGGTGAGCGTGAGGTTCGAGGGAAACATATGCAGTAGCCCCGACCGCCTTGTTTCCGGCTTGTTCGAGCGCGACTGTCTCGGCGTGTTTGATCTCGTCATAAACATAGAAGCCTTCACCAACAACGCTTCCGTGGGCGCTGACTAAGACACAGCCGACGAGCGGACTGGGACTAACCAGGCCGACGCCCTTGGCTGCGAGCTCTAGGGCGCGCGCCATCATCCGGCGATCAAGTTCAGAAGCTTCGCCGAAAGGCTGTAGTGTAGAAACTGTGGTTGGCATCGGTTGGGGATTGGTTAAGCTGAGCGCAGCGAGCTATTCAAACAAACCATTCACGTAGAGCTCGGGATCAAAAACGACGAGGTCGTCGACTTTCTCGCCAATGCCGGCGTAACGAATGGGCAGGTTCAACTCATTTGCGATCGCGACCGCGATGCCGCCTTTGGCGGTGCCATCAAGTTTGGTTAGCACAATGCCTGTAACACCAGCGACTTTCAAAAACTGCCGCGCTTGTTCCAGACCATTCTGTCCGGTCACAGCATCAACTACGAGAAGTGTCTCGTGTGGGGCGCCCGGGACTTCCCTCCCCGCCACCCGTTTCATCTTTTCAAGCTCCGCCATCAGATTCGCCTTGTTGTGCAAACGCCCGGCGGTATCGACAATTAAAACATCCGAACCACGAGCCCGAGCGGCTTTCAGCGAATCGAATAGAACTGCTGCCGGATCCGTTCCCTGCTTTTGTTGAATCAACGGCACTCCAGTTCGTTGTGCCCAGATCGCCAATTGATCCGAGGCGGCCGCGCGAAACGTGTCTGCGGCGCAGATCAGGACGTCGTTACCCTCCGCTTTGATTCTTTGCGCAAGTTTGCCAATCGTAGTGGTCTTCCCTACTCCGTTAACGCCGACGACCATCATCACGTAAGGCAGCACGTTTTCCGGCGTATTAGTTTCCGACGCCACTCCCTGATTCTCGGAAGCCCGCAAGATCCGCAGCAGTTCAGTCTTTATGGCCTGCTTTAACGCTTCGAGATCTCCGATTTGCTTGCGCGCAATACCCCGTCTAACCGTTTCCAAAATCTGTTGGGTGGTGACGACTCCAATGTCGGCGGCGATCAACGCTTCCTCGAGTTCGTCGAGTAAGTTCTCATCAATCGTTTTCAGACCCTGGAAAACGGTGTCGAGTCGCTCTGACAGATTGTCGCGTGTGGCGGCGACGGCGCGGCGGAAACGCGCCGAGAATTCTTGTTCGAGTGCTGCCTCCTGGGCCTGAAGTTCCTCGATCGAAAGGTTCAGTCCCAAAACGGACGTGGCGAACGGAGAACGCGACGGAACTTTGGGAGGCTGAATCGATGGTGCGTCTGGCGGCGGCTGCGGTAAGGGCTTCGGAACCTCTCGCCTTTCCGTAACGAGCGGCGTCGGTCCCGCTCCAGTGGTCACGGGCTCAGGCGCTTGAGTTTCGACGATGGTCGCCGGCTGCGGGGTTGAAGTCTGTGGTTGAGGTTTTACCGCCGTTGCACTCTGAGCCGGAGCCGCTTCTTTGGATGCTTCAGTGCGCGGTTCATTAAGCCCTAGAGTTACAAACTGGTCTTTGCTCTTTCGTCGCCAAAACGCCATAAATTGTTCGTAGCCACCCTGTCACCAATTTCGAGATAAGCGAAGTCGTTGATTATAAGCCGCAACAGCCGCGTCCTCAAAAAGACGCGGCTGCTTCACGTTTATCTAATTTGTGTAGGGGCGTCCTCGTGGGCGCCCTGTATTCAAAACGCAAGGGCGGACAAGGCGTGCCGCCCCTACAAATTTAGTATCACAATATCGTTGTCTTCCTCTAAACCGGCTGCAACTCAGCAATGCTTGGATGCTGCTCGGTTGCCGGCGCAGCTGGCTCAACGGTTGGTCGCTTTTTCAACTTAACAGAGCCTGGCCGAATTTGCCCTTCCACACACGCTTCCGTGAATGCCGCGACCACCCGCGCATCGTATCGTGTGTCAACGAAGCTCTGAATCCGATCAACTGCTTCCTCAAACTTCATCGCCCGCTGATAAGGCCGATCCGTAGTCATCGCATCAAACGTATCAGCCACCGAAACGATCAAAGCCATCAGCGGAATCTCGTCACCTTTCAGCCCCTGCGGATAACCCTGGCCATTGATCATTTCGTGATGCATATACATGCCCGGAAGAAATTCCTTTATTCCCGGGATCTGCGAAAGGATCTTGTATCCTTTCTGCGGGTGCTGCTTCATAACCTCATATTCCTCATCAGTCAACGCCGCCGGTTTTTTCAGCACCTTGTCGTCAATACCGATTTTGCCGACGTCGTGCAGCAAAGCGCTGACGCGAATCTTTTCGCACTCTTCGTCAGACAAACCGAGCCGTTGCGCAATTGCCATCGAAACTCGGGAAACGCGTTCTGAGTGTCCTCGCGTGTAGGGGTCTTTTCCATCGATAGCGGCGGCCAGGGCTTTGACCGTTCCCAGAAACAACTCGCGGTTCTCTGTGGCCGAGCGCTGCAAGTCCTGGATGAAACGCTCGAGCTGGTCGGTCATCAGATTGAATGAGCTACCCAGATCACCCAGCTCGGTTCTACTGCGAATCTCAATGCGTTGCGAAAAGTCTCCGGAAGCAATGCGATGAGCACCCGCTGCCAGTTCCTGCACCGGCTGACTCAGCTTCTTTGCAAAGAAGAAACCAATAAAAAGCGTTAGGAGGCCAGCCACCAAACTGATCCAAATCGTCTGATAGTGCATGTCGCTCACTGAGGCAAGTGCGGCCGTTTCGTCCTGAACGGCGATCACGCCTAGCCGGGAATTCTTGTCGAGCTCGGCCGTCGCATACGAGCCAAGCATCTCAACTTTGCGCTCGTCGCGCAGCACAGTAAAAGGCGCGAGCGCTGATTGCACCTGGGCTCCCGACTCCATCCAGTCTTGAACAACTTTGAGATCGGTCATCGGCTTTCCGGCGAAGGCTACGCTAGCTTCCGGATGAGCTACTGCGCGGCCACTCTGATCCACTACAAAGACAACTGGCAGACCGGCATCAAGTAGTTCTCGTTCGCTTTTTGAGGTTGGCTGTTGGACAGCTTTAAAAACATCCTGAAAGGAAACGATCGCGACCACAGCAGCCACTACATCGTTTCCGTGTTGGCCTCCCATCACCGGCGCGGCAACAGTAAGGGCCATTTCCTGTCCCGAGCGAATCACTTGTGGGCGGCTCACGACCAGGCCGCGGCCACTCATTTTTGCGAGAACTTCACTAACACGCTCGTCAACTTCTTCGCGTTTGATCACGTCCGATTGGAACGCGCGGTGAAGTTCACGGTGGACCGGCCAAATGGCCAGGCCTATCAGGTTCGGATCCTCCTGTAGCGTCTTCTGCAGCCGCGCGTCGTATCCGATGTCATTGAGAGCTTCGACACTTCCCGCTATTTCAAAAGCACGCGCTAGTCCCGCTACAACGTCGCGATATCTTTGGCCGTATAGTTCTATCTGACGGGCCTTGTCCTGAACCAATTGGGCTTGATAACGTCCCTCTACCGACCGCAACTCCTGAGCGGTTCGGCTGGAGAGCAGACTTCCAGCGAAGACGAGGGGCAACAGGCCGACGAGCAACAGAACGCCGAGGACGATATATAACAGGCGGATACGCCCAAAGTTTTCCAGCATGAGGTTAAGACTAGTTAGTTGGGAAAAGCAGCCGTAGGAAGGTCTTTTGAATCTGAGCCGGCAATGGAGTCCGGCAAACGGCTTTCATTATGGTCAAAGCGGCTGGACGTGTCAACGGTTTTGCAGCCTTTAACTGCTTGTATCATGGGATTTAAGGGCTGGCTTGCAAGGCTGTGAACCGGGGTACGGCGTCGGCTTCGGACTGGGAACCGACGCCTAACCTCAACAGCGACGTGATATTTAGACCCGGAAGTGACCAGTCGCGTCTAAACAAATGAGCGCAAAGCCTTGTCGCGCTCAAACTTGGAATCGGAATCGCGGCCGCTGACCGGAAGACAGGGAATGGAAATCCTTACGAGCGACGAGCAAATCGTAGAACGCGCTCTGACGGGGGATGCTGAGGCTTTCGGCGAAATCGTTCATCGCTGGGAGCGCCGGATCTTCGCGCTGGCTTTCGGCATGCTCGGGCGTGAGGAAGATGCTCGCGACGCGACGCAGGAAACGTTTATCGCTGCGTTTAAAAACCTGCGGGGATTCCGCGGCGACGCGCGGGTCTCGTCCTGGTTGCATCGCATCGCTGTGAATCAGTGCATTACGCGTCAACGCCGCGCAAAGGTTCGCAAAGAAGGCGCCCTGGAGGATGAAGAGGAGCGACATGCTTCCAGTTTTGCGACCCCGCGGGAATTATCTCCAGCATGGGTTGCCGAAGGCCGAGAAAGCTGCGAGG
>JBPCMI010000180.1:0-41583 GCA_051002415.1 Pyrinomonadaceae bacterium
CCTCTACCAGGACCGCCGCCCGGAGCTGCTCCACTTGCGGCCGTCCCACTCGGTGCCGCGCCTGCCGATGCTTGTCCGCCAGCGGCACTGGCGCCGGCGGGACGACCGCTCATCATCATTCCGCCGCCCATCTCACTGGGAAAGCGTCGCAAGACGGCATCTTGTTTGACGACAATCGTCAGCGCCTGCTTCTTTTCGCTCTCCGTAATTTTGATTTCGCCAGTAGCAGGGTCAACGGCGGTCACGGTTCCCGCAACTGTTCTGAACGCGCCGCTCACAACCTTGTTCGGCGTAAATCGAGTGCCATCGGGAGCACGCTCTCCCAATGCGCGCAACTGATCACCGACTTGCAGTTCCGTAAAGTTGCTCACCTTCGCATCGCCAAACTTGATTGAGTCAGGAGCGTAACGACGCATCTCAACTTTGTCGCTTACCGGAATAATCACTGACTGCAGACCCGCCGCCGAACGACTGGAAATAGTAATCTCTTTCGTAGCGGGATTGAGCGCAGAAACAACACCCAGGATTCCGCGACGACGCCATTCTGCTCTTTCAGCATCCTGCTTCTTTGCGATGTCCGCTTTTGTCATGACGACCACGGCCCGCGTCGGGACGGACTTCCTGTCATCCGAAACCTTGCCCATTGCCATCACGCGATCGCCTTCTGCCAAATCGGCGAAAGTTATTTTCGCGGCCTTTGTCAGGTTGGTCTCGCCGGGTGCAACGCGCATGTATTGCGTGGCGTCGTTCAGCGTGGCCGTTACGAGGGCGCCGGCGTCGGTTTTGACTATCAGTTGTTTGGAGGTCGCATCAATGGCCTTCACTTCCCCAATTACGCGATTCGGCGTGATGCCCGCGTCGCCACTTTGCGGAGTGGCCGCAGTGCCTGTGCCGGCAGCCTGACCCCAGGCGAGCGCTACCGAGCTAAGCAAGATCAAAATAAGCAGTGTCCAGTTCTTTCTCATTATTTATTTCCCTATGTCCGGCATGAACCAACGAGAGCGTGGTATGCGAATTAGATAAGTGCCAATCAACGCGTCAGCACATCAGACTTTTCCCGTTTAGCGTCGATCTCCGCCATTAACGAGTCAAACTTCTGTTGCTGATCTGCTGTCAGGATTGCCCGCATGCGGCCACGTGCTTTTAGACGCAGCTCTTCATAACGTGGTCGTAATTCGCCGCGCAGAGTGCGAAATTCACCGGCAGTTTCATCCAGCACTTTCTGCATCTCTTTAGACTGTTCCGCATTGAGACCTAGATCGTTCCGAATTCTTTCAAACATTGCGTGGTGATTACGCGCGCGGCCTTCGCGAAACGAAGCGTTGGCCTTTGATCGGTAAACACCGCTAATCCCTACTCCCGTGACAGCTCCGAGGAGAAAAACTGCCACCAGGACCAGCCAGGTTTTCAGACGGCTATTCGACTTTTCGTTCATCTGCCGAGCTCCCTGTCACTGCTAATAATGGTAGCCAGTACTTCATCCTGCGTAAGTGGCCGCCCTTCTGCAAAGACGAGATTCTCGACGCCTGACTCGTTAGTTCCGAGGTAGGCGTCTACGCTAAACGCTGTGGGCTGGTTTTTGTTCCCCGTGAAGTAGAACGACAGGCCGAAACTAAGCGCAGCCATGATCATCATCACCGGAATGGCTCGCTTTGAAATTGACCAGAATGCCTGCCAGATGCCCTCTTCCAAAACCTCCCCTTCGGCGGCAATGTGCGCTTGAATCCGCGCAAACAAGAACGGCGCCGAGGCGATTTCCCGAGTTTCCTTCTCAGAAAGGACCGCCGCCTTGGTAATGATGCGGCCGGCGCAATCCAGCTGTTCGCGTGAAATCGAGGCTTTTTCTTGGCTCATATTGCTTGGGGAGATTGCCGAGGGGCTGGCGAAAACTTTGGACTCCACTGTAAAGACGGTGGTGAACCGCTAACGGTTACACTTATTTTCGGATCTAGAGGAATTTCTTGAGCAAGCGGCGCAGGTCGGTGCGGGCTCGAAAGGCCCGGATCTTGACCTTTGGTGAAGACCAACCTAGCAACTGCGCAATCTCGGCTACCGACAGTCCCTCAACGTCCAGCAGCACCAAAACGAGCCGGTCTTCAGCACTAAGCCGGCGCAGCAATTTATGCGCGAGATCTCGATTGATCGCCGTCGACTCAAGTGTAGAGGCTTCCATTCCAGTTAACGCGCGGAGTTGCTGGCGCTCGGCTTCGTCGAAGTCAGCGGACATCCGCTCCGGGCTACGGCTTTGTCGCCGCAGTTCGTCGTAGCAGCAATTGAAGGCGATTTGCGCCAGCCAATGTGCGAAGGACTCGACTTTATATTGCGAGAAATTGGTGAGTCCGAAGTAAGCCTTGATGAATGTCTCTTGCACGATCTCTTCAACTTGCGGCGCGTGTTGAAAAAATCGGCCGGCGATTGCGGCGACCCTTTGGCGGTGGCGTTCAAAAAGTTGTTCAAAGGACGTCGCGTCGCCCTCTACAACTCCAGCCACCAGATCGGCGTCGCTGCTTTCATTACTCGGGTCGTGGGTTGGCTCCATCTCGAGATCAGAAGGCGACGACAGCTTCGGAGAGTTGATCTAGATTTCGGTAAGTAAACTGGGCGAATGTACGAAGCGTCAGCTGGCTTTTGCTTGCTTCCAGCTGATGCCATAGCGAGCGGTGAGGGCAAGGCCCAGGCTGGTAACGATCAGCACCGAAAAAACCAGTGGCCAGATATACGGCACTGAAGCCAGCACAATCCAAAAGGCAGTTCCCAGGAGGAGTGCTACTGTTTCTGAGTTTGCTCCGCCGGGAAAGAGCTTCCGTTGCAACCAGCGTCCGGTCGCCGCATAAACAACGACTCTTCCAAAAAGTGCGGCCACGACAATGAGGGTGAATGCTAAGAGTCCGACGAGGACGTTGAGAGGGGTCGGTAGGTAATGAAGACTGAAGGGAATACCCGCGCCGATAATCGCGGCGCCGACGACGCCAATAATTGCGACCCGGCCCATCGTTAATTGCAAGCGCGCGATCCCGCTGCTAATGGTTCCGGGCATAACGGCCGTCACCAGGAGGGACACAACAAACCAGAAAAGCACGGCGACAATTCGCAGTCCGACATAGGTGGTTGACCAGCGCGGGCTGACCATGCCAGTTGGATTGCGAATCAGGTTGCGCAACTCCTGCTCATAGCCCGCGTAAAGAATGGTGCTCTTGCCCGGGTCGCGATTCGGAATTCCGTCGTCGTGGCGATAAGTGCCACCTACAACGATCACATCACCGCCAATGCTCGCTCCCTGGAGTTGAATTACCGAGCCACCTATTGCCGCAACGTCACCGTCAACTCTACCCGCGACGATAACGTCGCCACCCAACGAAATCGCGCCATCCTTCACGGTACCGTTAACTTTAACCGAACGTCCCAGGCCATAGGCCATCGTGTCGCTGACGCCTTCAACGACGTAGGTTTCTGCGACTGGACCGGCCGGCGCCGGAGCTTGAGCGTAAATCGCCATCACTGCAACGAGGATCCAGGCGAGGAGCAGGCTGATCCGGGCGACGAAGCGCAGCAGAGCCGGATCGGGCCTTGCCTGAGCCAAAAATATATCTGTTGTTTCGGTGATCGTCATACCAATAAACGCGCCCTTATTCGGAAAGGCGCATTTGGCCGCGGCGATGATATCGAATGATTAGGTGAGAGAGAGATGCAACTGCGAGCACCAGCACAACCAGCGCCGCGAGATTCGTTAGCGGAGACTCTGGGAGAAACAATCTGACGAATACGCGCGAAACGATCGTCATGCCGATAACGGCGTCGTGAAAAGTTGTCCAAAGCAAACTCAATACGCCGAGCACTTTGTTGGCCAGTAAAGCAGCGCTTCCCAGAAGCGAATTTCCGGCAGTGGCGCCTAGTAGAACAAAAGCTGCGAGAGCCAAAGTCAGGCAAACCAAAAGCGCACGCCGTCGTTCACCACCAGAGCGCACGCCACGCATATCACTCTCCGCGCGTGCCGAGACAATGCGAGCAAAATCTTTGGGAATAGAAAGTTCTTTGGGAGTTGAAAGGACGGAATCAAGCTCGCAGAGGAATTGGCGCTGCGCATTTAACTCAGCGCGGCACGGCCGGCAAGCCTCAACGTGTGCTTCGAACTGATCTAGCGCCGCGATGTCGAGTTGGCCATCGAGATAGGCAGCGACGTTCGCCGGAGTGCGGGCCCCCTGACAAGTGTATTTGCTGATTTCCATGTGCTGGTTAATCGCGACTACATTCCCGTGATGCCGCGCTGGACGAATTGCTGTCGCATCATTTCGCGTGCGCGAAACAGCCGGTTCTTCACGGTCCCCAGGGGCAAGCCAGTCACTTCCACAATCTCTTCGTAAGTCAGATCCTGCGAGTGACGCAGGGCAATCAACTCACGATAAGCTGCCGGCAACGAGCGAACAACAAACTCGATTTCCAACCGGCGTTCGCGCCGTTCACTTTCCTGCTCAGGGCTTAGGCTGCCGCTTTCGATTGGCAACTCGTAATGATCGCCTTCCAACCCGGCGAGCAGCGACCGCTCGCGTCCGGAGTTGCGGCGCAGATGATCGACCGCGCAGTTGTGGGCGATCTTATAAATCCATGTCGAGAACTTGAATTCGGGGCGATAACGAGAGAGCGACCCGTAAACCTTAATGAAAATCTCCTGGGTCAAATCGAGTGCTGACTCATAGTCGCCAACCATGCGATAGACATATGAGGAAATTGGGCGTTGATAACGGCGCACCAACTCCTCAAAACTTCCCTCGACGCCTGTGGCGGCAGTGGCCACGAGCTCACGGTCGGTCGCCGCGCCAGATTCCTTCCAAAGTGCAGGGGCTGCAGTCATGCTCATGATGCTCAGTTTTTACGAGGGCGAAAACAGAAATGTTTCAAAGGGCGACTTACTCTCAGGTTTCAGGTTAAGGTCTCAGGTTCAAGAACTTTCTGGGGCTGAAAACCTGAAACCTGAACCTGAGACTTGAAACCTTAGATTTATCGCCAGGAAAGGGTTGCCAGGCCGGCGGGAGCGGCGATCGTATCAAAATCAAGCCCGCTGCCGGGAAGGCTTAAGCCAAGGTCGGCGGCTTCCAGCGGACGTAAGTCGCCACCCGTTGTCTCGTTAACGATCTCGCTGGCGCGGGGTTTATCGAAGCCATCGCCGGTAATCATAAACCTGGAGAGCGGCTGTTCAAGCTCCGCTTCAGCAGCGCGACGGTCGCGATAGAAAAGCAGCAACCGATAAAGTTCATCTTCACGCTCGTCGGGGTCGCATTCAATGCTGCGGAAGATGAGGGGCTGCTTGTCGCGAAAAACCACCGCAGTAAAACCTAGATTGGTTGAACTGAGCAAGAACGAGTCGCCACTAAATCCGTTCCGAGTTAGCCATTGCGATTCGCCAATGTGTCGTGGTAACACCAAGCCGGCGCGCCAACCCAGCATGCTAAACAGATGCTCATACTCAGCGAGCACGGCGAGACGCGTGGCTATCACCAAATAGCGATCACGCCCCTGCGAATCCCTAACCAGACGCTCGCGTGAAATGGACAACTCTTCCAGCGGGATACCAAAGCCACGGTCCATTTTCCACCTCAACACCTCTTCCAGCTCGCTTGCGGAACCAGCGTTGACCTCGAGAGTCAAGATCAAGGTGCGAGCAGTCGCTTCCGGAAGGCTAACGGACCAGCGCTTTTGTTTGAGTAATCCAGCACTCGCCGCCAGCTCTCGCAACGCTGCTGCCAATTCCGTGTGATCTTCAATATTAGCGTCTTCAAAGCTTGGTGAAATCAGCGACTCGGGTAGTTTTACCGTCGCCGCGCGACGCAGATTCCCGGCATTGCCGCGCCGCTCAAGCTCAACGACTGAGGCCAGGCCTTTTTCAAGTCCGAGGGCGGTCGCTGGATACCAGGGATGGAGTAGTTTAGATAACATCAATCTATTGCCAATTGCTCATTGCCAATTGCCGATTGTTATTAGTTGCTCAGAGGCCACCTGTTCTTCCAATCGGAAATCGCCAATCAGCAATCGGCAAATTACATTACCATTCAGAATACGGCGTACCTTCAGACGATGTGTCGGTCGAGGCACTCCTCAGGTTAACAACTCCCGACTCACCTGAGGAATTTGGATCTTCACCCGTCTCAACTGCCCAATTCTTTTCGCCAGTAATCGGATCAACCGGTAACTCGCGCAGGTAGCGTTCCGTCATCAGATCATCCAGCGAAGACGGAAGCTTTCCTTTATCCGCGGCGTATTGATCGAGCAGGGTGCGCATTTTATAAAGGTCGTCGCGCAACACCGCTTCACGGGCGTGCATGATTGTGCGTTGGTATTGCGGCAAAGCTATGGCCGCCAGAATGATCACGATCGTGATCACAATCATGAGTTCCAGCAGGGTGAAACCCGATCTTGAACGGGGGAAAGGGGTAAAGGTGGAAAAGGGTAATACGCTCTGGCGCCGCATTTCCACCTTTAACCGTTTCCCGTTTTCCCTTTTTTTACCAGTCACTATACTTCTCGCCATTGAGTGCCGTTTCTTTCGAACTCGAGCGGACATCGAAAACGTTTTCACCACCACCCGAACAACTCGCGTCGGGAGCATCGTAACAGGAACGAACACACCAGTCGGCTTTGCCCGTCATCGGGTCGATGGGAATCGCCCGCAGGTAAACTTTCTTCTTGGTCGCGAGCTCTGAGCTCCCCACTTCGGTGGCATTCACTCCCTGAACGCCCCGACCGCCTAAACTGCCGCCCCGTGGAATAACATTCACGCCATTAACCAGGGTTTCCAGATCAGGCGGATATCGATCGGGATTATCAACGCCAAATATCGTGGCATCACTGATGACGACGCGACTCCGGGGATCGAGAGCCGCTTGTGCCTGCTGTTGTTGTTGCGGCTGGAGCCCTCCCTCAATACTGGTGAGAGGCATCCCCACCGTATCGCGGTGAAATTCATCGATGGCGATGCGCATCTGGCGCAGCGAGTCGCGAAGCTGCTGCTCCTTTTGGCGCCTGACTGAAATCTTCATCAACGGAATCACACCCAGCGTGAGAATTGTCATGACTGTAATCGTCATGACGAGCTCAATCAGGGTGAATCCGCGAGCCGATGAAAAAGGAATGCGGCGACCAGGAACCTTAACTCCAGTCACCAAGTCGCCGCGTCCTTGCGATTCCGCGTTCCGCTGTCTACCGTCTTGCTCCATCTACTACTTTACTGGTCCGCGCACTGGCACCAGTTCAACTGCGATGTCGCGCGCGTCTGGAGTGATCAACCGCAAACTCTGCGGATCAAAACTAAAAGCTGGATCACCTTCGGCAATTGCTTCAATCTGGATCAGAACCAACGAGCCGCCCCCTCGTAGCGGAGTGGCGCCATTAAAGGTGGAGAGCGAAAACATATAAACGCCCTTGGGGTCGACAGACTGCGTCGTGCTGGCTGAGTGTCCTGGCGGTAGTAGTGTGCCGGGATTAATCGCGGTCACCTTTATCACTTTGGGATCAAATCGCAGCATCAAGACCGCGAGGCCCACAGGCATGTCTGTCATCAACTCGATTGCCATCTGGCGTTTCTCGCCGGCTTTTAGCCGCGCGACTCCGCCCGTCAAATACATCTGAGCCTTAGGCGCGCCCTTGAGAGGAACAAGAGTCGAAGTGTCGATCGGCTTCGGTGAGCTGGTTAAGGCTGCGTTCTGGGCGCCACCGATGCCCGTATTGACGAGCGCGAGTTGTTCGGCCGAGCGTTCGCTGACCATGGACTTCGGTGCTGGTACGAAAGCCGGAAGCTCTTCGATAGAAGTCTTCCCTTCTGTGCTTTGGGCTGCAGCAGCCTGGGTGTTCGATGCTGAGTAAGTCTGGGCTGTCGTCCTTGCGGCCGGATTCTGTGCGACCGCTGCTGAATTTGTGTTGCCCGTGTTGTTAACAGCGGTCTGGTGTCTACCTGCGCCACCCGCTACCGGACTAAACGGTGCCGGCTCGACATCCGGAAGATTGACTACCGAATTGCGAGGCAACCGACGCGCGGCGGCGAGTTGATCTTCACGATCCGACTCGATAATCATCGCTTCGAGCGAACCCGTAGTCGGCGACTGTAACGTACCGCTCGGCCGCATCTCTTCGTCGCGCGGGGTAACGGTCGGCGCGCGCAAGACTCGTGGGGTCACGGCGATCACGATGTCCACCTGGCGATCATCGCGTGTCGGCGAAGTAAAGAGGCGTCCTAAGACTGGAATCAAGCCGAGTAACGGGAGTCCCTTCCGTCCGCGCGATTCGATGTTCTGCGCCACACTCGCCAACATCATGGTGCGGTTGTTCTGCACGCGGGCCGTACCGGTGATCGTGCGCTCCGTAAAGGTCGGCGTTAGCGTACTGGCACCGAGGACGTCTTTCGACTCAATCGACATCTTCACCTGCACGTCGAGATTCGGGAACACTTGCGGCGTGAATTTCAAAGTCAATCCCGTCGGTTCGTAGTTGATGACCGGGAAACCGCCCGTCGGGAAATTGGTTCCCTGGGCTGGTTGGCCAGTCTGAATGCCGAAAGGGTATGTTTGCGCCGTTTGCACTGGCACCCGCTGGCCGATGCGGGCGGTGGATTCCTCTCCATTGAACGCATGAACCTGAGTAGACGCGATCAACTTCGTATTAGCTTTGCTTTGAAAGGCCGTAAGGACGGATGACGGTATCACCAGGGCCGCTGCCAGTGCGGTTGGTACGCCACCGACGAGGGGGGCAAGGTTCACACCATTATTGCCACCATTAATCGTTCCGTTCCCAGTTAACAATGAAAAGCCGGGAGAGCCGCCGATGTTGAACGTGTTGCCGGAGCCGACGTTCCCTATCTGATTGCCAAACTGCATGAAATCAGATTTGGACACCTCATAAATATTCACATCCATGACCACTTCAGCGCGGTCCTTATCAATGCTCGCGAGCAGGTCCCCGATCAATCGGACATTCTCCGCAGTGTCGCGCACTGTAAGACTGTTGGTAGCGTCGTCTGGTACTACGATCGTTTGCGGTCGGCCAACGGACGGAGGAATCGCCTGCTGGATCAGCTGGCGGGCGTCGCTTGGTTTCATGTTTGAAAGGAAGAACGTTCGCAGCACGAGTTGCTGATACTGCGGCCGGCGTGTTTGATCTGCAACCAGAATCGTGCGGCGACTCAGTTTCTGAAAAAACAGACCTTCCTGAAGAAAGATGTAGTCGAGAGCTTGCGCCGTTGTAACGTCACGCAAATTGATATCGATGGTCCGCGACTGCGCAAACGACTGCCGATCAAAAACTACGTTGAGTTGCAGTTGCTCTGCCAGGCTGCGGACAAACGCTTTGAGATCGCCGTTGTAGGTGATCACGCGAAGTTGTTCGGCGCGCGCCGGCAGCGAGCTCGTCTGGTCCTGCACTTGTCCACTCGCCGGTACCGCTACACCTTCGCCGTTATCACCGTTCGTAGCGGCGCCGTTGCTCGGACGACTCGTGCCGTCCTTGACGCTTTGCAGCCGCAGCATCCGATCCATTTCAGACACGGCGAGTTCATTCACCGCGTCGTAACCATAAGCCTGGCGGAAAGCGTTATAAGCGCCAACGAAGTCGCGCTGCTCCGCGAGCGCTCGCCCCTGCTGCATAAACGACTGCGAAGCATTAAAGGCAGCGCGGCGGAAATGGAGTTGATACTCCATATTGGAAGGGTCGGCAGCGACGGCGAGAGTAAACTCCTGAGCAGCTTTCTCCCACTGCTGAGAATTCTCATATTGCATCCCGCGTTTGAAATTCTTGTCACCCTTCTTTGCCAGGGCTGTGACTGGCAAGATCAACAAAGAAAAGGTGAGTAGTAGCGACACGCACAACTGAGTTTTTGTTTTAATTCTCATTGAAATTCTCTCTAGGCTAAAGGTGAAGAGCCGGTCGGGACTCAATTCCAAGGTAATCATGCCGTCAGGGAACCTAAGATGCAACCGTGCTGCCGTTTGTTTACACGCAATCACGGATTTTTCGTTCCAGGGACTCTGGTTAGGTTTTCGGAAAATCGGGTGTCGGGTGTCGGGCGTCGGGTTTGAGATTATCGGGTTTGGACATTTTCCCTTTCACTCCCTTACCCATCTTACCCCTTTATTGCTTCTGTCTCCTTATTCATCTGCCCTCGGGTTTTGAAAGGCATCCCGAAACGGGCAATAGATAATAAAGGAGAAATTGAAAATCGGATATGAAAATTCTTCGATTTTAACCGGACTCACACCTATTTTGAGGCGCTTATTTCCTCAACGAACGTGACTCGGTTGATCTCGTGAAGCGTCGAAACTCCAGCAAATACCTTCCTCAGGGCGGACTCCCGCAAACTTGTCAGGCCCTCTGCCACGGCGGCCCGGCGCACTTCCGAACCGGGGCGTCGCTCAACAATCATCTCGCGAATATTGTCTGAAAGATCCAGAAGCTCGTGAATGGCCGTACGGCCACGATAACCGGTGTGGTTACAGGCATCACAGCCCACATTTGCATAGAAGGTAGTTTTCCGATGCTCTTCAATCCTAAGTCCCGACTCTTCGAGTTCCAGATCGGAAGCCTGAAAAGGACGCTTACAATAAGGACAGAGCATGCGAATCAGTCGCTGAGCCAGGACGCAATTCAACGAGGAGACGAAGTTGTAAGGCTCAACGCCCATGTTGAGAAAGCGGCCAATCACGTCGATGACATTATTCGCGTGAACCGTTGTGAAGACGAGGTGGCCCGTTAGCGCCGACTGAATGGCAATCTGTGCAGTCTCGGTGTCGCGAATTTCACCCACCATGATCTTGTCAGGATCGTGGCGCAGAATGGATCGCAGACCGCGGTCAAAAGTTAGTCCCTTCTTTTCGTTGACAGGAATTTGGGTAATGCCATGCAACTGATACTCGACCGGATCTTCAATCGTGACGATCTTATCTTCTTCGTTTCGAATCTCGTTGAGCGCGGCGTAAAGCGTCGTCGTTTTACCTGAGCCGGTCGGGCCGGTCACGAGGACCATGCCGTAAGGCTCAGCGATGTAGTGACGAAACTTGCGCAGATCATCTTCAGCAAAACCCACCACATCGAGATTCAGGTTCTTGAACTCTTCGTTAATTTGCTCTTTATCGAGAATACGGATCACGGCATCTTCGCCATGAATCGTCGGCATGATCGAAACACGGAAGTCGACGTTGCGTCCCTTGTAACGCACGCGGAAGCGGCCATCCTGAGGGACGCGCCGTTCGGCGATATCCAACTCAGACATCACCTTGATACGAGAAATCAGCGTCTGGTGATAAGCGAGATCGATAGGGTCGACTTTAGCGTAGAGCGCTCCGTCGATTCGGTACTTGACCTGTACTTCCGTGTCGCGAGTCTCAATATGAATATCAGAAGCGCGCGACTCCATGGCGTTGTAAATGATCGTGTCGACGAGCTTGATAATCGGCGACATTTCCGAATCGGTTGCCAGGCGGTCGAGATCTAGAACCTCTTCGCCGGTTTCTGTTTCTCGCACCAGCGAGATGCGGAATCCCGAAGCCGCTTCCTGCAAAACGCGCTGGGTGGCGTCGCCTCGTCGCAGAATCACTTCGATGGCTCCGGCCGTGGCTACGTGCGGAACGACGCGAGTATGCAAGGCCCCGGAAAGTTCATCTAAGCGCTCAAGGTCAGTGGGATCGGCCATGGCGAGGTGCAGACCCCGCGCATCTTTCTTCAAAGGCAGAAATTGATGGCGCACCATGAGGTCAACAGGAATCTCATTAAATAAGGTGTAATCGACGGGAGATTCGCCTTCGGTAGGAAGCAATTCGACAAATGGGAGTCGATAACGGCGCGCGAGTTCTTTAGCGGCACGCACTTCGGGTGGCTGATGCTCGTCGTTTTCGAGCGCAACGACACCGATCACCGGTGCGGAGGTTTTTGTCGTCTCGTCTTCGGAAAGCTGTTTCATTTCGCTTAAATCTCAAATCTTAAGTCTCGGTCTCAAGTCTCAGTCTCAAATCTCAGCTCAAATCATTCTCGGGTCTCAAGTACCGGCTCAGATATCGGGTGTCGGGTGTCAGGTTCCGGGGGTACTCAGTCAGGCCGGTTTCGAGTTGCCTTCCCGCCCTCTGCCTTCCGCCTCCTGCTTTCGCGCCTGCTCCTGCCGCCTGCCTTAACGCGCGCCAGTCACTCCCGCGCCGCTGGAAATCGATTGAATAATCGGCAAGTAAATGGCCAACAAGATTGTGACGACAACGCCACCCATTACCACCAGAATCGCAGGCTCAAGTGTGGTCGTCAACTGCTCGAGCCGGACCTCAGATTCAGCGTCGTAGAACACCGCCACCTCGTCCAACATCTCTCGCAAACTACCCGACCGTTCACCAATTCCGATCATGTCGATCGCCAACAATGGCATCCAGCCGGCCGCCTCCAGACTCTCTGTAAACGAGCGTCCTTCTCTAATCATTGGAAGAATCGCCGCGCTGCGTCGCCGCAATTCGCGATTGGTAATTGACTCAGCTGCGATTTCCCACGACTCGACAAGTGTGATGCCGCCCGCCAAAAGTGTCGCGAGTGAACGAGTGGCTTGCGCTACCGACAACTGAACCGCGAGGCTGCCGGCGAGCGGAATCTTGAGGATCAAGCCATCAATTGTCAGTCGACCCTGTGGTGTACGCGACCAAAGGAAAAGACCAACCGAGCCCACGATTAATAGTGGGCCAAACCAGATAACGTTGCCGGAAAGCCAGTGAGATAGTCCGATGACTAGCTGTGTGACCGTGGGTAGTTCGCTTCCGAAATTAGCAAATAATTCCGACATGCGCGGCACAACGTAGACAGTCAAAAATGTGACCATGCAGAGCGAGGCAAAGAGGAGGAACATCGGGTAAGCGAGCGCGCCGCGAATCTTTCGTCGCAGCGCCACGTTGCGTCGCATGTAAGTCACGTAGCGGCCTAACACTTCATCAAGCGCACCGGAGCGCTCTCCCGCGAGGATCGATGCTGTATAGATGCGGGGAAAAAGACTGCCTTGTGAGGCGAACGCCTGAGACAAGGCCGCGCCGCCGCGAATCTGTTCTTCAACATCGCCCAGCACGGCCCGAAGGCGCGCCGAAGCCGCGCGCTTACGCAGCATGGTAATGGCCTGCAGAATGGGGATGCCCGCGCGAAAGAGCGCCGCGAGTTGTTGGTTGAAAAGCAGGAAATCGTTCGGCTTGACGCGCGCGTGGGCTCCGCGACCTCCCAGCCGCGTTAGAGTTGTGACTCCGGTTGTGCGCGGCGGGGTTACATTGAAGACACGGAAGCCTTCGCGCTCAAGCCGGGCGCGAGCTTCATGAATGCCCGGCGCATCAACTGTGCGCGTAACAACTTCGCCCGCGGGCGTCCCTAAACGAACAATAAATTCAGCCATGGATTAGAAATACAAAGGTCAGACTCAAGGCAAAAAGTATAACACGCGACGATTGGTTGAAGGTCGTAAGCTCTCAGGCCGGTAGTGCCCTAATTTGTAGCGCCACGGTTAGTTTGCGCTGGTGAATGGCATTTAACGCGCAAGCAAACTAACAGCTCGCGTTACCAAAGACCTAATAGGGCACTGCTCCCGGGCCCTGCTTACCACGCTCCGCCGGGCAGTAAGTTGCAATCCTGTTAGAAGCGCTGAAGGCGGAGTGATAGTTTTGCACTCCTAGACGCCCTAAACCGTGCGCGGCCTGCGCTTCAAAACTAATATCGGCGCTGGAGAGGCATGACTAAGAGCCACCGTAGCCTTGCGGCGGTGGAACTGGGACAAGCGTTCCAAACGCAACTCTGCCTGCAAAGCGGGAACGACCTAGTTATGGGCGATTCGGATTGCAGCTTTAAGGGGCGGCTTGAACAAAGCTCTTTCGTTCTTGCGCCGGCTTCGGTCGCTGTCCTACAATGCGGTGTCCCAACTTGAAATTGAAATAGCGGTCGGTCTCCCACGCAAGTCGTTTCTAGCGGTCCCTTACAAAAAGAAAGAGCGCCCCTGGGCATCACCGGTTCTCCCGAAAGCATCTGTGTTAGCAGTCCTTTCAACCGTACGATCTCGTTCAGGCTCTGAAGCAAAAATGCGGGGGTCAAATGCACTTAGCGGCTAAATTCGCTGTCAGGATAACTTTCCTGTCATGCTGCGCTCTGGCTTGCGCCACCAGCGCAATTGTTCACGCCCAGGAAACCGCCCAACCAAAGCCAACCGTCGAACCAACAGCTACCGAAGCCAAACCGGATCCGCAGCGTAAACCGGGCATTGATCTCGATGGCCCGGTGATCGTTAACACCGATCTGATCACGCTGACAGTAACCGTGACCGACACCTACGGCCGCTATGTTTCAGGCTTAACCAAAAATGCTTTCACCCTTCTCGATCAAAAGACTCCACAGGAAATCACTTTCTTCAGCGACGATGATTCGCCGGTTTCCGTTGGCGTGATTTTTGACGTTTCGGGTTCAATGAGCGGCGATAAAGTTAAAAAGGCCCGCGAAGCACTTTCGAAATTCATTCAAACCAGCCACAACTCCGACGAGTATTTTCTGATGTGCTTTAACTCTCGCGCGCAACTGCTGCTGGACAAGACTCGCGATGGCAATGCCGTGCTCGATAAACTCATGTTCGTAGAGACGCGAAACAACACTGCGCTTTACGATGCTTGTTATCTTGGTGTGGAAAAGGTGCAGCGCGGCGTGCACCCGAAGCGCGCGCTGTTATTGATTAGCGACGGTCAGGACAATAACTCGCGTTATACCTTTAACGAACTGAGGCGACTCTTGAAAGAATCCGATGTCGTCTTGTATGGCGTTGGGATTTTGAGCGGAGCTGATGCCGGCAGCTCGTTGGGCATGGAAGGACAAGGCATCCTGGATGAGTTGTCGAACGTTTCTGGGGGCAAGGCCTTTTTCCCACGCTCGGCTGTAGAGATGGACGACATCTTCGAACAAATCGCTCTTGAGCTGCGCCATCAATATTCTATCGGTTACAAGCCGAACAACTTCGTCAACGACGGCAAATGGCACAAGATCAAGGTTAAGGTAACTCCCCCGCGCGGTTTGCCTAAGTTGTTCGTGCGCTCCAAGGAAGGCTATTTTGCGGTCGTCGGATCGCGCTGACGCATCTCATTGCCGATTGCCGATTGCAAAAGCAACCCACCAAGCCGCGAAGGACTCGTAGTTCGCCAAGAATCGTTCTAGCAGTCAATTAAAGTATTCCGGCCAACTAACACACTCTCCTAAACATCTCTCTTCCGTGTGCGCAGTGGACGCCGGGCGATCTATTTGCCCTAGCCCGGCGACATCCGGGATTGATTTTGCGCTCCAGTGGGGTATCGCCGAGGCGCAAACTGTTAGTTTTGGAGTGCGGCCCCGACATGTCGGGGTTGCCGCTTTAGAAGCGCTGCCAAGTCAGCGCACTCCAAATAATGCGTTACAATCGTTCACGGTGAGAGGGTTAAGAGCTCGGTGACCAAGCAGCGCATCATTGATTCAGACGGCCGCAACTTAAGGGCCTTAATATTTATCGGCGTTCTTGCAGCTCTTGTTGCCGGACTCGCGGGCTCGACCCATGTGCCGGCTGGCCAGGCCCAGGAAACGCGTTTGCGACGGAGCGGACAAAGCCCAACTCCGCGACCTACAGCGACTCCTGCGCGACCTGCAACTGTAATCACCCCAACTCGTCCTACTCCAACTCCGGCGACTCAAGTACCTGTTGCCACACCATCTTCCGTAACTCAAACTTCCGTCTCTCAACCCACCGCGACACCAGCACCGCAAGTTATCCAGGGCGGTCGCGGAATCGATAGAGTCGCCCCCGATCTTGGCGAACCTCCACCGATTCCTAAACTAAAACCGAAGCCGACACCGACTCCTCCTGAAGAATTCGGCGAAGGCGAGGTCGTAACTGTCGACACGGAGTTGGTAACCCTAAACGTCCGCGTTATCGACCGTAACAATCGTCCGATCGATAACGTTCGCCAGGATGAGGTGCACGTTTACGAGGACGGTATCGAGCAGCCGATGGTTTTTTTCAGCCGCGAAGAGGTGCCGATTAGTTATGGATTGGCTGTTGATACTTCGGGATCGCTACGTACCCAATTGCAAAGTGTGATCGACGCCGGCAAGAGTATCGTCAATACCAACAAGCCGGGAGACGAAACATTTCTGGTGCGCTTCATCAGCAGCGATAAGATCATCACCGAGCAGGACTTCACTTCAAATCAGGATTTGCTGATTGATGCGCTTGACGGTTTGTACACCGAAGGCGGACAGACCGCAGTAATCGACGCCGTCTACCTTGCCGCGGAGCGACTCGCTGAATACAAGAAAGGTGACGACAACGATCGGCGTCGCCGCGCCTTAATCGTGGTAACTGACGGCGAGGACCGCATCAGCTTCTATAAACAGGAGCAACTGTTTGCGCGTCTGCGCGAGCAGGACGTTCAGATTTACGTGATTGGATTTGTAAATGAGCTGGACAAGGAAAGCGGCTTTATTCGCAAGAGCCCGCGCGAACGCTCCGTAAATCTGATCAATAAGATGGCCTCCGAAACGGGTGGCCGGGCCTTCTTTCCGCAATCGCTTTCCGAGCTGCCACAGATCGCCAACGAGATCGTACGGGATCTGCGAACGCAATACATTCTCGCTTACAACCCAACCAACAAAGAGCGTGATGGCTCCTTTCGAACAATCAAGGTTGCCGTCGCCGACGCGGCAGGACGCGACAAGCGCATCGCGCTGACACGCAGTGGACGTAACGCGCCTCGCGGTCCGGCGCCTACAACTCGCACTACTCCGCGACCGCCGCGCACTCGGCTACCGCCCGTGAAGCCTTGAGACCAAAGGGGGAAGAGGGAAAAAGGGGAAGAGGGGACCCCGCGCCGCTTTTTCTCCCCCTTACCCTTTTCCCCTGTTCCCGACTTCCCTGCCGAGATGTCTCAAAGGAAAATAACAATCGCCCTTGCGTTACTGGTTTGCAGCGTCAGTGTCTCCGGTCAGCCAGCTAATGCCAACGTTCGTTCCCTTCCCGCGATTACCTCTCGCGCTGAATTTGATTCACTCGCTCGCATCTATTCCGATAGTTCTTATCCGCTCTCGCACGTCCTTTTCGTTATCGATCGCCGCGACCGCAACAAGATCTACTATGTGAATTCTCGGCGTTTTGCCTTTCATAAAGATTTTGTGAATGGCACATACCTGTCCCTCGAACGCGGGCAGGAGTTCTTTGAAAACAATTATCTAAAAGCCAACCGCCGCTTCATGCTCGGCACGCTCGCTTATCAAACTCCGGTCCAGCGCTGGACGTTTGAATTTTGGGAAGGCGACCAAATAAGCGGCGAGCTGATCAAAACGGCAAGCGAAGTTATTAATAAGACCTTCTTTACCACCGTGGCGTATAAGCCCAATTCTTCACGGCAGGAAGAAGCATCGGCGGTAACCGGTCTTGAGCGCGTTCTGCAAAGCGACATTTCGCATGGGCAGGAATATGAGCCTCTAAATCTCGCGCGAGGACTGGGCCGCATTCACATCATCGAAACGCTCGATGAACACGTCGAGATAGGCTTCAATGAAATTCTGGTGCTGAACGAAGTGCCGATTCAGCTTCCGCCCGTCGCGGGGGTAATTCTCAGCAAGCCTTCCACTCCGCTCTCGCACATTAATTTGCTGGTGAAGGGTTGGGGCGTGCCCAACGCATACATCAAGAACGCCCACGAACTATTGAAACAATATGACGGTCGCTGGGTTTCGTTTGAGACGAGGCGCGACGGCTATACGATCAAGCCGGCCGACATGGATCAACTGCGCGAGTACCAGAGGCGCATGTCGCAGCGGCTTGATGTCATGAAACCGCGCTCGGATTTGACGGCAACCAGCATCAAAACGCTAAGTCAGCAACGAGCGGGCGATGTTGTGGCATACGGAGGCAAGTCGGCCAATCTTGGCGAGCTGATGAAGGCGCGGCTGCCGGGCGTAATCATTCCAAATGGCTTTACTGTTCCCTTCTTCTATTACGACCAGTTCATCAATGAAAACAAGCTCGACGACTTCATCTTCGAGATGATGAACGACCAGAAGTTTGTTCATGATCCGGCGTACCGGCGGGGACGTCTTACCGAATTACGCGAGCGCATGCAAAAAGGAAAGATCAACGAAGCTCTGAAAACCCGGGTGGTGCAGTTAGCGCATTCTCAATTTCCCGGCAAAGGTTTGTTTGCCCGCAGTTCGTCTAACGCTGAAGACCTGCCAAACTTTAGCGGCGCTGGTTTGCACTCGAGTGTGCCGAATGTGAAAGGCGACGATCAATTGCTGGAAGCGCTGAAGACAGTCTGGGCGTCGCTCTGGAACTTTGAAGCATACGAAGGCCGGGAACGCGCCGGTATCGATCATGCGAAAGTCTACATGGCCGTTTTGATTCAGGAGGGCATTAATGCCGACAGCGCCGGCGTGATGATCACCGCGGATCCTTATAACGCAGAAAGCAAAGGGGCAATCTACATCAGCGCTAAGCGCGGCCTGGGGATCAAAGTAGTAGACGGCAAGCGCGTCGCAGAACAGATACTGTTTCGACCGCAGTCGAACGCGATTCGAGTGTTAACGCGGTCCGCCGAGGACAGTCTGCTGACATTTGATGAAAATGGTGGTGTAAAAGAAGTTCCCATCACTGGTGAGCGCGCGGTGCTAACTGACGACATGGCGCGACGTCTTGCCCAAGCGGCACAGCGGATCAGGCGCCTATTCGGAGGGAAGGATCAAGACATTGAGTGGCTCTACCTGCGCGGTCAACTCTACATCGTCCAAGCGCGACCATTCATTGCGGGCAGTGGAAACTAGAAGCAGCAAACCGCCAAGCCACGAGCGAGAGCTAACGTAGGGCGTCCCTCTGCGGGCGCCCCGTTCGTTGGAGAGAGCATGCTCCGTATGTGCCGCTATTTGTTGGAAGTTGGAAGAGGGGCGCCCACGGAGGGATGCCCCTACACAAATTGGACACGCAATCGTCATCAACCCCCCAGCCACTCGATCACCTCGCCGCCGATCATCACGAGTACTGCAGTAGTAATCATGACCAACGTCCCTATCCCCAACGCATTGTTAATCCGCGTATTCTTCAGTTCTTTCGTCAGGGCCGTGTCATTAATCAGCAGGAGTATGAAAACGAGAATGATCGGCAGCAGCAAACCGTTCAAAACTTGAACGCCTACCAGCAACTTCATTACGGGAATGTTTGGGATTAGCGCGAGAACTACACCCACTACAATCAACGCAGTAAAGAGACTGAAGAACACCCGCCCGCGCCGGAAATCAAGGTTGACGCCTTTCGGCATCCCGAAAGTTTCGCTGACCGCATAGGCAGTTGCGAGCGGCAACACGGCTCCGGCGAGCAGCGTCGCGCCCAGTAACCCAATGGCAAAAAGCACGCGTGCTGCACCTCCGACCACCGGCTAAAGGGCGCGGGCAGCTCGGCTGCCGAAGCAATTTCGCGCTGACCCACAACATACAAGGTAGCCGCGGTCGCGATGATCATTGAAATCGACATCAAGTTAGAAAACACCGCTCCAAAGTAAGCATCGATTCGCTCCGTTCCGTAGTGACGGCGCGCCACGCCTTTTTCCACGAGGGAGCTTTGTTGAAAGATTTGGATGTAAGGGGTGATCGTTAAAGGCAGGTGACAGGCGGATGATCAGCATCAAGCAGAGCGAAACTTAAGTCACGCAGTTTTGCTTCGGCTCCATGCTCGTCAACAATTCGGAAGCGCAGCAGTTGCGAAAGCATCACCCTTTATTTGCGAACCCCTTAATTCGACGACGCAAAGCGGTGTCCAAGAAGGCGCCGCTGTGGTTACCAATAAGGGCAAGGCGATACTGTGTCTCCGAGTTCAGTAAAATGTTAAGAACTGAAAAAGCATACCCTCCATATAGGCAATGGGCAATCCACATCCGGGCGGCCCGTAGTATCATACTCGTGACATAGCTCGGATCGAGTTGGCACCCTCTCGTATCGTGGCTTCAACTAGAGGGCCTGCTGCCTGTTAAAAAGAGGTTCGCTTTGGAAATTATTCGGAAAATCTTCACTGTCAGTTATTCGGGTATTATCTTTCTCTTCATCTGCTGCGGCCTCGCCTTAATCTTCTTTGCCGCCCTCGAGCTTTGGCATGGACTGGACCCCAGCCAGGTCTTGACGCCGAGAGCTCGTTTTAATTTTATTCTCGAAGGGATTGGCTTATTGACCATTGCGGTGGTTGCTTTTGAACTGGGCCAGACGATCCTGGAAGAGGAAGTGCTACGGAAAGTGCAAGTGAGCGCACCTACGCGCGTTCGGCGATTTTTGTCTCGCTTCGTGGTTGTCGTTGTTGTCGCCCTCGCAATTGAATGTTTGGTGACTGTCTTTGAGCTCGCGCATGAAGATCCTTCTCGACTGCCGCACGCCGCGTCCATTGGAATCGCTGCAGCAGTGTTGCTTGCCGCCTGGGGCGTCTTCATCAAATTAAACAAGAGTGCCGAGGAGTTAGAGCCGGAGGCGATGGCAGAGGCTAAGAGTGAAGACCGGAAGGTGCAGTAGCAGTGTTTACATGGCTGAGATCTCTGCCTCTCCAACCCTCGGGATAATGCATCCGCACCATATGCACACGGCGTCCATTGAAATGCCGTTAGGGCCTTTGATAGCCGAGTACCCGCGCTTTGAGTTGATTCGCGCTTGGGTCCTGCGTAAACGTTACCCACCCCTCGCGAGTCGCATGACGCGGCAGAAAGGCCAGTTCTAGTTCGGAGCGCTCTTTTAACGCACCGCTGTTCTCAATCACCACCTCGATGCGCACTCCTTCGGCTGTTTCATCGCCGTGATTAATCACCGTGACAGGCACCAGGAAATTGAATTGTTGTCTTTCCGGTGTTCCCAGGCGAACTTCAATGCTGGGGGGTTCGTGGCCCATTGTGGAGCCGGCGTATATGAGATAACCAAGCGTCACAGAAACGAGGATCAGGCCCAACGCAAACACCACCCATTCCAACCAATTCTTTTTAGTCTTCTTCATTGTAGTAATAGTCGACCCGCTGAGGCGCCTAATGTGGCGGGCACTCCGAGCACGACAGTGTGAGCCAAAGCAGTGTAAAGGGCGAACCCCTCAAAGCTGCCGAAAAACCAAAGAACCAGTGCCGAAGAACTTAGCGCAACGGCGTAAGTAACAATTGTTCCCAGCAGGATAATGACGGGATGGTCAGCGCGCACAAAATCAGCCGCACCTCTGAAGTCGCTGTAATGCAGGATCAAGAATGCAATTAAGAGCGAGAATATTGCTAATCCAATTAACCTTGCCCACGACAATGCAGTTGCTATGACGACAACCTCCTCAGTCGGTGCAATATTTGCCGCAAAAAGAACGGCACCGCACAAGGCGAAAACCAGCTGACCACCGAAATTAATTTCATTCTTGTCCGAAGCTCGCCCCAAACCCTCATCTTCCTTGCCGCTTGCTCCAAGCTGCGCTGTGCCGATTGAAACGCCGATTGCCACCGTCATAGCGCCTACGACAACGATTCCAACAATTTGAACGAGAGCCATGTCAAACGTAACGCGGCCCAGCAGAAAGAGAACCAGACCACCGAGAATAATCCCGAGTCCCATCTCTTCGATTGAGTCGATGGCGACTTCAATCCTGGTCGAATCGCGCCGCAAACCGGCATAACGGTTATACCCGAGCAGTAAAACAAAGGTTGCCAATACATAGCCGAGTAGCCGATAGGGATGAGCACTAAACCCGGCCCACCAAACTTCCCTGGTGTATAAAAGCGGGAGGCTAAACATTAACCCTCCTGCCACGCCGCGTCCGTATTCTTGCAGCGATTCAGTGATCGTGCGCTCTTTGGGTTTTGCAGACTTTCGGGGAGACATAAATGAAAAGCTGAAGTGCGCCCACGAATGATCCATAGATCCTTCAGTACGGTGGGGGCGGTAGTTTCAAGGATAACTGCCCTGACAATGTTGGGCAAACTACTGGAAAGCTGGAAAGGCGCCATCCTCTCAAGATTTGGGTTAATAATCCCAAAGAAGAGCGATCGCCTTACCGAGAAATGCTCGCCAGTTGGGTGAGGCTAAAAAACAACCTTGCGGTGAAGGAGCCGTTACCTAATCTAAGCAGAACGTCCCTGAGTTCGGTGTTTGATGTTATGCCGGGCTTCCGCTTCTTCTATCGAGTGGCTTTGCGTCAGCTTCAATTCCTTCTTCGCCATAGCAACCAGCCGCCGGTAGTGTTTGTGTAGGGTCTCTATTTCTTCCTCGGTCAAATCTTCGACATCGATCAGCCGGTTGCTGGCGCCCTCGAGGGCTGCGACGATCTCGTTGAGCTTCATGTGAATGGCTAGAGCATCCTTGTTCTGTGTCCTCTGAATTAGGAAGACCATGAGGAACGTGACGATTGTCGTACCGGTATTGATCACTAACTGCCAGGTATCAGAAAAGCGGAACAAGGGTCCCGTGATTGCCCAAACCAGAAGGACGGACAAGGCGAGAATGAAAGCCGTTGAAGTCCCAGTCGCTTTGGTAGCTTTCAGTGAGAATTTTTCGAGCGCCGCGCTAATTTTATTTCTTTTCTTTCGCGCCATCGTTGCCTCCCGCAAGCCATGATCGCATCAAGGCCAGCCCCCTAAAAATCGACTGAGAACCCGAGCTGCACACCTGCACGCGGACTCGCAGCGTATTTGCCGCCGAGAACTGCAAAATCAAAAGAGATGTTCTGGCTTACCTGGTAATTTCCTCCAATTAGAGCTTGTAATTGTCGCTTACCCAACGCCAGGTTCTTTGACATCGCTCCCGTTAACTCAATGCCGGGCTGAAGCTTTGGGCTAAACTGCCTTACGAGTGAGCTACCACCGGTTAGCACAGTGCCCCGACTCTTGATTCCTAAGGCGCCCGCAGACTCGTTCCCGGAAAAGAACACTCCGCCGTTGAACCGCAACTTGGTTCTCGAAGTTAGCGACTCTTGTAAAATCCCGTTCACGTAAAAGTCTGCGAGGCCCGATCCTAATTGTCGCTCGGCGTCTCCAGTTGGTAATTCCAGATTTAACCCGATCGCGAGGGCCGGCCGGCGTGAATTCTCCCGCTCGCGGAGAAAGTTATACTTCAGAGATATGTTGAGGTCACCGATTCCCGTCACCCGGCGCGGAGTCGTGCCCGCCTGATTAATGATGGTGAGGAACGGCGCAGCGATCCCAACCTCGAAGTTTTCAAACAAGCCGTAGTCCAGCTCGATGTCGGCGGTATTTTGTTTCAGGCTGGGAAGCGACTCGCGCTGTAGCCAGTCGAATTCGTTGCTGAATTCAAAATAAAAACGGCCCTTCGGCGTCACATCGGCGTCGTCTGTGACAAATGGCTGTTGCGCAAGGGCTGGAACAAAAAGGAAGAACAAGAGAGCCAGTATCAACGAGACTCTCGGAGATTGTCGGACGACTTGTGCTGGTTCAGGCGCGTAGCTCAAGGGAGACTGCCCTGACGTTTCGTGAAATCACGCTCGCCTTAAGTATACCTCGTTAGCATTAAGTGCCCGGCAATGATTTTAGCCCCTCACTAAGATGCGAACGATCGGCGAGCGCCCTTAGTAATGGTCCGTGCAAGGTAAATTCAACCACGCTCACCGAACCCACCGGACAAACCAGCCGGTAGCGAAAGCGGCCCACGTCAATCCCCAACAAGCTGCAAAGAATGATCCTGATTGTGGCTTTGTGAGAAACAATCAAAACATTTCCCTCGGTACAGTTACTCTTAATCTCTTCAACTACGCGCAAGCCGCGCCGTGCAATCACGACGGCGGCTTCGCCACCGGTTGGAGGATGCCACGCCGGATCAGCTAGCCAACTTATGTAATCATCGTGAAAATCGCGCTCAACTTTTTCCTTCTTCAACCCTTCCCATTCTCCATAAGCGATCTCGTTCAATTCTTCGCGAACTTGCAGACCCAGGCCCAACTGGTTGCAGAGGGGTTGGGCGGTGGTAATTCCTCGGCGCAGGCCGCTGGAGTAGACCGCCGCCCACGACATTGCTTGCGACGCGGCGGCAAAAGCGTGGGCCATCTGAAGTCCTTCGGCCGTAAGTTGCGGGTCCAATCCCGAGCCGCAAAAGACATCCTCGCGGCTGAGCGCGGTCTGACCGTGCCGAAGTAAGTGAAGGGTTAGCGTCATCGAACCTATTGTAGAAGTCAGCTGGCCTTCCTGCTAGACCAGAAACTCTTCGCGCAGGAACTGCGGCGATGAAGGACAAAAAGAAAAGCACGCCGAGCGTGCTTTCCGCCAAACTTGAAACTACGTCACGCGCTGAGGGCGATGCCTTTCACCTGCGGCAGCGGTGTGGGCGAGTCGCTTAGCTCGAGAGCAGCCAGCAAGATTGATTCGTGGCGAAAGACGAAGGCATCTCGCTTCTTGCGGAAATCCACGAGGATGCGTCTCCTCTGCTTCTCTACTTCAGTTGGGTTCCAGGGATTTTCGCGATTGTCAGAAAACACGTAAGAAAGATCTGCGACGATGTTCAGCAGCAGGTCATTACTTTTTTTGGTGATACGACGCAACGACGTCTGGTACGCGGCCATGCCCGGCAACTCCGGAAATAGCCGCTCCATCACGGCCACTTCGTGCCATGCAGTGGCGAGTTGCAGAGTGACGGCTTCGAGACCATGAATCCATCCGCGAACGTTAACCACACTCGTCAAGCCTTCATAGAAATCAGCTAGTCGCGGATCGAGAAAATCGTAATCCGGATTGCAAATATCGCCACGCAGTCTGCCCGTGCGCACGAGCTCGTCCTTGATCGGCGTGCCGTCATAAGGAAGCATGCGACAGAACGTCACCGGCAAACAGCCATCGTCGAGTATTGTGCGCAGAAAGTTTAAGTTCTCACGTACCGACTCAAAAGTACTCGACGGATCGAGCAGCATGAATCCGTACTCCCACATCAGGCCAATGCTTTTCAAAATCTCAACTGCGCGCAAGTTTTGCTCAACCGTGATCTGCTTGTGAAGTGTTTCGAGTCCCTGCTCACTGCCCGATTCCAAGCCCATGTAGACGAGGTATAGTCCGGCATCGCGCATCTTGATGAACAGATCGCGATCAACGGCATCAGCACGACAGTTCATCTTCCAAATCACTCGTTCGGGCAGGCCGCTGCGATTTAACTCGTCGACAAACTCGTTGGCCCAGCGCCGCCATACATTCCCGAACAAAGGAAAATCGTCATCTTGAAAAAGAAAGATGGTGATGCCTCGCTCTTCGTGCAACATGCGCATCTCGCGCACTACTTCCGAGGGCTTGCGCGTGCGAACGATTCTTCCCGGTGCCGCTCGATAGAATGTGTGAATGGAACAAAAGGAACAGGTCCGCGCGCAACCGCGACTGGCGATCAGCGGCATGATGCTGCGGCCCAGCACAGTCTCGGGCTGATAATTTCGCTCGGGATAAGGGAGTTGATCCAGATCCTCCAGCAGCAGGCGGGCGGGCGTAGCGGTTATCTGATCGTCACGGCGGTAAGCAATGCCGGAAATGTTCCGCCAGTCTTTTTCGGTGCTAAGTGCATCGGCGAGTTCAAGCAAAGTGAATTCGCCTTCAAATCTAACCACGCTATCAAGTTCCGGAACCATTTCCAGAGTCTGTTGGTAATTAAGACTCGGAAAGTGACCGCCCATTGTTAGATGACAGTTGATTCCCTGCTCGCGCATCGCCTGAATGAGCGCTCCATAATGATTGATATAGAACTGAAAGATTAGTGAGAACCCGATCAGCAACGGATTAATGGTCAATGCCGTTTTTAGAATCTCTTCAGGATCTTTTTCAATATCCACTATTTGAACGGAATAGCCGTGCTGACGCAGCACGGAAGTGAGGTATCCCAGACCCAAATTGCCCTGGTGCTGGAAGCCGATCAACATGATCGGGCGCGACGTATCGCGGCTGCGGTCAACTGCGCTCTCACCCGTAAGAACGCGCAACGGAATTGGCTGGCGCATGAAACCTCCAGGCCGAACCGCCTTAGCACCGATGTCCGGAGCAACAACTGGACTCGGTGACTAAGGGGTCGGGTTGTTAAGAGTATGGGTTGCGGGGGCGGCTAGCCTCGCCTGATCGCTTCGTTTGCTTTCTTTACGAAGTCGTCGCGGAGACGGTTTAGTCTTTCAAGGACGGCCCGGCTGTAGAACTCCGGACCCGGATCGAAGATCCATCGCGGTTTGTAGATGAGAACCGAACCAACTGCTGATTTTTTTGCTGCGCCTTTCTTAGCAGACTTCTTGGTAGCCATCTTATAGGTCTCCTTGAGACAGAATGGATAAGAGTCCTGCAACTACCAGAAAGTAAGCCGGGGAAATACTTAGTAGTAGCCGCGTGTGAAGTCGGGAGCCCGCAATATACACCGCCGCATTTCCGTGAACAACAAAATTTTTTGTATAGGCTTACGAAGTCGAAAAGATTTTTTGCAAGAGAAAATGAGTTGGCAGGTAGATGAGGATAGGAAAGAGCACCATCAAGAGGACCACATGCGGCCCTGGGGTCAGCCAGCGATGTGGTTTGTTTCCGAAGCCATGAACCCAGTTCACATTTTCTGATCTGCGCGTAAAGAAATACGACAGCGGTAACAGAATCCACGCAAGCAGAGTTTGGATTACGAAGGCACGACCGTCGTAGCCCAGCCGGTGAAGCATCCAGATAATTAGTAAAGGAAAAAAGACGTGAAAGATCGAGAGTGCGCGAATCAAGAGCCTGGTTTCGCGGCGAAACATGTAAGCGCTAAGCCCGGTGATTGAAGTCTTTGTAATTAGCCGCGCGAAAAAATCGAGATTCCAGGCGAGGTCGAGTAACAGGATCGCTAGGGCAACGATGCTGGTTAAAAGCGAGCTCTCCAGCCAAATCGCCACCAGGGCTATCAGCAACGAGATATCAGAAAACCAAAGAAAATTGCCTGGCCCGTAGTGTTTCCAATAGATCGGAACTAGAAAGCACACGAACGCCGTGTATCCAATCTTGAGCCACAGCGGAATCTGCTCTGGCGCCACGAGGCCCCAGAGCATCTCAAGCTGATTCCACATAATTGCGGAGATTTATCTTCCGGCGGCTGAAGCGGATGCGCCGGGCTCCGATACTTCCTTAACTACTTCGGAGGTCACGTTTCCGCCTGCCCGCAAGGCAATGTCCGCAACGGCGATGATTCCACAGACATCTCCGGCTTCGTTAACGACCGGTACGCGACGAATTTTGTTCGCTTCCAGAATGTTGCCACACTCTTCAATCGACATTTCCGGTGTGACTGTCACGCACGGCTTACTCATGCAGTCAGCAGCTGTCAGGTCGAGAGGGTTATTCCCTTTTGCAACACTGCGAACGACGATATCGCGGTCGGTAATCACGCCGATGGGCTTTTTTGTTCCCTCGCTCTCCACGACCGGAATCTCGCCACAATCGTGATCTACCATTAATTTAGCTACCTCTTGCAGATTCGTGTCCGCAGTACAACACGCTGGGTCGGGCGTCATTATGTCCTTAACATTCATTGTCTAACCTCCGGTTCAGAATGAAATTACCTCCAGCAGCCTGGAGCCCAGCAATCACTTCGCAAACGAGAAGTGAAAAGTGTGCTCGAAATGTGGGGGAATTTTTCTGGCCCTGGGGGATCGACAGGGAGTTTACGCTTTCTTAGTCAATTAGGCGACTGCATCGAGCAAGGGAGTAGTGGGTCAGTTTGGGTGGGGTCAGTACCAGTCTCCATTATCAATCATTTCACCGCCAAGACGCAGAGACGCAGAGCCGCCAAGAAAGCTTGGGCAGTCAGCTAGAGGATTAAACTTGAGTAAGACGGTACAGATTGCAAGGGTTAGGACCTGCCAAAGTTCCCATGTTTTTGCCAAATCATTCTCTGCGTCTTTGCGACTTGGCGACTTGGCGGTGAAATGATTGATAAGCGAGACTGGTATTGACCTCATGAACTTAGACCTTCCGGCCAACAGAGCCGCTGATCTTCTTCCTGGTAGTCTTGCCGGTCTTCAAAACTGGCAATCCCAGGTCTACATCGTCATGAGGCTGCGGAATCACGTGAGTCGCTACCACCTTTCCGACTTTGTTGGCGGCGGCAGCGCCGGCATCAACGGCACTGCGCACGGCGGCAACGTCTCCGCGCACAATCGCAGTGACTAAACCGGCATCGATCTTTTCCCAGCCGACAAGTCTCACGTTCGCCGACTTCACCATTGCATCGGCCGCTTCAATCATCGCGACCAGTCCCATGCATTCAACCATGCCGAGTGCTTCCGCCATATCGTTGTCTCCAACTCGCGTTTGCTGAGGCGGGATAGTCTATCAAGACAAGGCGAAATTTGCCTTTCTTTTAGCTGATTCCTCAGCTTCTGAAAGATTACCGCCTAATCCCGGAGCGCCTTATCAGTTTCGCAGCGAATGGATGGGGGCGGGAATCCTGCCGCCGCGCCTGATAAAACCAGCCGAAGAGAACGCATTAACTGCCATGATCGGGGCGCTGCCGAGCAAGCCTCCAAACTCAACCATTTCGCCAACCTCTTTGCCGGGAACTGGAATGATGCGCACTGCCGTCGTTTTATTGTTCATCACGCCGATGGCCATCTCATCAGCAATGATCGCCGCAATCGTTTCTGCCGAAGTCGAACCGGGTACTGCCACCATATCAATTCCCACGGAGCAGACACTGGTCCAGGCTTCGAGCTTATCAAGTGTGAGCGCGCCCACCTGGGCGGCCTCGATCATTCCCGCATCTTCCGACACCGGGATGAAAGCGCCGCTCATGCCGCCAACGGCTCCGCTCGCCATCGCCCCGCCTTTCTTAACGGCGTCGGTGAGCAGAGCGAGTGCTGCAGTTGTGCCATGCGTGCCGGCGCGTTCGAACCCCATCGCCTCAATAATATTTGCCACCGAATCTCCCGGCACGGGTGTGGGTGCTAGGGAAAGATCGATGATGCCGAAGGGTATACCCAATCGGCGCGCCGCTTCGCGGCCCACCAGCTCACCGGCGCGCGAAAGCTTGAAAGAGAGTTTCTTGATAATTTCTGCGAGCTGTTCCAGGGGCAAGTCTGCGCCGGCTGTGCGCAAGGCGTAATTGACTACGCCTGGCCCCGACACACCGACGTTGATAACCGCTTCCGGCTCGCCCACGCCATGAAAGGCGCCGGCCATGAACGGATTGTCTTCAACGGCATTGGCAAAGCAAACAAACTTGGCACAGGCGAGACCGCCTGATTCACGAGTGCGTTCGGCCGCATCTTTGATCAATTCGCCAACCTGTCGCACCGCATCCATGTTGATTCCGGCGCGCGTAGTTGCCACATTAACTGAGGAGCAGAGTCGTTCCGTCGTCGCGAGGGCTTCGGGAATCGAATTGAGAAACTGATTTTCCGAGTTGGTTGCGCCTTTGTGCACTAAGGCTGAATAGCCTCCGATGAAATCGACCCCCACTGACTTTGCGGCAGCATCAATCGTTCGCGCTAACTCAACCGGATCACCGGAGGCGCCTTCAGTGATCATGGAAATTGGCGTGAGGGCGATCCTTTTGTTGGCTACGCGGATCCCGAATTCATCCCCAATCTGGTCGACCGTGGGAACGAGGCGCTCAGCCACTCGCATTATCTTTTCGTAGGCTCGTTCTGCAGTGCGCGCGATGGTCTCGCTCGAGCAATCTCGCAAACTAAGACTGAGCGTGACGGTCCGCACGTCAAGATGTTCCATCTCGGTCATCGCTACAGTCTGGAGAATTTCGGCTTGTGAATAGTCCATTTCTTAATGGTTTAGCGTTTAAGGTTTCAAGTTCAAGGTTCGCTTTGCTAACTCGAATGCTCAAATTGGAAAACTCTAGTTCAATGGTCGGACCTTAAACCTTGAACCTTAAACCCAAGAGTTACCGCATCATCTCGCTTAAGATCAGAATCACCAGAAATAAGACAAACAACACTGCAGCTACCAGCAAAAAGCGCGCGCTCGGATCGTACGAAGCCTCATCAAGCACCACTGTTGAAATCTCCCGCACTTTACCCAGCCCTTTTTTTACATCTTCTCCCAGCGCTCCACGTGCGGCTCGCGGGCGTACGCCGTCTTCCGACGAACCCGTCACTGGCTGATGAGGCATGGCGGGTGGAAGTGCCTCGGTCTTAGCTTGCGCTCGTTGCCACGCCGCAGAACTCTCAACCTCGTGCGTTAAAGGCGCCAATGGAACAGTCTCCGCGCCTCTAGCAGCGTAATCGTTCGAGAAGTCAGACGTTGGGAGACCCGGCAAATCGATGGATACAGTTTCCGGCGCGAGAAAAACCTCTTCAGTATCGGCAGCCGGCTCGTGGCTTGAGGAATCTGGCCCCGGCTCAGAAGTTGGCTTGCCGCATTGTGGGCAAAACATACCCCGGACACGGATCGATGCCCCACACGAACGACAACGACGAGCAATTTCAGGATCGGCGACCATTCAAATAGATTCGAAGGTTAATAACTCTGAGCTTTGTACTTTAAGCTTTGTACTTAATTCTGTTTACGTTCCTTGAAGCATCCAGCTCTGCGACCAGTGCTGCATGTGGTAACGGACAAAGAACAAAGCACTAAGTTCAAAGCACGTCTTATATGCGGTGCATCGCGTTGAAGAGGTCTTCGCGTTGCGCGTAGATGCGAACGCCAAGCTTCTCCCCTTCCTGACGCAGTCTTTCTTTCAATTCGTTCGTGCTTTGGCGAGCGCGAGCAGCGTCGGCGACAATCACCATTGCAAATTTTCCCTGCACCACAGTCTGGTTAATATCGACGATACTGCAGTCGGCCTCGGCAAGTATCTCTGCCACTCCGGCGACGATTCCTGGATGATCAACGCCAAATACCGAAATGATCAGACGGTCAATCAAACCCTCTTGTGATGGCGCCGTTACGCTACCAGAGGCGGGCAAATTCTTTCTGCTTGAATATGAGGTTCCGTTGGTGGATAGGAACGGCTCAACCTGTCGGTAGATTTCGGTGACGAGTTGCTCAACCGCTTGTTCGTCCGCGTCCGCTCCCAGCCGGTCGTACACCGTGCGGGTGATGCGATAAATCAAATCCTCATTAGCCATCTATGCTTGTCTTTGATCTTTCGGGGCCGATTCTGAGCTTTGAACTTTGAACTTTGTACTTGGCCCTCTCTTCTCTCCCCCAATGAACAAGGGGTTCGGCAAATGTCCGAACGAAGATCAAAGTACAAAGCTCAAAGTTCAAAGATCGATATTCTGACTCGAGATTCAAGATCGCCTTCCGTTGTCTCGACTTAATTCCCGAGCAGCATCGCGCATTTCTTCAGAGAATGATTCCTGTAAATCCACGCGATCAACAATTCCGACGACCGCTGCTTCGATCGACATGTCCTGATTACCGATGGCGGTACGCGCCGCTTTACCAAACGCGCACATCACCATCTCACCCGCGCCCGCTCCCAATCGATCAGCGACGACCACAATATTGCGAGTTGGTTCCTTCTCCAGGTCGTACGGATGCACGACCAGAAACTTAACGCCCTCGAGGTCCGGCGTTTTTTTGGTCGACCAAACTGTGCCGACAACTTTAGCTAGAAACATGGCTTCGTGAATCGTGAATCGTGAATCGTGAATGTTGAATGTTGAATGGCGAATCGGTTCGTGAATAGTTAATATGACTTAACGCCAGTATTTCACGCGATATTTTACTCAACCAGATTCACGATTCCCGATTCACGCTTTCGCGAACACTTCCTTGGGCTCACCGATATCGCGAGCCGCGGGAGTAATGATTGTTTTGGCGTTGATATAGATCTTTTCGCCCTTCTGCAACGCGCGCTTCACATCGTCTTCGCTGACAAAATCAACTACTTGACGTCCATTGCTTGAAGCAGTAGCTGCAGAAGCAGCCGGCGCGTGCGGTGGCGGCGACGCATTCGCACTTTCGCTTCGCGGCGGTCCGGAATACATACTTCCCGCTTCCACTTCGACAGGTCTGAATGCTGGTGGAGGCGGAGCGTCAGCCGCAGCCGGCGCTCTTCCTGCCAAGAATTTATCGACGATCGCTGCTATTTCTTCGCGATTTATCCTCCCGCCTGCGACTGCGACTGCCGTTTGTGTCGGCTGTTGCGCGGCAACGGGCATCGGGCTGGCAGAAGCTGTTCTGGAAGCCGCGGGCCGCGGACTCTTAACCGGCCGAGTTTCAAAGGCGATGCGTTTGATGTCCATCAAGTGCAGCGGCGAGACGTTATCTGAGGTTACATTTCCGCCCCACGACCCGCAACCCAATGTCATCGATGGCGGCAAGGCCGTAGAGAATCCAATCGCACCATGCGTTGTCGGCGTATTGATCGTGATTCGCGATGCCGGTAGTTCTGCGCCAACTCGCACCGCCGCCTCGCGCGATCGCGTATGCATTCCGGCGGTATGGCCCATGCCGCCGTAAGCGAGGACCTCGCGACTGCGCGCTGCTCCCTGTTCCACTCCATCGACTACATAGAACGCGAGAATCGGTGAAAGCTTTTCCATCGACAAAGGAAAGTCGCGACCGACTCCGCCAACATCAGCAAGCAAACAGCGGGTGCCGGAAGGCACAGTCAGTCCCGCCATCTTGGCAATCACATCGACAGAGCGGCCGACGATTGCCGGGTTGAGTGAACGCTGTGGCGTCGCGACGATTTTGCCTAATTGATCCGCCTCTGCGGCAGAAAGAAAATGGCCGCCTTGAGCTTTGAACTGTTCCCGAACTGCTTTCTCAATTGCGGCATCGCAGATAACGGCTTGTTCAGATGCGCAGATCGTTCCATTGTCGAAACACTTGCCAGTTAAAATATCCTGAACTGCTTTAGGCACATCCGCACTTCTCTCAATAAACGACGGCACATTGCCCGGTCCCACACCAAACGCCGGTTTACCCGACGAGTAAGCAGCACGCACCAAGCCGATGCCTCCGGTCGCCAGAATCACGGCTGTCTGCTTGTGCTTCATGAGGGTCTCTGTCCCCTCAATCGTCGCGGTCGTCATGCAGCCAATAGCATCCGCCGGCAGTCCTTCTTTAATGCCACCTTCGCGCATCACCCGAACCGTCTCGTTGATGCAGCGTGCGGCTGAGGGATGGGGCGAAAGCACGATTGCGTTTCTTGACTTGATCGCGATTAGAATTTTGAAAATTGCGGTCGAGGTAGGATTTGTTGAGGGAATGATACCGGCTACGACGCCGCGCGGGCTGGCGATCTCAACAACGTCTTTCGATTCTGAAACGACTCCGACCGTGCGCAGTCCACGAAAGTAGTTCCAAACGTCTTCGGCCGCGAAGCGATTCTTTTCCTGCTTGTCCGCGGGGACACCATATCCGGTTTCCTCAACCGCCATGGCGCCCAGACGCGCTGCTTCGCGCATCGCGACTTTTGCCATCGCCTCGCAGATGCGGTCGATCTTAGCCTGGTCAAAACGAACAACTTCGGCCTGCGCCCTGTGAGCGGCTTCTATAAGATCGCGCGCTTGTTGCACCGATACGAGATCTTTGTCTACCGACATCGCCCCCTCCCGATTGCCCATTGCCAATCGCTTTATCTCGCTCTTTCCTTATTCGCTTCACGCGCGCCCGCCGGCAACGAGCGGTCACCCTGTCCCAACTGGCCGCGCGATCCGCCCTGCAATGAACGCTCATCCGGACTCAGACCTGTTGAATTGTCAACCGGGAGAACTCGTTCGACTTCGGCATGTGGTCGGGGAATTACGTGAACGCTGATCAATTCGCCCACTCGACGAGCCGCGGCCGCGCCTGCATCCGTAGCAGCCTTGACCGCGCCCACATCGCCACGCACAAAAATGGTCACGTAGCCGGCGCCGATATATTCCTTGCCTAAGAGCTGCACATTTGCAGCTTTGACCATTGCATCCGCAGCCTCAACGGCTCCGACGAAACCTTTGGTTTCGACCATTCCGAGTGCTTCTAAGGGCATCACTCATCTCCTCACTTTTTCAGTTGTAGAAATTAAAGCTGATTGTTCTGGTAGCTGGCGCCAACGTAACACCGCAGACAGGAAGAATCAAGGATCGTAAACTGTAAATCGTTAATCGTGAATCGTTAATCGTTACTATCCACCACTCCCAAACTTCACTATTTACGATTCACAATTAACGATTCACGACAAGAGTTTGACACCGTTTAGCATCGCAAGCTATATTGCGGCCCAAGAGTAAGTCACTCTTAGAGATAGAGTTCAAATCGAGGTCTAATTGACGCCTGCACTCGCAGGAATTAGTTGCGGTCTAATTTCCACGGGCTCTGCCAGGTTTGCAGACCAAACAAACTGTCGCAGAGACTGACGCGGATTGGTAATGGCGGCTACTATCGGCGAACAGTTGCGACTCGCACGCGAGGAGCGGGGCATTCCTCTCCGAGAAATTTCCGACGAAACTCGCATCTCAATCCGTTACCTCGAAGCAATCGAATCAGGCGATTTCAAACGACTGCCCGGTGGAATCTTTAACCGGAGTTTCGTTCGAGCCTATGCTCGTTGCATTGGCTACGATGAAAAGAAAGCAGTTGAGGCTTACTCTCGATCGATGCAGGATTCGGGTGATGGCGGCGAAGTCGCCACCACTCCTTACCAATCAAAGGTTTACACGGATGTCCCGGCCACGCGGTCTCCGGTTTTGACGGTTGTACTGGCAATTATTATTCTCGCTCTACTAACCCTTGGTGCGCTCGCCGCGTTACACTGGTTCCAACGTCGCTCAGCTCAACTCGATCAGCGTCCGGCCTCGGTGCCGGCTTTGTCTCGGCAGAAAGCGGCGAACGACTTTGTAAATGTTGGTGCGGATCTTGGTCCAAGGAAAACTGGCAACGAAGCAGTTCAGCTATAGCGTCTGGGTTGACCGCTGGCTTGCGCCTGACGGCGTGGCCGGGGATGCTGCGCGCAATTTGTTTTGGAAGTATCTGCCCGCTCCTGAAAGCGGGCAGAACTGTTTTCGGGATGTTTCAATCTCCAATCATTTCCAGCAACAGGAGTAATTTTCAACATCATGATTCCGTCTACTATTCCGGAAGGACTTACATTCGACGATGTGCTTTTGGTTCCAGCGCGCTCTGACGTGTTGCCTTCAGAAACCGATACCTCAACGCAATTCACTCGCAGTATCCGTTTGCAAATTCCCCTTTGCTCGGCGGCGATGGATACCGTAACCGAAGCTGCGCTTGCCATCGCTCTCGCCCAACAGGGCGGCATCGGTGTAATTCACAAAAACCTAAGCGTCACGCGACAGGCCGAAGAAGTCGACAAAGTGAAACGTTCCGAGTCAGGGATGATTGTCGATCCCGTCACGATCCGCCCGGATCGACCAGTGCGCGAAGCGTTGATGGTGATGGAGAACTATCACATCAGCGGCGTTCCGGTAGTCGATGAAGACGGTCATCTGGTCGGCATCATTACTAATCGCGATCTTCGTTTTGAAACACGCTTCGAGATCCCGGTTTCGGAAGTGATGACTAAACAGCCTCTGGTAACTGTCCCAGTGGGCACGACTCTGGAACAAGCCAAGGCAGTTCTGCAAAAGCATCGCATCGAAAAATTGCTGGTGGTCGACGACGATAAGCGAATCAAAGGATTAATCACGGTAAAAGACATTCAGAAAGCGATCAAATATCCCAGCGCGGCTAAAGACGATCTGGGACGGCTGCGCGTCGCCGCGGCGATCGGCGCGACTGGCGACTTTCGCGAACGTGCTGATGAGTTAGTGAAAGCGCGTGTTGATTGCCTGGTAATCGATACAGCGCATGGCCACTCGACGCGTGTCATCGAGGCAGTCGGCCAAATAAAGAGACGACATCCAGACACTGATGTGATTGCCGGGAACGTGGGAACTGGCGAAGGAGCGAAAGAATTAATCGACGCCGGCGTCGATGGGATCAAAGTTGGCATTGGACCCGGATCGATTTGCACAACGCGGGTTGTGACCGGCGCAGGAGTGCCACAGATAACCGCGATTCAATCGTGTGTTAAAGCAGCACGCGGCAGTGGTGTCCCTGTAATTTCGGACGGTGGCGTGAAGTTTTCCGGTGACGTGGCCAAGGCGATCGCTTCCGGAGCCGACACAGTGATGATTGGATCCCTTTTTGCCGGAACCGAAGAAGCACCAGGCGAAGTGATTCTCTTTCAGGGACGTTCGTTCAAGACGTATCGCGGGATGGGCTCGATTGGTGCGATGCGCGAAGGTTCGCGTGACAGATACGCCCAGGAGATGGCGGAAAGCGAATCGAAACTTGTACCCGAAGGAATCGAAGGCCGCGTTGCTTATAAAGGCACAATCGCCGAGATGACGACGCAGTTAGTGGGTGGGTTGCGCTCCGGGATGGGGTACACGGGGTGTCGCACTATCAAAGAGTTTCAGGAGAAGTGCCAGTTCATAAGAATCACTTCTGCCGGTCTGCGCGAGTCGCACGTGCACGACGTAATCATCACCAAGGAAGCGCCCAACTACCGCGTGGAGTGATCACTGTCAAGCGCCGGAGGCGCGGCATAAGGTAGCCCCGGGTGGAGCGAGCGCAGCGAGCGTAATCCGGGGATCACGCTCGCTAAATTTCACGAGCCCGCTTTAGCGGGCGATCGATAATCCAAGCCCCTTTTCGATGTTGAACAACTCCACTAATAGCGAGCTCAGTTTCCTTTCAACCACGCGGCGCGCAACGCCTTCTGCTCACGAGTCGCGTCTTTTCGCTCTTCAATGCGATAGTCAAAACGATCTGGCTCGCCCAGTATGATCGTAGCCGAGATGGTCTTTCGATCACGGGTAACAACAACCGGAACCCGACCTCCCTGCTTGTAACGCGCGAAGACTCGCAGCCAATTTTCTCCGGTCACCTTGTTTCCGCCGAGCGAAACCAGCTCGTCATCTTGTTGCAACCCCGCATCCTCAGCTGGCGAACCGTAGCGCACACTCGCAATCACTGGCCGGCCCGAGCCGTCATTAATCGACAGTCCCGCATTGAATGGCTGCGGTTTCACTTCCTTCACTAATCTCAGACCCATGTAGCCAAGCGCTTCGTCATAAGGAAGCACTTCAGTCCGTCGCACATAACGCGCAAAGAAATCAGTGAAATCAAAACCAGCAACGTCGCTCGCTACTCTCTGCAGGTCTTCCGGCTGATAACCACGACCGCGCAAGTAATAAGTCGCTTGCGGACTCTTCAAATAAAACTCGTCATACATGCGCAGCATCACTTCGTCGAGCGACCCCTTGCCATTTGTTTTCCCGCGTATGATCAAATCGAGAACGAAGCCAATCAATTCACCTTTCGGATAATAACTAATCGCCGTATTAGACAGGTTGGTGCGTTGCGCATGCGGCGCGTCATCAATGAACGCTGCCGACTGCGACGATTCTTCGGCACTCATCAAACGGCTGCCGGGAGCGGTTTCAATTGAGGTAACCGTGTCGGATTGACGTCTCAGGAACTGAGCCTCATTCCAAAGACGCGCGCGATGCATCATCAGGTGTCCGTAGTAATTCGTCAGACCCTCAGCGATCCATAAACCGCGCGTGTTCGCCGGACGAGTAAAATCCCAGGGACCAAATTCCGCCGGACGCAGACGCTTCACGTTCCAAACATGAAAGAACTCGTGGGCCACCGTGCCCAGCGTGCTTTCGTATGTCTCGGGATCAGTGAGGGCTCCAGGCTCGATGATCTGTGTCGAGGTCAGGTGTTCCATTCCGTCGCCTGAGCGATCGTCGGCAGCAAAGTGAAGCAAAAAAGTGTAGGCAGCAAACTCCGGCTCGCCCCACATCGCAACTTCCGCGCGGACGATCTTTTCGATGTCGTGCACGAGGGCGCTGCGCTTGCCCCCTTCGTCACCAAACGAATGCACCATCACGTGATACTTCTTACCGTTAACTTGAAAAATATCTTCAGTCCAGTCGGGCGCAATCTCAGTCGGCGTGTCCGTCATGATGTCCCAGTTCGGAAACTGCCACTCGCGCTGATCCGGGCCGTCCATCCGGCCGTTAATGATTCGCCAGACGCCTGGAGGCGTGATTGTCAGCTTCACGGGATCAGCTTTGTGGTCGACGATGTACATGAAGATCGAATGGCCATTAAAGTTGGCGTGCCGCGTGTCGAGTTGCGAGAAAGTGCCCGAGAGATTGTTGCCGAAAACCTTGTAGCTGAAAGTGAGTGCGGCGTTTCCTTTCGTTTCCACGCGCCAGGTTTGATTGTCGATACGGCTCAATGGCAACGGAACCGGGCGGCAAACAGTTTGCCGTCCAGCTTCCTGCATAGGCGGGCAGATTCCGGATGCGGCGTAAACCTCCTGCACATTCTTGGCGAAGTCGAACACTGCATAGCGACCTGGCGACCAGCGCGGCATTTGGAAGTCGAGTGAGGTTGGCGTTCCCTGCTCAGGTAATTCAACTTCAATTGTCACTTCAAAGAGATGCGAAACCGGCCGCGACATTACCAGTCGATAATTGATCGAACGAAGCAGCTGCTGCTGAGCGACCGCCACTCCGTTCAACAGCAGAACGACGAGGAAGGCAAATACAAACAATAGCGAGTGACGGCGAGCGTCCATTAATGACTCCAGAACTCAGTTTTTGGTTAGCGATCTTATTGAAGACGATCACGGATTATGGCCACCTAAGGATTCGGCTGTCAAAAAAGTCACTTCCGTCTGGCGGCGCAGTGTCCCGAGTCTGGAATTCACGTCTCAATACGAGACTGGATACGAGTTAGGTTTGAATCAATGATGACGATTAAGCCTGAATACCGATAAACGACACCTCAGTGCATAGCGGCCCAGCTCTTGCTCCGAAATTTATCCCCACCAGTAATCTCTGTATCAGTTGCAGTAAGTAAGTGGTTTGCGAATTAAGCGTTTGAGGAAACTAAGCCTGCTTGCAGACGTGGATTGCCAGGCTTTTTTTGCCTTACATCTCTTAGACCAATAGGCCGCGCTCGCCGTCTTCGCTGTCAGAGGGCCGCGGCAAAGGAGTGATCGATGTTAAATAAGAATAACTTCGTAAGAAGTCTTGGGCTGGCCTTCACGCTATTGGTTTTAGGCGCAGTCCCTGCATTGGCGGATGCGGTAGTAGTCGTTGGAAATACAACCGGAGGACCAACCTACAACCGCACCTTGGCAGGAACGCCCCCTGGTGCCCTTTCGGCAGTCGGAACTGCGGTGAGTTACAGCCTGGTTCAGTTGACGGTTGGAACAAGCGGCAGCTACACATTTTTATCCACTACCACGGGCGCTTACGATCCGTTCCTCGCGCTTTACCAGAATAGCTTTAACCCTGCGTCGGCTTTAACCAACGTATTGGTGGCTAACGACGACTTGACGGCCGGTAATTTAAACCAGTCAGGTTTCACCATTAACCTGACCGCAGGCACCACTTACTTCGCCATCCAGTCTGGCTTCGCCAATACTGACTTTGGTGCCTTCACCTTGAACATTAGTGGCCCCGGCATCATTACGGTCGTCGGCGCTAACCCCGTTCCGGAACCCGCGACAATGTTGTTGCTGGGATCTGGATTGGCGGGACTCGCAGCGAAGTTGAAGCGAAGACGCAAGACCGCCTAGCTTTTTTTGCTGGTTCTTCACCAGTGTCCAGGTAAATCACATCTCCTTTTGACCTGGTTAGGTACTCGATTAGTCGACTACTTAACCAGGTCATTCGCATTTCAACTAAGGCAACTTGTCTGGAGAAGGACTAAGCGTTAGCGCGCCCGAGTAAGTGCCCTCTCTGCACCCACCGGCGTTGTGATCGGAACCCTTGCCATCACCGCGTTCTGTGGTTTACAACCTGACAGACATTGCTATTCGAACAGCCAATCCTTATGCCTTCAACCGAGCGTCTCTATTACCAAGATTCGCATCTGATCGAATTCGAAGCGCGAGTCATCGATCAAAGTGAGCGCGTCAGCGGCTGGACCGCCATCACACTCGATCGCACTGCTTTCTATCCTACCGGCGGTGGTCAGCCCAGCGACACCGGCACCATCGGCGGTGTACGAGTTGTCGAATGTATTGACGATGAAGAAAACGGCATCCTCCATGTTATTCAAGGAAGAGCTCCGGCTGTGGGTTCCACCGTGCAAGGCCGCGTCGATTGGCCTCGCCGCCTCGATTACATGCAGCAGCACACCGGACAGCACATTCTTTCTCAGGCGTTTGTTTCACTCTTTAACGCAGCGACGCGCGGCTTCCGTGTGCTCGAACAAGCTTGCGAGATTGATGTCGAGCTATCCAACCCAACAACTGAGGCTATCGAACGCGCTGTGGGCTTGGCCAACAACGTGATCTGGGAAGATCGCGCAATTACGATTAAAGAAGTGAGCTCGAACGAAGCTGCCGCGCTTCCTTTACGAAAGGAGCCATCCCGAGCCGGCGATTTGCGCGTGATTGAAATTGAAGGTTTTGATCTGACACCGTGCGGAGGCACGCATGCTTACCGCACAGGAGAAGTCGGCATCATCGTGGTGCGGTCTTGGGAACGCGCAAAAGGACTGACGCGCATTGAGTTCTTTGCGGGCAATCGCGCATTTGCGGATTACCGGCGAGCGAATTCGGCTGCTCGCAATACCGCCGCACTCTTTAGCTCGGCGCGTGACGATGCCCCCACTCTTGCAGCACGGATGGTTGAAGAAAACAGAGACCTGCACCGAAGGTTGCGGGTGCTGGAAGAGGTTGCGTCAAGAGTTGAGGCGGAAGAACTGCTGCGAGAAGGCGAAGTCTCTGCGCGAAATCCTGACAAAGATAATAGTCCCGAGTTGCGCGCTCAACGCGGTAGGGATTCGACACGCGCGGCCGTTGCCGGTAATACCCGATGGCTCAGCGCCCAACGCGACAGCGCTTCTAAACGCGCGCTGGTAGAGAGTAACCAAGGCGCGAGCGAACAGGCTGCGACCGCCGGATCTATCAAGGATTTTCCTGACCTCGAAGTGGTCAGACCACCCATCCCAAAAGTAACTACTCGTGTCATCACAAAAATCTTCGATCAGCGTGATGCCGAATCTCTGAAACATCTCGCCCTGGCTTTGATAGCCAATCCCAACGTCATCGCCTTACTTGGATCGCGTGACAAAGAAGCAGCGCGACTCGTGTTCGCACGCTCCGCTGACGCACCGGGCGACATGAACGCTCTGATGCGCGAGGCATGTGCTCTGCTAGACGGACGCGGCGGCGGCAAACCGGATCTGGCGCAAGGTGGCGGAAAGAATGTTTCGAAACTAGAGGAAGCTCTGGCGCAGGTGTTGAAGGCTCTCAAGAAGAGTAACTAAGAAATTTTCCATATGTCGGTTTCCATTTCTAATTTTTTATTCTACCCCGCTCCAGAATGACATTCGCACTGCGAAGCTCGTCCGAAATGAGCTTACTGTTACTACAATGGAAAATGAGAAATGGAAAATTGTCTCTTTCCCCCCGTTGGAATTCGCATCAGCATCCGCTGATTTGACACTTCCCTCTCCAGCTTCCTAATATGCTCGGGCAAGTGGGGCAGTAGCTCAGTTTGGCAGAGCGCCGCGTTCGCAATGCGGAGGTCAGGGGTTCGAACCCCCTCTGCTCCACCAATCAAATCAAGCATTTAGAAACCGCCGTCCAAAGGAGAAAATCCACAGGACGCTTTCACGGGACGCATTC
>JBPCMI010000181.1:0-22286 GCA_051002415.1 Pyrinomonadaceae bacterium
GGGAAGCAGCCTGGATCACCTCGTCGATTGGGAATCGCTCTTGCAGCACTCCAAGGTAATTGAAGCGGCAATCGGCAAGCGCCAAGGTCGCAATCCTGTTACTTCCGTCGTCCCCTGCCGCTGAGCGCCAGATCGATAGAAGCGATTCCGCCTCCCGCGATTAGCAGCGCCAGCGCCATCGCGAGCAGTGAAAGCGGATATTCGATACCTTTGTTAGATGAGAAGAACGCAGGCCAGTGAACTCCGACGACAGCAACGAGCATGGTACAGGCTAGAAAGAAAGCAGCGACGCGCGTCAGTAGACCAAACAGCAGCAGCACACCGCCGACTAATTCCGATAGCGCCGCCGCGGCCATCCACAGCCAGGCTGGTTTCATGAAGTCGTAGGGTGCCGGAAATGAAATGAACTTCGAGAACCCTGGCCCTCCCCAAACACCGAGGACTTTCTGGGCGCCGTGGCCGATGAAGACTGCCGCAAGGGCCAGACGCAGCGGGATGGTGATCCAGGTAGGCGAAGTTGCGATGATTCTGCGAAACATTAGTTGACCTTTCGAATTTATTTATTGAAGTCGGGCCATAGTAATTTATCTAGAGCGAAATGTCGCACTCACTGATGGGGAATGGGTGGCGGGGAATGGGTGGCGGGTTTCGAGCGGCGGGTTTCGATCTCAGACAGAAATCTGAAATCTGAAATCTGAAACCTGAAACCTGAAACCTGACATCCGAGATCTCAGTTTTCAGAGCAAAGATCCAAAGACCAAAGTCCAAAGTCCAAAGATCAAAGATCAAAATCCAAATTCACTGACTTCGCACGCTTCGTAGTAAAATGACCTCCTCCCAAGGTCGCCGCGCACAAATCAAGACAAGGACCAATACAATGCACTTTGGCCGTCACTCTTTTCTTCAGCTAACCAGCGCTCGGTTTGTAAAGCTAACCATTGCCATCTTTGTTTGTTCGCTCACTGCTGCGGCTCAAGCAACATCTAGTGCTGTCCTACCGGAAATTGCTTTCCATGTTTCCATGAGCAAACCTCACACGCACATGTTGGAAGTTGAGGTTCGAGTGACACGGCCGGCAGCGTTGCAAATTCCCGCTGAGGAAGCTCTCGTGATGCCGGTCTGGACGCCCGGTTCGTACCTTGTGCGCGAGTTTGCCCGGCATGTTCAGGATTTTTCGGCGCAAGATGCTTCAGGTCGTGCCTTACGTTGGGAGAAGACGAACAAAAACACCTGGCGCATCATTACCGGTGGCGCGCGCGAGTGGCGCGCTTCTTATCGCGTCTACGCTAACGAGCTCTCAGTAAGGACCAATCAGCTAAATTCGGATCACGCCTTCTGGAACAATGCGGCGCTCTTGATGTATCTCGAGGGCTTTCTTAACGTTCCTGCGACGCTGCACATTCAGGCGCCTCAGCCCTGGAAAATAGCCACTGGTTTGCCGGCCGCAGGCAAGAACACTTTTCGCGCGGAAAATTTTGACGTGCTTTACGACTCCCCCGTGGAAGTCAGTAACTTCAAGACTATCTCATTCACCGTTAAAAACGTGCCCCATCGAATCGTGATCGATGGCGAAGGAAACTACGATCCGGAGAGAATGAAGCGCGACGTGCAAAAGATTGTGGAAGCGTCCGTCGAGCTGATGGGTGGAGAGATTCCGTATCGCGACTACACTTTTATTCTGCACTTGCGAGCCAACACAGGCGGGGGTCTGGAGCATTTGAATTCAACTGCGCTTGGCTTCCGCCGCTTCAACTTTCGCCCGGAGACCAACTACCGCGGTTTTCTTGGGCTTGTCTCGCACGAGTTTTTCCACCTTTGGAACGTAAAACGAATCAAGCCAGATGCACTCGGCCCTTTTGATTACACCAAAGAAAATTACACGAAACTGCTTTGGGTCGCTGAAGGAATTACGTCTTATTACGGTGATTTACTTTTGCGGCGCGCCGGGTTAATTAGCGCGAAGGATTTTTTGGCCGAGACCGCCAAAGCATTTCAGAATTTCCAAAGAGTCCCGGGACGGAAGGTGATGACCGCGGAGGAAGCAAGCTTTGACACCTGGATCAAATACTATCGCCAGGACGAGAACTCAGGAAATTCGCAAATCGATTACTACGACAAAGGTCAAATCCTGGGATTGTTACTGGATCTTGAGATTCGCAAGTTAAGTCACAATCAGAAATCACTCGACGACGTGATGCGCACGCTTTATAACGAGTTTTACAAAAAGAATCGTAATTACACGCCTGCTGATTTCCAAAGGCTCTGCGAACAGATGGCCGGCGCCAGCCTGGAGGACTTTTTTTCGCGCTTTGTTCGGGGCCGGGAAGAGCACGATTACAATCGGGGACTGGTCGCGGCGGGCCTGCGACTTGATGATAGCGAAGCGAGCGGTGGAGTGAAGGCAGTCGAAAAAGCATATCTGGGCGCCGACCTAACGCAGGAGGGCGATCGTTTGATGGTGACGCGCGTGCTCGAGGGTTCTCCAGCTTATCTACAGGGGTTGAATACCGGAGATCAGATTGTGGCTTTTGACAACATGCGAGTTACCAAAGATTTCTTCGATGCCCGCCTGGCCGAAAAGCGTCCGGGTCAACTTGTAAGCCTGACGATTTTTCGCTTTGATGACCTCAGCTCGTTGCCGATCAAATTAGGTTCAATGAGCGACAGCGTCTACCGGATTGTGCCCGTAGAGAATCCAACGGAAGAACAGACGCGGATCTATAGGTCGTGGCTGGGAGGGAATTGAATCGTGGAAACATTGCCGATTGCCGATTGCCAATTGGCGATTGAGTTGGATTGCTGAACGCAATTGCCGATCGGAACGGGTGATCGAGGCCGCTTCTCAACTTGAACACTTGGTTAATGATGCGGTCGCTACCGCTGTAGTACTGTGTTAGGCGCGAATCGGCAATCGCCAATCCGCAATCGGCAATTGGCAATCAGAAATGGCTCAATCACCCAATCTCCCTATGACCCAATCTATCTCCTCTTTTGAAAACATTAAATTCACGGTCGAGGATCGCGTGGCGCGCATTACGTTTGCCCGTCCACCGCTGAATATTTTTAACATTGCGCTGATGCGCGAGATTAGCGCAGCCCTCGCATCCTTGACCGAGCAGCGAGATATCGTCGCCATTGTTTTCGCAGCTGAGCCCGGATCTCGGGCGTTTAGTGCCGGGGTCGCTGTTGAAGAACATGTCGCGGGGACTGTCTATCAGATGTTGGATGGCTTCCACGGTATTTTTCGTCAGCTTGAACAACTGGCGCGGCCTACAATTGCGGTGGTGGAAGGTTCGGCGCTGGGAGGCGGTTGCGAGCTGGTTGCGGGCTGCGACATCGTGATCGCCAGCGAGCAGGCACGCTTTGGACAACCTGAAATCAAGCTCGGCGTCTTTCCGCCCGTGGCCGCATTGCTTCTGCCGCGCATTGTTGGCGATAAGCGCGCCCGCGAAATGATCCTGACCGGCGAGATGATCGATGCGCGCGAGGCCTTGCGGCTCGGCCTGGTAAATTATGTCGTGCCAGCAATCGGGTTAGAACAGAAGACTCGAGAAGTTCTGGCCAAGCTGCGCGAGCTTTCCGCCACCGCTCTGGAAATGACGCGCCGGGCGCTTGATCTCGGTAGGGGTCGCTCGATCGATAAAGCGTTGAAGCCAATCGAGGACGTCTATCTTCACGAGTTGATGAAAACCAGCGATGCCGCAGAAGGCATTAGCGCTTTTATAGAAAAGCGGAAGCCGGTTTGGCGAAACCGGTAACGGTGCGGGATGGAAGACAGGGTTATCGGAGATGGGGAGACACGGGGATGGGGAGACACGGGGACGGGGAGATAGGGAGAAAGTGAGGGGGATGCGAATTGTGAAGACTAAAAGAAGGGAAGCGAAGCTCTCCGCGTTGTTGCTGGTGCTGATTACTGCCGGCAATTTCTCCATCGCCAACGCCGGGCCTCAACGGCGTCGCACGCCAACGCGAACCCCTCAAGCCAGTCATGCCAGTGAAGCCATGTCGGCTGAAGCGCGCGAGCTCGTTGAGCGCGCCATCGAAGTTGCCTGCCATGAGCGCCGCAGAGATCCGAAAGGGAGCGTTCCGATCGACGAGATGCAAGCCCGCCCTTCATTACCGGTGCGGAGCGCGGAATCTGTGGCCGGCTCGGAGCGAGCGCAGCGTCTGTTGCCGTTAGCCAAAGATCTCGTGATCGAGTCGCTGACACGGCTTGCTTCCGAGTACAAGATTTCATCGAGGACTTCGCGACTAAAGTTACAGCAAGCGATGCAACGCGTGCGGATGGTTCGCAGAATCAAGCCGGACATGGATTCGCGCGATAACGCGTCAGTGCTAATGCGAAACCCGGTGACAATTACCTTCGGCACGATTTTCCTGGCCGGCCTGCCTTCGGACGAAGCGATGATCAGCGTGCTAAGTCACGAGCTGGTGCATATCGCGGACGGTGACCGAGACGCACTGCTGATGTTGTATCGAGCGGTTGGTAATCGCGCGTCAGCGTTAACGGGCTTGGACATTCGCGCGCAATTAGCCGAAGAACTAACGTGTGACCTGATTGGCGCACTTGCGGCCCGTGAGTTTGTCGCCGATACACCGGATTATGTTCCACTCGCGCGACGAGTTTCCCGCGCCGTAGCGCACAACTGCGTTGCCGCAGATGAAGGTGATGAAGACCATCTTTCGCCGCGCAACACGATCCGGGCGCTGCTTTCGTTAACTCCGGCGTTGACCCGGGAACTTGTTTATGGCCGAGAGTAATTGAGTCATCGGATCGTCGGATCATTGTGCGTTGGGTAACCGGCAATCACCAATCGCCATCAGCAAGCGGCAATTGGCAATCGGCGATTGGCAATCGGCAATCGGAAATGATTCAATGATCCGATGATCCGATGATTCAATCATTCCATGAAACTCAATGGTGGTTCAGAGGTTCCACAAACCTCAGAGTAAGAATCACGTTAATATTTGTCTTCACAACACTATGTCTGCTGGCCGCTGCCGGCTGTCAGACAATCATGGAGCGCCGTGACGTTCGTCCTCTTGTCCTGCGCGATGTTCCCGCACAACGCCTTGCTTTTCGCTTTGAACCCGACATCGGAATGCCCACCGAATTGAAGTTGGATGAAAGCGATGAAAAGCTGGCGGTGATTCAAACCGACTTCAGCACGCGCCGGCCAGATGATGCCTTGCTTCGCACCGTGCTCTCGCCCGATGGCCAGCGTGCGCTAGCGTTGTATGGGACTGAAAGTGAGCCGAGTCCAAACTTCCGCCTCGATCTCTACGCAGCCGACGGCAGGTTCTTGCGTAATCTCACTCCGCCTGAGCTGTCGTGCGTCTTTCCGGAAACGGTGGCCTGGTCTGGTGACGGAAACCTAATCGCATTTATCGCGCACCGCAGTGCCAAGCCGGCAGCTACGCCGACACCGCCTCCAGGCGTTGCGCTTCCCGAGCCAATTCCGGATGAAGCACAGCCGGCGCCAACGGTCGCACCTACGTTTGCCCCCGTAGCAACTTTCGCTACCGAGCAAATCTATGTTTGCAATCGCGACGGTTATGATCTCCGGCCGTTAACGACGCGCGAGGGTCTGATTTATTTTTATTTTGCCTGGGCTCCGGATGGTCACGCTTTCGTCGCTCTGGCGTGTCGCGAACCTGAATGGGCGGAGCGGGAAAAAGCTTACAAGCTTCCCGCGGGAAGGCCGCGCCTGGTGACGCTCGATGGACAGGAGCGTTTGCTTGACGACGAGTTGACCGAGTGTTTGCCCGCCTGGTCCCCCGATTCGGCAAAAGTGATTACTGCTTTCGATGTCGACGTTGGAGTCTTTGATGCAGCGACTAACAAGCCCACTCAGGCGCGCATCCGCTTGCGCGACGCACTAATTGCAGCCTCTTTTGCGTACGAGAAAACCATTTCCAAAAAAGATAACGGTAAGACGGACTCTTCCCAGTCCAGCGGACCGCCACCATCTTTTAATTCCGTCGTTCGGGTGGAATGGCCGAGTCCGGAAAAGGTCTACCTACAGACTGCGTACATTCGCGTTTACCCCAGTGAAACCGTCAACACCTTCCAGCGTTGGCATCGCCTGATCCTAAGTCCCCAAGCTGCGGTGTTGAAGTGATCAGGATCGCTTTCGGAATCGCGGGAGTGTGCTGATGTAGGAAGGCAATGCTCAGTCAGGAAGGCGGGCTTTCCCCCCCCCACCCGAAGGGGTGAATCTATCTTCGACCCTTTCAGTCGGAAACTTTTGGGCTTCGATTCCGTGGGCGTTGCCAATGGCTATTGAATATCACCCCTTCGGGGTGAGGCGGGGGCAAGCCCGCCTTCCTGACTGAACGTTATCTTCCGCACTGAGCATTTTGCCCACTTTGGAACCCGCAGATTTTTTCGTACAATCAATCGTGAATCGTAAATCGTGAATCGTGAATCGTGAATCGTGAATCGTGAATCGTTAATCGTAAATCGTAAAGCGGGAGTCGTGATTACGGTTGCTGGCGTTCCAACACGACTAACTCATCATCTCCCCTGATGATCAGATGCCAATAAGGACTTAAGATTCCGATCTCGATTAACGACTAACAACTTCACGATTTCCGATTCACGATTCCCGAGTTTCCGATTCACGATTCACGATTCACGATTCACGATTCACGATCCTGCATGACCCCCGAACGCTGGCGACAAGTAGAAGACATCTTTCAAGCGGCAGTGGATCTCAACGCTGAGGAGCGGGCTCGCTACATGTCCGTCGCCTGTGCGGGCGACTCGGCGCTGCGGCGAGATGTCGAGTCTCTCTTGCAGCATCATGAGAGTGGCGGCGGCCAAACCTTCTCAGTTGATCCGGACGTGCTCGATTCGCTCGATGAGTTGGAAGACCCCCTCCTTGGCGTGCGCCTGGGGGCGTACTTAATCGAACGGGAAGTGGGACGCGGCGGCATGGGCGCGGTATATGAAGCCCACCGGGTGGATCAGGAATTCAACATGCGCGTGGCCATTAAGTTGGTTAAGCGTGGCATGGATACCGACTTTATCCTCCGCCGTTTTCGCAGAGAACGGCAGATACTCGCTGCCCTCACGCATCCAAATATCGCCCTGCTGCTCGATGGTGGCACCACTGCCGACGGTTTGCCTTACTTCGTTATGGAATACATCGAAGGGCAGCCGTTGTATCGCTACTGCGATGATCAACAGCTCAACATTTCAGAACGGCTGAAGCTGTTTCAATCAATCTGCGACGCGATCCACTACGCGCATCAAAAACATATCGTCCACCGCGATATCAAACCATCGAATGTTCTCGTTACTGCCGCGGGGATTCCCAAACTGCTCGATTTTGGCATCGCTAAGTTGCTCAATCCCGAGATTGCCGGCGACATCACGCACGACCCAACCGCGACGGCTATGCGCTTGATGACGCCTGAGTATGCTTCGCCGGAACAGGTGCAGGGCGCGCCGACCTCACCGACGACGGATGTGTACTCGCTGGGCGTCCTGCTTTACGAATTGTTAACCGGCCATCGTCCGTATCGTCTGCGCAATCGCGCTCCGCATGAGATCGCGCGCGTGATTTGTGAAGAGACGCCGCCGCCGTTAAGTGTGGTGATAACACGTCCGGACGACTTGCTGCCGAGCAGCCCGACGGCTGATGAGGCGACGACCTTAACCGCGCTTTACACGGCGCGCCGCTCCACACCCGAAACGCTGCATCGCGAGTTCACTGGTGATTTGGACGAGATCGTAATGCGGGCGCTGCGCAAAGAGCCGGAGTGGCGCTATCAATCTGTCGAACAGTTGCGCAACGACATCTCTAGTTATCTTGAAGGCCGCGCGGTTTCAACTCTGCCGGACGCTCCGTTTGCGGCCGCGGAACCAAAATTCGACCCCAGTAACAAGGAGAACTCACTCGCGGTACTTCCCTTAAAGCTATTCGACCTAGATCAGGGAACTGGCTCGGGCCCGGAGTATCTCGGTACAGGTCTGGCAGATGCTTTGATTGCGCGCCTGGGTGGCGTCAGACGTTTTGCTGTGCGACCGACCAGCAGCGTGCTTCGTTACGGCAGTGAGTCGGATCCCTTAGTGGCGGGTCGCGAACTCGGCGTCGCTTTCGTGCTCGACGGCCGCATCCGGCGCTCCGGGGACCATATTCGCGTTACTGTGCAACTGCTGAACGTGCAGGATGGGACTGCGGTTTGGGCCGGACAGTTTGATGAAAAGTTTACGGACGTTCTCAGTCTTGAAGACGCGATCTCGGCCCACGTTGCGGAATCGCTGGTGCCGCAGCTAACGGGTGATGAGCGAGTACGGCTCGCCAAGCGCGGCACTAATGATCCGCAGGCCCATGAAGCTTACCTGCGCGGTCGCTTCTACTGGAACACGTTCACTGAAGACGGATTTGCCCGCGCCATCGTTTGTTATCACCAGGCGATCGCCCTCGATCCTAACTATGCAGTCGCTTACGCAGGCGTTGCTTCGTATTACAACTGGCTGGGAAGTTTTACTGTCTTGCCTTTTGCGGAATGTTCCGCCGCCGCACATGAAGCAGCTTCGACGGCAGTAGCAATTGATCCAGCGCTGGCCGAAGGGCACGCGGCATTAGGCCAGGCAATTCTCTGCCGCGATTTTGCCTGGGCACAGGCCGAGCGTCAGTTGTTGAAAGCGATCGAACTCAACCCTGCTTACTCAGTGCCGCGAATTTATTATGCGCTGCAGCTGGGGATGGAAGGACGTTTCACCGAGAGTTTGCGCGAGGCTTACATCGCACGCGATCTCGATCCGCTGGCCATAATTTCTCGCTTCACCGTGGTCTGGTGTCTTTATCACTCGCGCCGCTTTGACGAGGCGTACCGGATTGCGCGCGTCACGATCGACGCAGAACCCCAAAATTTGATGATGCTGTACGGACTGAGTTTTGTTCTCAGCCGCCTCGGACGGCACGATGAAGCAATTTCGGCCGCGCTTCGTGGCGTCGAGCTGTTGGGAAAAGCCAGCCACACTCTGGGACGGCTGGGTGCGGCCCACGCCGTCGCCGGTCATACCGCGGAAGCCGAAGCTGTGCTCAAAGATATGGATGTAATCTCGGGGCATCGCTACATCTCTCCGTATCACCAGGCGTTGGTTTATTGCGCGCTGGGGCGATTCGAAGAATCACTCAACCATCTCGAGCGCGCGCACAAGCTGAATGATGCCAAAGTGCTTTGGGTGGGAGTGGATCCGGAACTCGATCCTTTGCATGGGCACCCGCGCTTTAACGACTTGCTGCAAAAGCTCGATCACCGACTGGCCGCATTGCCGCCACTCCCGGCGCATTCGCACACCGGCCAGGAATCGATCGCCGTATTGCCATTTCGCGTACTCGGCGAGGCTGCCCAGAATACCGGTGACGAATATTTGGGTGTCGGACTGACTGACGCCTTAATTACTCGCCTTAGCAATGTGCAGCGCTTGATTGTAAGACCGACTAGCAGCGTGTTGCGGTTTCGTGGCTTGATAGTTGATCCACTCATTGCCGGACGTGACCTGGGTGTTGATTACATTGTCCACGGCAGCCTGCGCCGTCTTGGCGATCATCTGCGAGCATCTGCGCAGCTGTTGAGTGTTGGGGAAGGCGTGACGCGCTGGGCCCAACAGTTTGATGAGCACGCCACGGACGTTCTGCAAATCGAGGATTCAATCTCTGAACGCGTGGCGGGCGCGCTTTTGCCGCAGTTGACGCGAGATGAAAAGCGGCAGCTATCTAAGCGCGGCACGGAGATTCCGGAAGCTTTCGAATCGTATCTACGCGGCCGTTACTACTGGAACACATACACCGTTGCCGGTTTTGCTAAAGCTCTTGAAAGCTACACCCAAGCCATCGAACTCGATCCCGATTACGCACTCGCTTACACCGGAATCGCAGACTACTACAATTGGCTAGGCGTTTTTGGGATCAGACCCTTTGCGGAATGTTCTGCCGCAGCCAAAGAAGCGGCAAGCAAAGCAGTCGCGCTCGATGTAACATCCGCCGAGGCTTATAGCGCTCTTGGATTCGCGACCGTGTGCCACGATTTCGATTGGGCGGTCGCCGAGGGTCATCATCGGCGCGCCATCGAGATCAATCCCAACTACGCCACCGCTCATCACTGGTATGGATTTCACCTGGCGATGTGCGGACGGTTCGATGAAGCGATCCGCGAAATGTCGCGCGCGCGCGAATTGGACCCGCTCTCACCAAGCATCATGCAGGCCCTCGCCTGGTGCTACTACCAGGCGCGACGTTTTAACGAGTCGATTACTACTCACCGAAATATGCTGGAGGCTGCGCCGGACTTTTCGTTGGGCCTGGCGACCTTGGCTTGGACGTTGAGACATGTCGGTCAAGTGGAAGAGGCCGTTCAGCTCGCGGAAAAATCAGTCGCTGTATCAAACGGTCCCCTCTTGCTGGCCTCGCTCGGCGCCGCCTACGCGGCCTCGGGAAAAGTTGAGCAAGCTAAAGAAATCCTGGCGCAGTTAAGTGATATTACGCAGCACGCTTTCGCCTCGCCTTACCAGCGAGCCTTAATTCATGTGCGGTTGAACGAACCGGACACCGCACTCTCGCTGCTGCGGGAAGCCTACGTGGTCAACGATGGCTGGCTGGTATGGATGGGCGTTGAGCCTGAACTGGATCCCTTGCGCGGCGAGCCGGAGTTTGAAGAGCTCTTAATCAAGACCCGTAATCCCGCGGTTGGTCGTCCCGACATTTCGGAGCAGGTAGCGGCGGCGGCTGTGGCCCGACGCAGAAGCGAGTTGCGCGCCACGAGCGCACCAGTGACTTCGCCAGTCTTGGTTCCGGCTGAGCAGACGCATGCTGGAATCAATGAAGAAGCTCGCCGCCTCTACACCGCTGGTCGTTACTATTCGACGCGCCGCAGTGCCGACGGTTTGAAGCAAGCCATCGAGCGCCTCGAGCGTGCAGTGGAACTTGATCCGGACTACGCCCTCGCTCACGCTGAACTGGCCGATTGCTATGCCTTGCTTAACTGGTTCATCGAACCGGCGCCACCCGAAGCCTGGCAACGGGCAAAAGAGTCAGCAACGCGCGCGGTCGCCACGGATGAGAATTTAGCGGAAGGGCATGCGTCGCTCGGCTTTGTCAGGCTGCATTACGATCGTGACTGTGCAGACGCCGAACGCGAGCTGCGGAAAGCGATTCTGTTGCGACCGACTAATCAGGTTGCGCACCGCTGGTACGCCTATAGTCTCTCGGCAATGGGGCGTCACGATGAAGCGGTAGTAGAGATTGAACGCGCGCGCGACATTTCGCCGCAATCTGCCGTGATTGCGACTGCCGTGGCAAATGTGCTGTTTCTGGCGGGCCGTTACGACGACGCTATCACGCAGTGTCTGAAGGCACTCGATCTGGATCCGGGCGCAGTGGCTGCGCACACAATCCTGCGATGGGCTTATGAGAAAAAGGGACTGCACAACGAAGCCCTCGCGACTTTTGAACAGGAGCGAAGCTTTGCCGGTGATACTCCGACGACACGCGCGAAGCTAGCTCATGTGCTCGCGGCGGTCGGCCGTCACGACGAAGCGCGGGGGATGTTGGAAGGAATTCTGGCGCGGCGTCAGGAAGAATGGGTCACGGCCTACGAGATTGCGATCATCTACACCTGGTTGGGCGATAACATCAATGCACTACGCTGGTTATCGCAGGCGGAAAGGGAACACGCCGTCGGGTTCACTTTCGTGCGCGTCGATCCGCATCTCGAAACACTGAGATCAGATCCTCACTTTAGAGATTTGTTGCGCGGCACAGACAAAACAATCCCGTAGAAAATTGGCGATTGCCGATTGCCAATTTCCGATTGTTTTGAGTGCGCCGACTCGTCGGCGCTCTTTTTTTTGGAGTGCGGCTCAAAGGCCGCCCAATGTTTTGAACATGGGGGCGCCCACGGAGGAGGCGCCCATACATATGTTATTGTCCTGATTCGCTCTCCGATGCTGCTGCAGCAGAACATAGCCCAGTCTTTTCAGTCGCCAATCGTGCGCATTCTGCTCGCGACGATTGCCCTCGGCCTCCTCTACATCCTTTGGCGCGAAGTCCGAAAAATCCCCGCGAAATTGTTTGCCCTGATGGCCACGGCGTTCGTGGACATGGTCGGACTGCTGATGATCATTCCCCTCCTGCCGTTCTATGTGAAGTCTTTAGGTGGATCGGGTATCGACGTGTTGGGTGCGCATCTCGGCGTGGGCTTGATTATTGGCTTTATCGTCTCGGCGTTTACCGTAGCTCAATTACTAAGCGCGCCCGCCTGGGGAAGATTTTCCGATCGCGTAGGCCGCCGGCCTGCTCTACTAATCGCGTTAGGCGCTTCGGCGATTGCTTATCTCATCTTCGGTTTTGCGCACTCCCTCCTCGTTCTTTTTCTATCGCGCATCGTGCAAGGCGCCGGCGGGGGGACAGTGGGAGTGATCCAGGCTTATGTTGCTGACTCGACCGACCCTAAAGATCGCGCGCGTGCGCTGGGATGGTTATCGGCGACTACAAACCTCGGCGTAGCGCTTGGCCCCGTGCTGGGTTCCTTCGCCATCACCTTAGGCAAACGAGATCTGCTGCCAGGCGCAGGAACACTTCAGATGGGTCAGGCAGCACCAGGCATCCTCGCCGCCGCACTTTGCGTGCTGAACATGGTATTCGTTGCACGCTACCTTAACGAGTCGCGCGATTTCACCGAACAAGCGCCTGCGGATGAGCCGCGCCGCACTTCGCGGCAGGCAATCTGGCGTGTTATCTCCCACTCGAGTGAGCCTGCCTCGCGATTAATCTGGATCTATGCGATCGCTATTGGCGCCTTCCAGGGCAGCTTTTCAGTGCTCGCGCTTTTTCTTAACGCCCGTTTCCAGGTGACTGAGCAAACCATCGGCTACTTCTTCATGTATGTCGGTTCGATTTCCGTCTTCACCCGCGTGCTGCTGTTAGGTCGCATGGTCGACTGGTTGGGCGAAGCAAAACTCTCGCGGTTGGGATTGGTATTGCTCGCTGCGGGAGTTTTAGGAATGCCACTGTCGCGAAACCTGCCAATGCTGGCAATCGCGGTGGCGCTGATTCCATTAGGCACGGCGTTTACATTTCCCTGCGTGACTTCACTGCTGTCGCGAGTGATCGCGCCACGCGAGCGAGGTCTATACATGGGAATGCAGCAGACTTACGGCGGAGTGGCGCGCGTTATCGCGCCGTTGTTCTTCGGCTGGTGTTTTGATTCGCTTGGTGTCTCTTCACCTTACTTCTTCTCGTCAACATTTATTCTGGCGACGCTGCTTCTGGGTTTTGGACTGGATCGTTATGCGAAGAGTGAGGGTGCGACGGGCCGTGCACCGCGCAAACAAGAGGCCTGAGTGGCGCCGAGACAATAATTCACTGCGACGCTGCGCGTCGAAGCCGACTTGGTGCCTTGATCAGTCCCCGTGTCAATGTTCCGAACCCGTGTCCGCGAATGGTCGCGCCTTCGTTCCTACTCCCGGCCCACGCCGAGCGCATCGGCGACGCGATTGATGTAGTTGAACCAGGAGGCGATCAAAGTGATCTGCAGAATGCCTCGATCATCGAAGCCTGCGGCGCGTAAACGTTCGTGATGTTGCAGGCTAATTCCGGTCGCGTCCTTAGTTAGTTGCACGACGTAATCCAGCATCACGCGATCAGATTCAGAGATAGGCGCAGTTCTATAGTCTTCCTGCAGCGCCTGCACGAGCTCTTCATCCAGTGTCACTCGACGCAGAAACTCTGCGTGCGATTCGATTCAATAATGCCAACGGTTGGCAACGGAAACGAGGGTCGTGATCATTTCGTGCTGCCGGCGGGTGAGCGGGAGATCCGGCGACATCAACGCTCCGAAGGTGGCAAACGCATGGTGCAAAGCGTCTGGAATCAGGCTGTGTGAAGCGACAATCTCGGAGGTTTCTCCGGCCGCAGTCGGGTGGATCGGAGTGGCATATTCGGTTGGATAGAGATTTCGCTGCGATTCAATCGCTTTCTGCAAATCCTCATCGTCCTCTAAAGAAACAGTCTTAATCCAGGTCATAGAAATAGCCGCCTCTAGCTTTTTGGTTCAATAACTTTAGGAGCGAACAGAAGGTAGTATACCGGAACGCCCAGGGCCACCACACCGACGCCTAGCAATGACTCTTTGGGACTATTGCTACCCAGCAGAAAAAGTAACACTCCCACTAACAGCAAAAACACGATTGGAGTGACAGGATAACCGGGCGTCTGGTAAACGGGTCTCTGGAGTTGTCTGCTTCGCAGCACGAACAAGGCCGCCACGCTCAGAGCCACAAATATTACGACCACGAAGATGAAGTAAGAGATGATGTCGTTGAAGCTGCCCAGCGCCACGAGGAGAGAAGCAAGCAGGGCATGCAACGCAATGGCGCGCGCCGGAGTTCCGAATCGCGGATGCAGCGAGGCGACGGACGGAATGAACAATCCATCACGTGCCATAGCGAAATACACGCGCGGCGCCGCCATGATTAGCGCGGCCAGGCTGGCTGCGACCGTAATGATGACAATGCCGGAGAACACCTGCGCCCCTTGTCTGCCAAAGAGGACTTCGCCAGCTTGAGCAGCGAATGTTTCGCCGGAAGTAACCGACTCGAGCGGGACTAGATAAAAAAAGACAGCACTGGTCAGGATGTAAACAAGCGTTACGATCAGTACACCGTATAGCAACGCTCTTGGAAGCGTACGAGCGGGTTCACGTATTTCGCCTGCAACCTTCGTTACGTCCCACCAACCGCCAAAGGAGAAGAAGGCTGCGACCAGGCCGCCGGCCAAAGCCGGCAATAGCGGCGCCGACTGCGGTCGCTGAGCCATGAATGGCGTGAAGTTAGACCAGTTACCTAGCTGAAAACCAAAACCCCAGAGCAATAGGAAAAAGAGCAAACCCAGTTTGAGGCCAGTCAGCCAACGCATTAGCCACGCCCCGAGCCTGACCCCACGGATATTGATAACTGCCACTGAGACTATTGCGGCAATAGCAACCGCTTTCGTTGCTCCAGGAGAAAGGTTTGCGATGTAGCCTACGTAACCCGCCAACCCAACGGCGAGCGCTGCGGTCAATCCCGGATCCATAACCAGCAGGGCCATCCATCCATACAAAAAAGCCAAGGGCCGGCCGAACGCTTCGCGTAGGTAAACATAGCTGCCGCCCGCTTGCGGATATCGCGCCGCCAACTCGCCGAAGCAAAGAGCACCACAAATGGCCATCCCGCCCATCACTAGCCAGACAATCAGTACCCAGAGAGGCGAGCCGAGGGATTTGGCCATGCCGGCCGGAGTAAGAAATATTCCGACAGCAATCACTTCACCAACCACGAGGGCTGTAGCCGTGCGAATGCCAATTTGACGTTTGAGCTCAGTTTGCGTGGTCAACGAGGATTTGCCTAAAAATCGGATTAGTTGAAAACTCAACTTAGCGGAGACACTGGACCAGAGCTCTCACCTAATTCTGACGGTCTGCGCCATCCCGTTGTCGGGAACGGTTGTCGGATTGCGCATCGGACCCGCCGATTTGATCTGAAAGTTAAACTTCCGCGGCCCAGGATTATAGCGACCGTTAGGTGCGCCGATGTTAACTGTGTAGCCACCCAGCATTCGGCTGACACTTACCGTAGTGCGGCGAAAGCCGTCCTGTTTATAAGCCGGGCTGAGGCCGTCATCTTCGTACAACGTCACAGAGGCGGAACCTTTGTCATCAGGATAAATGTTGAAGGTGAGCGGGTCGTTAGCTTTTTCGCCAACGTAGTTCAGCTCTGGCCCTGTCGGGATAATGGCTCCGCCGCGAACAAACATGGGCACAGTGTCAAGGGGCGCGGCGATGGCGAACATGGACCCACCTTCATACCGCTTGTTGGTCCAGTAATCATACCAAACGCCTTTTGGCAGATAGACCAATCGCTGCGTAACATCGGGCTTCACAACCGGCGCGACCAAAATGTCGTCTCCAATCATGAATTCATCGTCGAGGTTGTAGGTGTTGTTATCGTCCTGGTAGTTCAGAACTAAGGGACGAAACAGCGGCACTCCGGTGCGATGCGCTGCTTCCAGCTGTGTGTACAACAAAGGCAACAACCGGTAACGCAGTTTCAGATATTTGCGAATGATGTTTTCGTAATAGTCTCCAAAGCGCCAGGGCTCTTGATCGTAACCATCGATTACTTTGTGGTTGCGACAAAAGGGAGCGAGGAAACTTACCTGGTAAGCGCGAACCAGCAACTCACCGCTTCCCCTGCCGATGAAACCACCGACGTCACTGCCCACAAAAGGCTCGCCCGACATCCCGAGCGTAGTAAACATGGGAACGTTCAGTTGCAGGGCTTCCCAGGTGCTGTTCGTATCCCCGGTCCACATCGTCGAGTATCTCTGAATGCCGGCATAGCCCGCGCGTGTGATTACATAGGGTCTTAGCTGCGGTCGCAGCCGCTCGAGGCCTTCGTATGTCGCTCGCGCCATTAACAGGGCAAAGACATTTCGGTTTTTCGCGTGCGTGGATTTTTCGCCTTCATCGAAGCTAACGACGTCGAGTTGGTTCTTACCAGTTTGATCGATGAAGTCTGCCGGCTCATTCATATCCGTCCAGATTCCCGCGACTCCGTTATCCGTGTAAGCACGATGCAGGTTGCCCCACCACTCGCGGGCAGCTGGGAGGGTGTAATCAACAAATACACTTTCGCCCGGCCAGACTTTGGGAATGAATAAGTCGCCATTCTGACGCCGTTGAAAGTATTTTTTTTCCAGACCGGCGTCGTAGACGTAATATCGCTGCTGTTGCGACTCGAGTTCCGGAGTTTGCGAAGTGATGCGGCCCGCGCTTTTCGAGGCAGGTTGATGTTTGACCCCGGGATCGACAATCGCTACGAGTTTAACGCCCCGCCGCGCCAGCTTCTCTGTCAGCGCTTTGGGGTTTTGAAATCGTTCGCGGTCCCACGTGAATACTCGGTAGCCTTGCATGTAATCAATATCAAGGTGCACCACGTCGAGCGGAAGATCCCGCTTGCGATACTCGGCCACCACTTCCTCGACCATCGTGTCAGGATAATAGCTCCAACGACTTTGTTGGTTGCCGAGCGCCCACAATGGCGGCAGCGGCATGTGACCAGTGAGGTCCGCATAGCGAGCGAGGATCTTCTTCAACGATGGGCCGTAGAAAAAATAATAGTTAAGCTCGCCACCCTCAGCGCCAAACCATATGCGCTGCTGTGACGATTTACCAAAATCGAAATAGCTGCGATAGCTGTTGTCGAAAAAGATGCCGTACGCGTGGCCGTTTTGCACTGCGGTGTAAAAGGGTATTGTTTGGTAAATCGGATCTCTCCCTTCGACGTAGCCGGGAGTATCGGAATTCCAGTTTACGAACGAACTGCGACGCTTATCGAGCCGAGCTGCCTTTTCCCCCAGCCCGTAAAAGTGTTCTTCAAAGCCTAGCCGCTTGGCCGCCGCTACAAAGGGGCCGGCTTTGGCGTCAAACATCATCTCTTTCAGCAGACCCTTGGCGTCGTAGGCCATGGGTTGTTCGTCCGCGTTGATGAGTGCATGAGTCTTTGCATCGCGAAATTGAATTAGAAGTGGGGAGCGACGCACAACAATTTCGAGTTCGTCAGTGGTGATCAGGATAGAAGTTAAATCTTCCGTCAGCGTCCAGCGTGGTGTCGGCCAATCGGTTTTGGCTATAGCCCAGGAATGATCCCTGGGGGGTAAAGGCTTTGTGAAGCTCGCCCGGATGCGGACCAGATCCGGGGCCAGGAGCGTCATTTGAACTTGAGACTTGTCTTCGCAATTAAACAGCACCGCCTTTTCGGATTTCACCAAGCTTACGATCGGGCCGATCTTTTCAAGCGCGGTCACGTCCTGCGCAATGGCAGTGGTGGCGATAGTAAAAATAAGAAGAGTGAAGCCCACCGAACGTTGTGCGATCGCTACATAGGATCGAAGCCATCTATGCTGCAAGTGGGAAGGGATAATTTGACTAAACATTTCTGCTCTCATTCTCAACCTCAGCCGGTGACGCGCCTGGCACCATAGGAATCCGTTCAACCGGTTTCTGTTTTTGTTGCTCCATTAAAACCGCGCTGAAGCACGGTGAGAATGAGAGCGATAGTCGCTTCGATTCAATTGCTTGTAGTTTGAAGCTAGACCGATTTTCCGAATCCGAGCTTCGCGGCCCCCAGCAGGCCGGCATCATCACCGCATTCAGCGCGCTCAATCTTTACCCGGGCCGCAAGTAAAGGAAAAGCGCGCTCTGCGACTTGTTGATGCATATGCTTTTCAAAAAGCTTCCAGCCATTTACCACGCCACCCCCGATCACAATCATCTCCGGGTTGATGATATTGATGAGGTTTGCCAGTCCGATTCCCAGGTACACGCCCATGCGACGAAATACTTCAAGGGCGAGCTCGTCACCTTCCAGACCCGCGGCGTAAATTGTTTCCGCGGTTAGACTCTCACTAATCGTTAGCAACGAATCAGGGTAGCGAGGATGCGCCTCGCGAGTCATGCGTACAATTGCCGTGGCTGAGGCGTACACCTCAAGGCAGCCGCGACTACCACAACCGCAAGCAACGCCCCCAAAAGGATCGACGCACATGTGTCCGATTTCTGCGGCTGCGCCGTCGACACCGCGCCATAACTCTCCATCCAAAACTATTCCGCCGCCTACGCCCGTCCCAAGCGTCACACATACAATTGTGGAATGCCCGCGCCCGGCACCTCTCCACATTTCGCCTACGGCTGCTGCGTTTGCGTCGTTCTCCAGAATTGCCGGCCGCTCCAGTTCAGCTGTTAAAGCCTCAGCAAGGTGAAAACCATTCAGCGAGGGCACGTTGGGCGCTTTTACAACGAAGCCTTCTTCGACGTTCACGGTTCCCGGCACAACTACTGAGATAGCCTTGATGAAGCAAGGCGTACTTCCGTCCGGCCCAGCGGTTTGCCATTCACACTCGCGGACTGCCAGTACCAGGGAGCGCACAATTTCATCGGCCCTCTCCGCCCTTGGCGTATTTTGCTTCAAGCGAAAATGAATTCGTCCCGAAGCATCGACGGTTGCAGCACGAAGATGCGTGCCACCCACGTCGGCCGCGAAGACGAAGCCAGTATCCCGCTCAGCGCTGTTCCTCGTTGAATCGCCCATCTCTTCCTTGGTGACGCTTGCTGTATCGCTCGGCAACAATACGCGGCGTTTCGACGTTGTGCTTACTCTTGATATTTACGGAGAGACGAATGAACTGAGCCATCGACCAGGCGAGTGGCGTCGCTGAGCCCGTGCCCTTGCCAAACTGAAGCTCCGCACGAGGGCTCTCACGCCGATCCCAAACCTGTTCAGGAATCATCAGGCCGTCGTTTGCAAACGACATCATTGCATTTAACTTAGTACGCGCGGCAGATAGGCTTCCGTTGGCGATGTCGTACTCGCCTCTTTCGCCAGTTAACAGCGTCCACAGTCGTCCAATCCCGGTACGACCGTCGTATTTACCCCCATTGGCTGTTTCCCCATATGCGTCGTGATTGTAACGATACCAACCTGGCCCACCCGGGGTCTCCGCCTTTATTAATTTGTCGATCACGTTTAGTGTCCTGACTATCAGTGGATCGTCGGCGGGCTTGATTCCTAATCTAACCAGTTCTAAAAAACCAGCATCCACGATCTCGCGCTCATCATAAACGCCGCCGCCACTGTTTATCTCGATCTTATCTCCATCATTAGGATCGGGATCTTCTGTGATGCGTAAATAGTAACTGCTCTTCAGGTGCGAGCCGTTTGTTGTCGCTGTCCAGCTTTCCAATTGCCGCAACCATTCATCTGCCCGCTTCAAATAACGATTGCCGGTGAGCTTGTCATTATTAATAGACGCGAAATGGGCTGCGCAGACGAGACCGGCAATTTGCGCGGCAATAGTGGAAGGAGAGTAGCCTCGTTTCTCTTCCCAGCGCTCCTGCTCGGTCGCGGGCCCTTTGCTGACGATGAGCTCTGCGGCGGGCTTGATGTGTTTTAACCAGGTGCGACGGTCGGTTCGTTCTAACTGGTATGCAAGCACGAGCGGTAGGGCCACTTGATCCATCTGCAAACCGCCGCCGATGGGGCGACCATCAACCCACGAGTTTTGCGGAAAGCTTCCGTCAGGTTTCTGCTGCACCTTGAAAAGATAATCAAGGGCTCGATTTGCTGCAGCCCGATCACCGAGCGCCAGAAATGCCGTTGCCACATGGTAGAGATCTCGAGACCACACCGCGTGATAGCCACTGACCATAGGTTCGTTGGCGTTAGCTCCCCCACCCCAGGGGTTCGATGGTGAGGCGATCATGGCCCCACGATGGGTTTTATCCTCAAGTCCTTTTAGCACCATCGCTGCCATGTTGAATTGAGGCTGATATTTTTCTCCTACTAGCGGAAGACTCTTAACGTATTCGTGCCAACCTTGAGAATACTCAGCCTTAGCCACTTCAAAATCTTTTCTCACCGATGCCTGGCCGTTAGCGATCGCCTCTCGTTGATTTCGCCCGAAACTGAGAACAACCGTAAACCTCTCAGAAGAGCGCGGAAGTCCCAACGGAAAGCGAAGCCGCGCCATTTGCACGACGTTGCCTTTATCGGCTCGAATGTAAGGATTGACGCTGCCGCTACGACGCAGCTGCGTTAGGCCATCACTGGTGCCGAGATATCCACTAGTTGAATCGTCGAGCACGTACTTCGTAACAGTCAGGGCGGAAGTTTTATCGGCGTCAGAGGTGACTAGCCATTCCCCGTCTATCCATCCGGAATCGTGCATACCACTGTTATTTAGCGATGGATCATAGTAGAGGTAGAGTCGGCAAAAGCAGAGTGGCTTCGCTGCCGAGTGAAACTGAACATCGATCAGGATTGAGCTCCGCTCCGGATCGGTCACATAGGTCTTAGTAATGGTGTAATCACCCCTCCTTCCCTTACTGATTTGACGGAAGGTGAGTGCAGCCGGATCCAGAACCTCAAGCTCATGTTCCATGTCTTCAGCTTCAGTCTCCACGCGTTTACCGTCGGCACTGACGAAAACGAACTGCAACATCTGAACATTTGGCACATCAAGAGTCGGATAGAAGACCTCGGTAAGGACACCATTATTCAGCGTGAACCACACTTTCGAGGCCAGCGTGTGGGAAGTTCCGAATCCATTCTTTGCGGCGCTGGGCCAGTGAGCGTCTAGCCCCGGCGCGCCAGGAGCTAACGCTTGTCCGCATAAAACTGTGCAGCCAAGGAGTGACACGATTGCAATTTGGATGGCTCGCTGCATTTCGCGTAAACCTGGAAACGGTCGTGATCCTGTGGCTTGGTCTCTGACCTCAGGTGCGCGGCAAGTCTCCGACTTGCCGACAATCTTTTCTTCTCAGATGGAGGTCTTAGACCTCTTATTTTGGGTCTAAGACCCAATTGAGTTTTGCTCGAAAGCGGCAAGTCAGAGACTTGCCGCGCACCAGAAGTCAGAGACTTGCCGCGCCAACAAGTCAGAGACTCGCTGCGCACGAGTTAGTCAAGACAACCGCTATGTCGCCAAACTTGAGCAGACCTATTTCAACGCTCGTCGAAAGATTCGATAGCCCCAGGGATCCAGGAAAAGCGATGGCAACGCAACGGGGCGCTTTCTGCGAATGATCTCGGGTGCGGGAGCGTCGGGCGGCAAAGGTGGACCAACATCAGGCGAGACATCCTCATAAGCTAAGCCGTTCGCACTCTCGACGGAACCGGAAAACGGTTGGCTTGAAAGATTGATCGCGACGATTACTTCTTCGTTCGCCGTATTACGCGCGAAGGTCAACACGCGCGACTCATCAGAGTTTCGCAGCCATTGAAGCGAGCCTCGCCGCAATGCATTGCTCGATCGGCGTAGCGCCATAATTTGTTTGTAGAAACGCGGAAACTCGGGGCGTCTTTCGGCGATCGGCCAGAAGACAGGCAGCTTCTCAAACAAAGCAGGAGCGCCTGACTCTGTCGTGTCACCCACCTCCATTCCGTTATACAGGAGCGGTACGCCATCGATTGTGAACATCACCGCGGAAGCCGCGAGCGCGGCAGGTTCTCCGAAGCGCGCGATTGCGCGGCGCTCGTCGTGATTGTCAGAGAAGCGCAGATGCAGCGAGCCACGCGGCCAGTCCTTGAATTCCTGCTCCCATTCGGCGCGCAAATCGGAAGCGCGGCCCTGGCCCTGCAACACGCGAGTCAGGGAGCTGTGAATCGGCCAGGAGTAGTCGAAGTCGAAAGCCTTAACCAGCAATTCCGCTTTGTGTCCTTCAGCCAGCATCGC